>RKSL01000105.1 GCA_008633435.1 Candidatus Desulfobulbus rimicarensis | reverse complement strand
GGCAGACGGTTTTTTCAGCTCACGGCCTCAAGAGCAGATGCTTGAAATAATGCGAGATTCTGCCACCGGGGTTATGGGCGTTCTTGCCTTGGTCTTTGTGTTGCTTGGCAAAGTTGTCTGTCTTGGTTCGCTTGGCCACGGGGGGTTGTTGACTGGGGCCTTTTTTATGCCTGTTGCCGGTCGCTGCGCTATTGTCTTGCTCATGGCAATTCTCCCCTATGCCCGTTCTCAAGGCGGGCTGGCCAGTCTGTTTTATTCGCAGAATTCCCGTGTTGCTGCCTGCTGTGGATGGGCTTTTCTGCTCGCTGCGTCATTGTTTTGCGGAGGTGTGCCAGGCGTTACTGCTGCTTTGTCCGTGGCCCTGCTGGTGCTGGTGTTTGGCTGGTACTGTAGATATAAAATCAAGGGAGCCACCGGTGATACCCTGGGTGCGGTCTGTGAACTTGCCGAGGCCGTAGTGGCCTTTATTTTTGTTCTGTTTGCAGGAGTCGGCGCATGAGCGGTCATGGTGGCAATATTGGCAGGCTTGCTGCAAAACTGGGCTGCCAGCCCGAGGAAATTCTCGATTTCAGTGCAAATATCAATCCCCTGGGCCCGCCCGAATATGTCTGGAATGTGCTGGCCAGGACATTGCCTGAGATTATCCATTATCCCGATCCTCTGGCAAGCGGACTTGGCCGGGAAATAGCCGTGGTAACAGGGCTTGCTCCTGACCAGATTGTTCCGGGAAACGGGACTTCAGAGCTGCTCTTTGCCACTCTGCGCACGCTTGATTGTCAACGGGCATTGTTGCCAGTGCCTTCGTATATTGATTATTACAGGAGTTGTGAGCAGGTAGGTATTGCTGTGCAAACTGTGCATTTGCAGGCCAAAGACCATTATCAGCCAAATCTTGACCTGCTTGATCAATGTTGCAAGCCCGGCGATGTTGTCATCCTGGGACAGCCCAATAATCCCACTGGCCGGTTGATCCCCCGTAACGAACTGCTTGCACTTTGCAAAAAACATCCGCAAACAACTTTTCTTGTGGATGAGGCTTTTGCCGGTTTTGTGGAAGACTATGCCAGTGTGGGCTGCGCCCTGCCTAATATCATTGTCCTCTGTTCATTAACTAAACTCTTTGCGGTTCCAGGGTTACGGCTTGGTTTTCTGGCAGCATCGGCTGAGTTTTGCCAGAAAATCCGGCAGGGGCTTGCCCCATGGTCCATGAATACCCTGGCGCTTGCTGCGGGCAGAGCCATGATCGGGGATACAGTGTATATCCGCCAGAGCTGTGCTGAGGTTAAAAAAAACAGGCAATGGCTTTTCAGGGCATTATCCAATCTGGGTATGCTGTCTGTGACACCATCCACAGTAAATTTTCTCCTTGTAACTGTAAAAGACAATGCCATAATTACGGCTACAGAGCTTGCAGATATGCTGTTAACACGGTTTAAAATTGCAGTGCGGCTCTGTTATAACTATGCAGGATTAACTGATAATGCTTTTCGGGTAGCAGTGAGAACCCCACAGGATAATGAACGTCTTGTTGCTGCCCTTGAAAAACTTCTGCAGCCTGGAAAAGAAGCTGGTCACAGTAAAAATAATCAAAAACGACAAAAAAGAGGAAAAAACAAGGCACTCATGCTGCTTGGTACAGGGTCTGATGTGGGGAAAAGTGTGCTGGTGGCCGGATTGTGTCGGGTGCTGCTCCAGGATGGTGTCCGGGTGGCACCGTTTAAGGCACAGAATATGTCGCTGAACTCCTATGTGACCAGGGATGGGGGCGAAATGGGGCGAGCCCAGGTGGTACAGGCACAGGCCTGCAGGCTTGATCCTGATGTGCGTATGAACCCGATCCTGCTCAAGCCCTGCTCAGATGTGGGCAGTCAGGTGATTGTCCATGGCCGTCCGGTGGGGAATATGCGGGTCAAAGAGTATGTAGAGTACAAAAAACAGGCCTGGAAGGAGGTTTGCGTCTCTTATGATGCCTTGTCAGCTGATTTTGACTGTATTGTGCTTGAAGGTGCTGGCAGCCCGGGCGAGGTGAATCTTAAATCCCATGATATTGTGAATATGCAGATGGCCAAATATGCACAGTCCCCTGCATTGCTGGTGGGCGATATTGACCGGGGAGGGGTGTATGCATCATTTGTAGGGCATGTCGAAGTCATGGCCCCTTGGGAGCGAGATCTACTTGCAGGTTTTGTGGTCAACCGTTTTCGGGGTGACGCATCGTTACTTGATGATGCCCACGCCTTTCTTTTTGAGCGCACTGGTAAACCCGTTCTTGGTGTGATCCCTTTTATCAATAACCTTGACCTTCCCCAGGAAGATTCAGTGAGTTTTAAGGCTGGTCTCTATGACAGTACACGACCTGAATGTGACCATGTTGAAATTGCGGTTGTTGATTTGCCGCATATTTCAAATTTCACGGATTTTGAGCCGTTGCTGGCAGAACCGGATGTGCATCTACGCATTATTCGGAAGGTAAGCGAACTGGGAAAACCTGACTGTCTTATTCTTCCCGGATCAAAAAATGTGGTGGCTGATCTTAACTATCTTGAGCAAAGTGGTTTTGCCAAAGCCCTTGTAACCTTGGCAATTAAGGGATGTGAAATAGTCGGTATCTGTGGCGGTTTTCAACTGCTTGGCCAAAAAATTGCCGACCCTCACGGTCTGGAAGGGGAGGCTGGCAGCACTGTCCGTGGTCTTGGTCTGCTTGATATCAAAACGACTCTGGCAGCAGAAAAAACCCTGATCAGAAAAGAAGGCAGCCATTTACCAAGCAATACCCGGGTACATGGCTATGAAATTCATCATGGTATCAGCCTTGGTGAACATGTGCCATTGCTGCAATTTGATGATGGCAGCAGCTGCGGTTTAACGGGCGACTCGGGAAAAATATGGGGGTGTTACCTGCACGGCATTTTTGATGCTGACCAGTTCAGACGCAGTTTTATTAACAGTTTGCGGCATAATCGAGGCTTGCCAATGCTTTCCGGGGAAGGTGCCTGCTATGATCTTGAACCGGCCCTTGACAGGCTGGCAGATCAAGTCAGGAGTTCGCTGGATATGGATACGATTTACCAGCTGCTGAACTTGTAACACGCCCTGCCATGACCTTTCTTCTCATCTTCTGGATAGCCTGTCTTCTTGATATTGTATTGGGTGATCCACGCTGGCTGCCCCATCCTGTCCGATTCATTGGTTTGATCTGCACCAAAACAGAAGCCTTTGCCCGCTCATTGCCTGTGTCTGTCAAAAGTATGGGGTTGCTGACTGTGCTGTTTGTGGTGACAGCCACTGCTACTGGTTGTTCTTTTGTTCTCATGCTCTCAAAATGGGTCGGCCTGCCTTTGTTTTGGTTTGTTTCTGCCATTGTGCTGTACACAACCATTGCTGCCCGTGATCTTGTTGGTCATGCAACTGCGGTACACCTGGCACTTGACAGAGATCTTGATGAAGCGCAACAATGTGTGGCAATGATTGTCGGGCGGGATACCTCAGGCCTTGATCAGGTCGGGATTATTCGTGCCTGTGTGGAAAGTGTGTCAGAAAACATGTCGGATGGAATTGTTGCCCCCCTGTTCTGGGCAACTTCGGGTGCTGTTTTCGGGCTTGCTTTTGCCGGAGTCTGGCCGGTGTGGTGCGGGGTCACAGCTGCCATGGTCTATAAATCTGTGAATACCATGGATTCCATGTTTGGCTATACAAACGAGCAATACAAAGATTTTGGTTTTGTGGCAGCCAAGCTGGATGATATGGCGAATTATCTGCCTGCCCGTTTTTCAGCACTGGCAATTAGTGCAGCAGCGTGTATGTCAGGCAGTGGCGAAAAGAGCCTGCAGATTGCCTTGCGGGATCATGGCAAACACGCAAGTCCCAATGGTGGCTGGCCAGAAGCAGCAGCTGCCGGAGCATTGGGGATACAACTTGGCGGGGACGCCTGCTATTTTGGCAAAATGTACAGCAAACCTTTACTGGGTGATGACCTTTGCCAGCCTGTTGCTGCAGATATCCTTCGGGCTAACAGATTGATTGTATGCGCATCTGTCTACTGCGCTGGATTTTTTTCTCTTGTTTATGCAGCGCTGGTACTGGCCGTGGGTTGAGACGATTTTTTTCTGTTTTGAGGGGTTGGGTTGTCCGCATAAATTTTGTCAATGGCCCTGCGATAACGTTTCCAGAGTTGTTGCTCTTTTTCCCTGAAGGTGTTGCCTGCCTGTTTCCACTCCTGTTGAATCCGGCGCACCTCTTCACGCTTTCGCTGGCTGTTTTCGCTGCTTCCTGCCAGTAGAAAATTGGCTTCCCTGGCAATTTTAAACTGTTCGGCCAGGTCGAGATCTTTGTCTGTTGCCGGAGCCTCGGTTGGAGTGTCTGTTCCGGCAAGGCGTTCAAGCTGAAAGCAGAGTTCCTCTTTTTTCTTTAAATTTTCTTCAAGTACAGCCGTTTTTTCGAGATATCGTTCTCTTTTTTTCGCAAAAAAAGCATTACATAAGCCGTGGAATTCATCCCATAAGATTTGTTCATGATCCCATGGCGCCGGGCCGATCTCCTTCCACTGCTGTTGCAGCTCTTTGAGGCGCTCGGTAATCTCCTGCTCAGTGGGAAGTTCCATGGCTTCACCGGCAAGGCGCAGGATATCTTCTTTGGCGATCTGATTTTCACGTCGTTGTTTTTCTTCTTCCTGTTGCAGTTTTTTGCGTTCAATAAAAAAACGGTCACAGGTGCTGGTAAATCGTTTCCACAGGGGATCTGCGTCTTTGCGCGGCACCGGGCCAATGGTTTTCCATTTTTTCTGGATGGCAATGACCTGGTCAATAATACCCTTTTCAACGGGTGCAGTATCTGACTCGGGCAGCAGGGCTACTACCTGCTCGCACAAAGCGGTTTTCTGGCCGAGGTTTTGTTGTCGCTGTTCGTCCAGCCACGTGTAATAGCTGTCGCAGGACGTGCGAAACCTGCGCCAAATTTCCTCGTCATTTTGCCGTGGTACCGGGCCAATGGTTTTCCATTGTTTCTGGATTTTCTGGATCTGTTTGCCCGTATCCATGGTCGGGGTTTTGATCAGGTTTTCTACTTCACGACATAAGACTTCTTTGGCGGCTAAATTGTCCTTTCGTTTTTCGTCCTGCTGGGCATAAAATGCGCTGCGTCGATCAAAAAAAGTGTCACAGGCCTTGCGAAAACGGACATAGAGTTCCTGCTCCAGGTCACGTTCTGCCGGGCCGGTTGCTTTCCATTGTTTCTGCAGTTCTTTTAAAAAATCTGCGCTCTGTTTCCAGTCAGTGGACTGGGCATGCTGTTCCGCCTGAACGCAGAACTCCTGTTTTACAGTTGTGGCCTGTTCTCTTTGCGCGTCGAGTTCTGCGTAAAACTTCTGGCACCGGGCATAGACCTCATCACAAACTGTTGTGAACCGTTGCCATAACTGCTCAGAATCCTTGTGTGGAACAGGGCCGATTTGTTTCCAGGCTGCCTGGTATTCTTTCAGCAGTCTGGATACATTATGGAGATCATCGTCGTCTTGCAGGGCAGTTACTTTTTGACAGAGTTCCTCTTTATGGGTTTTATTGGTCCAGAGCTGCCACTCCTGTTCTTTGTAAAAGTCCTGTTGTTTACGGGTGAAATTTTTCCGGGCATTCTGGAAACGGGTGATCAGTTCAGGATGCTGGTCTTTGAGACTCTCAGGGAGATCATCCCATTTCTCAGTTAGTTGTTTTGCCTCTTTATCCAGATGGTAACGCTCTTTGTTGTTGACCAGCTCTTCCATCTGATCGCAAAGCACTGTGGCCAGTTCAAGCTGTTCGTTTTCCCGGCTTGCAATGCCTCTCAGTTCATCTTTGCGCTGTTCAAGCTGCTGGCGGAGTTGGATGAGATCCTGGCTTATGTCAGCAGAATTAATCCAGTGCCAGTTTGTCTGCTCAATGTCAGCAAAGGTTTCATCAAGCAAGGTTTCAGCGCCGGCAAGATTGTCTTTTGCAAGGAGGCTTTTGACTCGATCATAACGGGTTAAAATGGTGGCAAAATGATCTTTTTCATTGAGAAATTCTTTATGTGTTTTACTGAAATTAATGCATAAATCACGGTAGGTCTGCTCAAGCTCTTTGACCTCCAGGAGATCAGAACAGTCGGAAAAATCGGGCCATTTCCTGACAATGGCAGCAAAGTCGTTTTCAGCTCCATCTCCCATATTTGTGCAGAGAAGTTCTATCTGTTTGCAAAACTTGTTGCCTGTTTCAAGCAGTAGCCCATATTCAGCATTTGCTGTTGTCTTCGTTGTATTGGGGGGCAAAGTTTGCTCACTGGTGCTTACAGCTCCCTCAGTACCGGCAGTGGATGAGGGGCTGCTCTCTCCGCCTGATTGCGATTGGAGTTTGAGTGCTGCCTGTGTTCTGGCTGTTTTGTTTGCTGCTTTGTCAGCGATTATTTGCAGAAATCCGGGGTCTGTTATTTTTTTAACAGCAGCAAGAGCTGGCTTTTTGCCGCAAGCCTGTTGCAGAAGATCTGTTAACAGCTGCTGATCATGGATCTTATCAACTGCATTGACGCGCAAAGCAACTTTTTTTGCCTGAACGGCAATTTTTGCCAGTAATTGCGGGTCTTGTATCTTTTGTAACAGACTCTCTTGTACTTGTTGTTCAGAATCGTTTAAGAGGGCGGCTGTGTAGCGCGTTTCAAGTTTTTCTGCGACAGCTTGGTGCAACGCAGGCCGGAGCGATTCCCGGGCAAGCTGTTCAAGAATGTGCGTGTCAGTTATTTTTTCAAGGGCTGCAATGCATATTTCATCTTCAGTATCATCTTTTATAATTTCCAGCAATGTATCCAGCTCACTGGCTGCTATCTCCTTAACAGCCGCCAGCCGAACCGGGGTTTTGCTGCTCTTCCACTTAGGTTGTTTAAGAAAATCAAATAGACCCATAAAATCCTGTTTATGTAGAATTTTTTAACAGATCAGGTCAACAGGAAGTAAAGATTGACCTTGAAAATTATGTTTCCTTAATTCTACCATGCATCACGCTGTGGTAAAAGTGTTTTTGCTGAGAATCTGGACATGCAAACCTGTGGGCTGTGCATAAAGTGCAGTTTTATTCAAATCAGCGTATTGAGATCCTGAAAAAGACAGTATCTATTGAGCGATTATTTGCTGGTAATGCTCGAATTGGATCAGAAATTGTCGAAAAGGGCTTGCTTTTTATGGCTGGCAGATGTAAAAATATCCGGTTTAGTAAATAATTACCCTGTAAGGAGAATATATCATGGCTCGAGTATGTGAAATTTGTGGAAAAGGACCGGCGACAGGTAATAATGTCAGCCATGCCCATAATAAAAACAGGCGTCGCTGGCTGCCTAACCTGCAGTCCGTTCGGACAGTTACCGAAAGTGGTCGCACAGCCCGTATTCGTGTTTGTACCCGCTGTATACGTTCCGGAGCTGTTGTTAAGCCTTCCTGATCATCAGGTCGTGTATCAGGGGCGTGGAGATTTTTCTCTTCCGCCCTTTTTTTATGTTGTCTGAGTAGAGTGTTGATAGAACCATGAGTGAAGAAGACGTTAAATTTCTATCTGTTGAAGAGGCTGCACGGGTGATCGGTGCAATTCAGGAAGAAGAAGATATTCATGATCCTGCGCATCGAATTCTGACTGTTTACAGTAAAGAGGATAAAGAGCTTTGCTGGTTTGATTATGATGAAGTCATGGCTGATGTCAATCCCGGTAAAGGTGATGATGCCAAAGAAATGGTCAGCAACTATATCATCCGTCGTATTCCTGACTGGGTACTTGATTTATAAGCGTTGGCAGGTCACAGAATCGACTGGCTAGAGGGCACCTTCGGGCATTGGAGGTACCTGATCACCACCAAGAACAAACCCGCCGTCTATTCTCAGTGTAGAACCGGTGATGAACGAGCCATTACCGGTTAAAAACATCACAGCCTCTGCAACCTCTTCAGGTGTGCCTGTGCGTCCCAGTAATGTGTGGGCCATGAGTTGTTCTTTTGTTGTCTTGTCCAACAGTTCCCACCCCCGTGTTCCAGGCCCGTGTCGGCCATCAATTAAGCCAACCATTATTTCATTGACTCTAATTGTCGGAGCGCCCGTTCGCGCCCAGGTTTCAGTAAGGCTGCCTACACTCCGGTTGGCTGCGGCATAACCGTCATTAAAGAGAACTCCTGCCGGGGTTGATCTGCCGGTGATTGCGGCAATGGAAGAAATATTGATAACCGAGGCATGTGACGGCTTTTTAAGCAGGCCAAAACAGCTGTCAAAAACCAGCCATTTAGCACGCACAGTTGTCTCTATTTCCAGTTGCCATTGCTCCTTGTTTACAGGCTGGTGATAACTGCCGTGGAGAATGGGCATACCTCCCCGTTCAATATTATTGACCAGCAGGTGCAGGCTGCCGAATTCGGTTTGTATTTGGTCGGCCATATTATGGACACTTGCCGGGTCACGCAGATCAGCCTGGATAAATATATGGCCCATGTTCATGGCTGTAAACTCGTCTTGCATATGCTGGCAGGCATCTGGCCAGTCAAACCAGGGCAGGGCAAGTCGCATGCCCTGGCTGCTGAGTTTTCGGGCAATGGCAAGTCCTATGCTGCGGCTCGCCCCCAGTACCAGTCCGTTTTGTCCTGAAAATATCATGGTTTTCTCTAGTGTTTTTGCAAGGGAAGAAAAGAAAAATGAAAAAACTCCAGGTGATGATAAAAAAGATTCCAGCTACATCCCTTGACTCCTGTTGTTGTGGAAGTATAGTATTTTTTTTCTTCCTTTGAAACAGTATACCTGTACATGCCTATGAAATCTTGCACGCGTCAAACGGTTTTTATTGTTGTTTACTCACTTATTCTGCTGTTCTTGACCGGCTGCAGTCTGCTGACTTCCGATTCTTCAGAATACTCCTGTGTAACCCGGGGATGGCCCCATGACAGCAGTGATCTTGCTCCTGATCCAGCGCTTGTTTTTGGCCAGCTGGAGAATGGTCTTCGTTATGTTATCCTTCCTAACCACGAACCGGCACATAGAGTGGGAATGTATCTTGATGTGCAGTCAGGCTCCCTACAGGAAACTGACGAGCAGCAGGGGCTGGCTCATTTTCTGGAGCACATGCTTTTTAACGGCACAACCCATTATCCCCCTGGAACTCTGGTCGAGTATTTTCAATCCATTGGTATGGGGTTTGGGGCAGATACCAATGCCCATACCAGTTATGACGAAACAGTATATAAACTGCTGCTCCCTGCAGGTGATGGTCAAACCCTGGAGACAGGTCTTGTGGTCATGGCTGATTATGCGCGAGGCGCCATGCTGCTTGATCAGGAAGTTGATAAAGAACGCGGTATCATTCTTGCTGAAAAACGGGCACGTGATTCTGCTAGAAGTCGTCTTTTTCAAGAGCGAATGCGTTTTGCTTTTGCTGGTACAAAAATTGCCGAACGTAATCCTATTGGCATTGATTCTACCCTGCAGAAAGCCAACTCTGCATTACTCAGAAGCTACTATGATACCTGGTACAGGCCGGAAAATATGATTCTGGTTGTTGTGGGTGATGCTGAGTCAGGACTTGTCCAAAAGCTGATTAAAAAAAATCTTTCATCGCTTACTGCAGCTGATGTACCATTACAATGTCCCGATTTCGGGCAGGTGGCCGAGCAGGGTACAGATGTGTTTTTTTTGCATGAGCCGGATCTCGGCTATACCAGTGTTGCCATTGAGTCGGTCTGGAATGAGCCTGCACCAGCAGATACCCGTGAATATGAAACCCGATCCCTGGCTGAATATCTTGCCGGAATTATAATGGATAACCGACTTAAACATCTGGTGGCTCAACCGGAAAGCCCGATAACCCAGGCAAACTTTTACACCGGAGAGCTGGTCAGGCTGTATCGGAATTCATCGCTTGTGGCCCATACCTCTGCAGAAAAATGGCAACAAACTGAACAGTTATTATCAACAACGTTGCAGCAGGCACTTCGTTTTGGCTTTTTAGAACACGAACTGGATCGGGCAAAGCTTGAACTGTTCGCTACGCTTAAAAAACAGCAGCAACAGGCTGACAGCCGCAACAGTCGTCAACTTGCTGATGAACTTATTTATAAACTCAATGCTCATGAAATACTGTTTTCTCCGGCTCAGGAAATGGAGCTGTATACAGAAATTGCCCAGTCATTAAATCTTGATCAGGTCAACAGCGCTTTTCAACAATTATGGCATCCCCGCCGATTGATTGAGGTCGCTGGCACCGCGGGAAAAGGCGTGGTCAAAGACCAGGTAACAGCAGAGATTCGTCAGCTTTATGAAAGAAGTCTGCATGCAGAGGTGCTTCCCTGGCAGGGGAACCAGCTGGCTGCGTTTCCATATTTGCCGATTCCCCGGCAAAGTTCATCCGTGATCACGAAGAAAGAGTATGCTGAAATCGGTGTTGAACGGTATGTCTTTGCAAACGGCGTGGTGTTGAACCTCAAACAAACCGATTTTGCTCCCAATGAAGTTAATATTGCTGTGCTCTTTGGTCACGGCAGGCTTGAAGAACCAGTACCTGGGATGGGGTATCTTGCGCAATCACTGATAGAGGAGAGTGGCGTAGGTGGTCTGACCAAAGAGCAACTTGAGGAAACATTGGCACCATACAGCAGTCGGGTACGTTTTGTGGTGGGAGAGGAGAGTTTTGTGCTGAGTGGCAAAGGGCTGAAGGCTGAAACAGAATTGCTTTTTCAACTTGTATCTACTCGTCTCAATGATCCGGCTTTCAGACCTGCTGCATACAGCCGGGTGATGGAACAGATGGCGCAGATGTATAATCAGCTTGAGCGTACTTCCGAGGGCATGATGCAGCTTAAAGGCGAGTCGTTTCTGGCAGGAAACAATCCGCGCTATGGTTTTGTTCCGTTGAACGATATGCAGAAAATCACATTAAAACAGGTTGATGACTGGATAGATGCGGTTTTTGCCAATGCAGCTCTTGAGATATCTGTTGTTGGTGATTTTGTTAAACAGGATGTTGTGGCCTGGGCTGGCAGGTATTTTTCCAAGCCAAGGCAAAAGAGAACATCGCCTGTAACAGGTGTGCAGATACGCTTTCCATCCGGCAAGACCCTGCAACAGCAGGTTGATTCAGTAACAGACCGAGCCATGGTGACGGTGGCCTGGCCAACTGAGGATTTCTGGGATATTTCCCGTACCCGAAGAATGAGTATCCTGGCCACTGTTCTTGATGATCGTCTGCGTAAACAAATCAGAGAAGAGCTGGGCGCAACCTACTCGCCAGTGGTGTATAACCGGCCAAGCAGGGTTGATCCCGGCTATGGTGTGTTGCGGGCGCAGATGATTGTTGCTCCGCCACAGGCGGGGATGCTTGCTGCTAAACTGCGGCAGATTGGGGCAGAAATGGCGTTGGGTAAAATCAGCAAAGATGAGCTTGAGCGAGCACTTGAACCTGTACTCACCTCGATACGGGATATGGTTCGCACAAATCGTTACTGGATGGATTCTGTACTTAAAGGGTCAAACCGACATCCTGTACAGCTGAAGTGGCCTCGTACTATTCTTAACGATTTTTCCTCCATAACAGGTGCGGATATTCAAGCTCTTGCCCGGCAATATCTACTGGACGAAAAGGCTGCAACCGTAATTATTGTCCCTGCAAAACATCTGCAAAATTAATGCATTGTGTGTTTTACGGTGACGTTAACCGGCTCATGCTGGTCATTGCCTGCCCCCTGGCAGGTTAGTTTTTTCGGTTACTCATTGTTATTGAAGGCCCGGCTTCGGTTTTTTGTGTTTGTTGTATTTAAAATGATTAATCCAGGAAGAGCTTTGTTCAAGAGCCCAGTCTTTGGGCTGGAGAATATTTTCTGCGCCAAGATGTTTGATGGTGGTTTCCGGCTCAAGTCGTTTATAGACCCGGACGTACAAGCAGAGACGATCCGGAAAAACCTCGCACCTGCCATGGTTGCTGCCACCACAAGGGCCATTAACAAGCCTTTTGGGGCATTGGGATTGCGGGCAGAGATAGGTTGAAGCCTGCAGGGTACAGTCGCCGCACATTCTGCAGGAAAAGAGGATTTTTTTTATATAATTCTCTCCGGTGGTCAGGATGTTTCTCGGTAATCTGGCCTTGTCACAGAGCAGACAGAACCTGCCAAAGAGTTTCGCGGAGATTTTCGAGTTGTCAAAAAGCAGGGTGTGGACCGTCTCGCTTAACCATTTGCCAGCAGGGTGTTTACCCGGGTGCAGCGGGTTTTGGATGATGTGTGCATCTCTTTTGTGAAATAGAAACCATATTTTTGGTTGCGAAAAATTTGCCTGTAAAAACCATTCCTGCCAGTCAGACTGCATTGCCTCGGCCTGGTCGAAAATTGTGCTGACATCAGCAAAATCCAGACCATTGCCGCCCAGGTGAACACCACTATATCCCATGCCTTTGAGAGCAGCCATCATGGCTGCTGCTCGATCAAGGCGTTGCTCCTTGCTTTCAACAGCTATTTGTTCTGCGAGTTTGTGGGGCAGGAGCACTCCAGGTACTCCACCTTTGGCCATTATTTTCGCAACAGCAGGGCTTGGCACAAAGACATTGGCAAGAACAGGCAACCCGACATCTGCCTTACGAAGAAAATGCATGAGTTCTTCATATTTATTCAGGTCAAATCCCAGCTGGGTGATGATGAATTTTGCTCCGGCACGAATTTTTTTGAGTAGCTTGGCATACTGCCATACCTGCTCAGCCTCAGTCATCTTAAACGGAGAAACCACGCAGCCACACTCAAATCCTATGGGTTGAGTGGATAAATCTGTATTTTTTACATTACGGTAGCGGCCTGCTTTAATATGTTCCACCAGTTCAATGGTCTGGATTGTGTCAAGATCGTAAACTGGTTTGGCCTGTCCGCAGTAGGTGGGCTTGGGGAAATCTCCACCGAGAATCAGTAAAAAGTTAAACCGCTGACGTTGGTACAGAAAGAGGTGACTTTCCACCTGGTTACGGTTTTTATCCTTTAAAGAGAAATGGATAAGCGGTTCCAGGCCGATTCGCTGAATTTCCGTGCCAATGGCTACAGGGGCCAGAGCCGGATGACCACCGGCATTATCAGTTACAGATAAGGCCGTAATCCGGCCATCATTTTTTGCCTGTTCAGCAAAATCAAGGAGTAGGTCAACTTTTTTTCCGCCAGATCCCTGGCCGGGAACCAGCTCATAGGTGAGAGTAAAATCGTGGGCATTGGCAAGGGAATCGCCAAACTGTTGTCCTGGCATGAAATACCACCCTTTACTGATTGTTGTGATTTAGCAGGGATAATTGTACTCTTCTCTACAATACGAATTTCCAAAATTTATGCAAGGTTTGTCAGGAGGATTGACAATGTCTTTTTTGAAGCGTTTTTTTCTGCCAGAGCTTAATTCACAGTTTCTGTTGCGGGTAATTGTAGTGAGTTTTGCCAGCTACCTGGTGTTTACTTTCCTCCTTATACCGCTCAAAATCAGGGGCAAGAGCATGGAGCCGACCTACCATGACGGATCGTATGCATTGTGCTGGCGGCCCAAGTATGGTTACACATCATTTAAACGCTTTGATGTGGTGACTGTCCGGCTCGCCGGTCGGCATGTAATGCTGCTTAAGCGTATCATAGCCTTTGCCGGTGAATCGCTTGAATTCCGGCATGGCGTGTTGTTTATAAACTCTCGCCAGATAGATGAGCCTTATGTGCAATTCAACTCAGACTGGAACCTTTTGCCCAGAACCGTGGCTGAAGGTAAGGTCTATGTTATAGGTGATAATCGGGGCTTGGACATGAAGCGTCATGTCTTTGGCCAGGTAAATATGCAACGCATTGTTGGAGGAGTAGTACCGTGAATAATAAACTGGCTGTGTATTCTTTGCTTATTCTCTGTGTGGTGGTTGGTGGCTATTTTGTGCTGCACAGCTCAGATGAACAACAAATCAAAAAAAACCTGGCGTTGCTGGCTGAATACTGCTCAACCACTGCACAGGAGCCTCTTCTTGAAACAATGCAGAAAATTTCGCAGGCCGCAAAACTCTGCAGAGATCCCTGCGAGGTGAAGATTCCCTCATTTTCAATAGACAGGGAGTTCACCCAACAAGAATTCAGTCAGCATCTCATGCTGCTGAAAAAGCAGCTGCCGACAACCCGGTTCAACTTTACAGATACTTCAATTATAATGCCCGGAGAGGACAGCGCTGCAATCACCACTACTGTACAACTTAAGGGCACAAATGCAGCAGGTCGCTTTGCAGATGTTTATGAACTGGATATTGGCGCTGAAAAGATTGATGGAAACTGGTTGTTTACGTCTTTTCATGTTGTTGAGTTTATAGAAAAATAGCAGATAGTTGTGTCGTCCTAAGAAGCTACCCTACCACCCAGGTCGCAATATCCTGGGCATACTGCATGGTTCGATCAGAAACACCGCCCAGAACACCTTTTTCAACGGTTTGTCCTCTGCGCCCCATGACTATTGTGCCGCATTTATGTAATCTGGCCTGCTTGAGCAGGTCATTACTGGTTGCAAGGTTTGTTTGAGGGGGAAGGTGGTGTATCTGTTTTTCAGCCATACCGTGCTCTGTAAGTATTTTTGCATGGGCGTTGTATAAATGGTTGTCTGTGTCAAGATTGGCATTGCACCAGTCAGTTCCCCATTGGGCATGAAACAGCTCAGGTCGAGTGGTGCTGGTTGAACCAAAAACTGCACTTGAGTGGTAGAGAAAGACCTGTGTTTCAGGATTATTCTGTATAAAGAACCCAAGATGATCAGCCGCAAGAAGTGATTCCGGAGAGGGATGTACTGCCAGGAGAAATGAAGCTGTTTGTACTTCGCCGTCTACCAGCCAGAGCGGGATATCATGGCAGCTGTTAATCAGATCTGAGGAAACGCTCCCCATGAACATTTCACCAATTTTTCCCACACCCCTTCTGCCGATGAGCAGTGCATCAAATATTCCCTGACTGGCTTGATGATGAATGGCTGCGGCAATAGAACCAGCTGAGGCCTGCACTGAAAACAGCACCTGTTCTTTGCTGAATCCGTTGCGGTAAAGTCGTTCCCTGGCATCTCTGAGATAACGGCTTGCTTTGGCTTTTCGTAGTTCAACGGCAGGCGTATCTGTCCGGAGAGGGTCAACATCCAGCATCCAGTTCTGGTCACTGCTCCCGGCGGAGACAATACTCAGCAGGTGGATGGAAATATCCGGACGCCCCCTGAACAGGCGGATCAGATAGTCAAGACTGTTTGAGCTGAAAACCGAGCCATCAACGGCAACAAGAATTTTTTTCTCCATAATTCCTCCATATACATCAGCATAGTTGGATCTGGTTCGCCATTCTTGACACATCGTGAAGAGTTCGAAATTTGAAATTCGCTCACTGCGTCATGGTAACCTGCGAATTATCCATTTTGAGTTTTTTAAATTGACGATTGTTTGGTATTTCGATATTCGGACGTATTCTTCCTGGTGCTGCGACTTTCAGTTACTGAAACAGTAACGATTCATGGCTTCAGGTGCCATAAAATACCCATATTTTCCCAGATTCCTGGAAATACGGTCGTGTTGAGGAAAAAAAAGCGAATATTACTGGTTAAAAAACCAGTAGATAGTAGAGCATCGCCATGACAGCAATGGAGATCGTCCGGAAACACTGGCTGAAAAAAATGAGATGCATGGCAAGACGTGGTTTAAATATCCCGGCATAATAGGGGAATTGATGCCGGATTGCCCGAATTGGAGACGAGAGGACGTTGCCCACAAGGAGAGCCAGCACTATCTGCTTATATGACATACTGCCGTCGTGCAGCAATGCGCCTGCAGCGGCAAGCCCGGCTGAAAACTCAGCGGCAACCTGCAGGGCAATGATAGATAAGGCTTTGGGAGAGAGCCAGGACAGAAATGCTAGATGGTCAGCCATGAACTTTTCGAGCAGGGTAAAGAGACCGGCACGGGTGAGAAAAAAGAAGAGTATATAGATGGGTACTGTGAAACGGGCTATTTTTTTTATCCTACGGGTAAAACGTTTTACTGTGCGTTTCCAGGCTGTTTTTAAGCTGTCTGATTGTTGTGTATTTGCAGATTTCAGTTCTGCTCCCGAATTTTTTGGAAGCAGGAAATGACTGAGCAGGGTGATAGCCAGAGTGCGTAAGATGGCGGCAGCAAAGGTGAGCCCGATGTAAATGACTGCTGCCCCTTTAATGAGTGGGGCTGTAATAAAAAAAGTGGTGGGCAGGTGCAGGAAATAGGTGGGCAGACTGTTAAAGAGATTGGCAAGAACAAGTTCTTTTTTGCTGATTTCTTTTTTTTCATATGCTTCAGCAAGCATGGTATTAGCTGAAACACCGGAAAAAAAGGCCAAGGAAAACGATGCCCCGGTAATGGAGGATAAATGGCCGAACCGGGTAAGTGGACGTGCTATGATGGCCATTTTGCGTGTCCAGTTGAGTGCCTCAACAAGATTTGCAACCAACAGCCCGATGGAAATGTAAAAGAGCAGCCTGAGTAGTGGCCAGCCCAGCTGGTGCCAGAGGAGCACCGGCGTTATTGGTTCAGTCATTGCCGCTCAGGGATCACATAAAATCAAACTGACCGGGCAGCAGGCTGTGACTGTACATGTTTTGCGGATCACGTTGAAGTAAAAACGAATACTGACTGAAAAGTTCCTGCATGAGAGCGTCGGTAACAGTGAGAACAGCAGGGTTGGAATGACTCAGTACGGCTTCAGCACGACCCAGTTTTTTGAGGAGTTGTTCAACAGGTGTACCTGTCTGCTCAAGGTAAAGAGCATTTGCTTTTGTCAGTCCTGCAAGTTTTGCAGCACTATCAATGGCATCTTCCAGGCTGCCAAGTTCATCAACCAGACCAAGTTGCAGCGCTGTTGAGCCATCCCATACCCGGCCTTCAGCAATTTTTTCCACCTCATCTACAGACATTTTTCGCCCTTTAGCCACGATTTGGAGAAATCTTCGATACCCCTGTTCAACGCCGGCTTGAATGGCCTTGCTCATTGATTCTGGAAATGCTCGTGTCGGGTTGCCGGCACCGGCAAGCGCTGTTGTGCCAACTCCATCGTTGTAGACTCCGATTTTTGCCAGAGAATTTTCAAAAGTGGGCATGGCACCAAAAATACCAATTGAGCCAGTGAGCGTTGCTGGGGATGCAAAGATTTTGTCTGCATCTGCAGAAAGCCAATACGCCCCGGACGCCGCCATTGAACCCATGGAAATAACGACAGGTTTACCGGCTTCACGCGTGAGCAGCAGTTCCTGACGGATGAGCTCAGAGGCAAATGCGCTGCCACCACCGCTGTCAATCCGCATGACCAGAGCCTTAATGGATGGATCTTTTCGGGCGTGGCGGATCTTGCGGCAGAGTCGATCTGAGCTGATCTGGCCGACCTGGCCATCGCCATAGACTATGTTTCCCTGGGCCGTGATAATGGCCACTTTGTCACTGCCATCATCCGGGTGTGTGGAGGTGAGGGCAATTGTCTGGAGATAGCGGCTGAAAGTAATCTGCTTAAAGCTCTTGCCTTCTGCGGATTGACCAACAAGGCTGCTCAGATAATTGCGCAGTTCTTCTTTTGTTTTAAGACCATCAACCAGGCCGTTATTCATGGCCATCTGGGCTGTATCACCCAAGGCTGCCTGCATGTTATCTGCCAGCTTGTTCACTGCATTGGTGATTGCCCGTTGAGGTAATCCCCTGTTTTTGGCAATATCCTCACAAAAATTATTCCAGAGAGTTGTCAGCCATTGTTGATTGGCCTCTTTGGCCTCAGCTGACATATTGTTGCGGATAAACGGTTCCAATGCAGATTTAAAACTGCCCACCTTGAAAATATGGAAGTTTACGCTGAGTTTGTCTAAAAGATCAGCCATATAAAGACGAAACACTCCAAAGCCGTGCAGGTTTATCCCTCCCATGGGATGCAGAAAAATTTCATCTGCCCAGGAGGCTAGATAGTATTGCCCCTGGCTGTAGTTATCTCCGGTTGCGATAACGACTTTGCCGGACTGTTTAAATGCATCAATGGCAAGTCCAATGTCATGTATTTGATCAAGACTGGCATGTTCAAGACGATCCGGGGCAATGACCAGCAGTTTTATGTGGGAATCAGATGCTGCTGTCTGGATTCCCTCAATAACATCCTGAATAAGCAGTTCTTCGTGAATAGCTGCCCCGGAGACATCACTGAGTATTCTTGCCATGGGATCAAAGGGGGATTTTTTTTCAACAATGCTGCCGCGTGGGGCAAAAACCAACGCTGCATTTTCCGGCAATTCGCTTAAAGGCTGCTTAAAAAACATACTGACAGCAAGTGCCAGAAAGGCAAGAACTATCAATGTGCTCAACACCGCGGCTCCTGTGGTCAGGAATTTCCAGATAAATCGAAAAAAAGCGGCTATATAGAGAAAAAATGTTTTCATGGGTACTCCTTGGAACATTCTCTGGGCAGAGAATTCTATTGTTTCAGAAAGTTACCGGTTGCTGTAAGCTGACCAAATCACTGTTCTGACTGTTAGTGCTGGTTGCAGTTGTATAAATTGTGTGGCTGAGTTGACTGGCTGATTCAAATGGAGAATCCAAAAGTGGCTGACAGCGATTTGTCCGGCATAAAAAAAGCAGCGCAAACATCGTTTGGTCGTCCCCTCGCAGGCAGACGACAGCCCTTCCTGGAAAATATCTGAAGGCTGAAGGCCGCCGCTCCATTAAGCATGCCGTTTCGCAGTGGTTAATTTTTACAGGTTGTCTCGGGCGCACTTTATCCTGCGTGTTTCATTACCTCCAGGGTACCTTTAATAATCCCTGCAGCATCAATACCTGCATTTTTCCATAATGTCTCCTGGGGTGCCTGGTCTATGAACTTATTGCCATAACCGAGCAGACGAACAGGCAGAATAAGGTGCAGCTCATGGAGCATCTGCAGCACAGCACTACCAAAGCCTCCTTTTTTGACATTATCTTCAATTGTGACCACCCTGCCGCATTTTTCAGCCCAGGTTCCGATCAACACGTTATCAAGGGGTTTGACAAAACGGGGATTGATAACTGCAGCTTCAATGCCAAGTTTGGCCAGACCTACAGCAGCCTCAAGTGCTGGATAGACCCTGTTGCCAATGGGAAGAAGCAGTACGTCCGTGCCTTTTCGCAAAAGCTCTGCTTTGCCCATGGGTAATGAAGATAATTCCTTATCCAGTGCTACGTCTTCGCCTTTGCCTCTGGGATATCTGATTGCGCAGGGAGTATCTGCGTTTATGGATGTAAAGAGCATGTGTTGCAGTTCGTTTTCATCTTTTGGAGCCATAACCGTGAGATTGGGTATGAAGCGGAGAAAAGAAAGATCAAAAACTCCATGATGGGTAGGGCCGTCATCACCGACCACGCCGCCCCGGTCAAGGGCAAACGTTACTGGTAGATTTGGCAGGCAGACATCGTGTATCACCTGATCAAGCGCTCGCTGCATAAAGGTGGAATATACTGTCACAACCGGACGCAATCCTTCCATTGCAAGCCCTGCTGCAAAAGTCACTGCATGTTGTTCGGCAATGCCCACATCAAAAAACCGCTCTGGAAATTCTTTACTAAACGGCATCAGGCCTGTCCCGGCAGGCATGGCTGCGGTAATTGCGGCCACCCGTTTATCTGTGCGGGCAAGAGAACAAAGCGTATTGCCAAACACAGAAGTATAAGAAATCGGCCCGGAAGAGGGGTGCGGCTTTCCTGTGGCAATGTCAAAAGGGCCTACACCGTGATAATCCCCTGGGTTTGTTTCTGCTGGCTCGTAGCCCTGACCTTTCTGGGTGAGCACATGAATGAGCACAGGGCCATGGCTGTTATCCCGTACATTTTGCAGGGTTTCTATCAGATCTTCAAGCTCATGGCCGGGGATGGGGCCGATGTATTCAAATTTGAGGGCTTCAAACAACATGCCAGGGGTAAAAAAACCTTTCAGGCTTTCCTCGGACTTACGCAGGACAGTTAAAATGTTTTCGCCCACAGAGGAAAGTGATTTTAACCGTTCCTCAACATGATCCTTGAGACGTCGCATGGTTTTAGAGGTGAGTTTTCTGCTTAAAAAACTCGACATGGCTCCGACATTAGGGGAGATGGACATTTCATTGTCATTTAAAATGACAATAAGGTCTTTATCCAGGTCTCCGGCATGATTCAAGCCTTCAAAGGCAAGACCAGCAGTCATGGAACCGTCACCGATAATGGCAATGACCTTGCCTTTATCATCGTTGATATCTTTGGCCGTGGCCATACCCAGGCTATAAGAAATAGATGTAGAACTGTGCCCGGTTTCGACAACATCATATTCACTCTCAGAGCGTTTGGGAAAACCGCTTATCCCCTGATACTGCCTGAGAGTGTGAAATGAATTCCTGCGTCCGGTGAGCAGCTTATGGGCATAACATTGATGACCAACATCCCATACCAGCTTGTCTTTAGGGGTGTTAAACACATAGTGAAGTGCCAGGGTAAGCTCGACAACACCCAGGCAAGGGGCTAAATGACCACCGGTTTCTGCAACAGTAGAGATGATCTTTTCCCGGATGTTTGCGGCAAGCACCTCAAGTGAGGCAATATCGAGGCCGCGAATATCATCGGGCGAATCAATGGTCTCCAGCAGGTCGGCTGAAGTGTCCTGTGGGATGTTTGAAATGAGCATTGTATATCCTTGGGTGTCTACACCAACTGTACTGTTGAGTACCAACTAAAAAACAGGAAACCTTGAATTGTTATTTCAGAAAAGATTCATCCCCTGAGGGATTTTCTGTAAATGGCACGGCAGATAATTTGCCATTTTTCTTCTGTAACAGTTCAACCTGGATTCTGGCCTCTTCAAGTTTTTCGTTACAGAAGGTGACCAGCTGAACGCCTTCATCAAATTTTTTAAGACTTTTATCCAGGCCCAGTTCACCTTCTTCAAGCTCTGTGGTAATCTGTTCAAGTTTGGCAAGTGCGCTTTCAAATGTTTTTCTGGCCATATTCTGTTCCTGATGGACACGGGTTGCATCCTTTCTGCTTATGAGTAGAATGCCT
>RKSL01000104.1 GCA_008633435.1 Candidatus Desulfobulbus rimicarensis | reverse complement strand
TTTTAATTTTCCTGTTCCTCGGAGTCTCCCGATGGTCGCTTACCTGACCTCGAACGAAAATTCTAATTTTTCAAGGCACCCTAAAGTCTTTGCTGGTGGTTGTTGCCGGCGATAATGATCCAGCCATGCTGGGTTTATACATGGAATCAGCAATGATAACACCCCCAAAAATGCTTGAGAGTAGATGATGAAGAAAATTCGTAAAGCTGTGATTCCTGTTGCCGGAATGGGAACCAGATTTTTGCCGGCAACCAAGGCTATTCCCAAAGAAATGTTGACCATCGTCGATCGACCCACAATTCAATATATTGTGGAAGAGGTTGTTGCCTCGGGAATTGATGAGGTTATTCTGATCACCTCAGAGGGCAAGTCGGCCATTGAAAACCATTTTGACTATGATTTTCGTCTTGATACCCTGCTCAAGCAGAAAAGAAAACGGGCATTACGTGATGAATTAAACAAGATTTCCGGGCTGATTGATATAGTTTCCGTACGCCAGAAAGAACCTCTTGGCCTGGGGCATGCCATCTGGATGGCCAGAAACGTTATTGGCAATGAGCCGTTTCTGGTGCTGCTGGGTGATGATCTTGTCCGTAGCGAAACCCCCTGTTGTCGCCAGATGATAGAGCTGTATTCTTCTGTAAAAGAATCCATAGTGGCAATTCAGCGTGTTCCTCGAGATCAGACCTTTCAGTACGGTATTGTCGAGGGCAGCAAAACAAAGCACAAGCGTACTTATAAGGTCAGGCGAATGGTGGAAAAACCAGCACCTGGTACCAGTAACTCAGACATGGCCATCATAGGCCGGTATCTGCTCATGCCTGAAGTTTTTGATTTTCTTGGTAAAACTACACCTGGTCATGGCGGCGAAATTCAGCTTACTGATGCGCTGCTCGCCCTTGCCAATAAGCGGGGAATGTATGCCTATGAATTTGAGGGAAAACGCTATGATGCCGGGGATAAACTCGGCTATTTAAAGGCTATTGTCGATATTGCTCTTGAACACCCCTCGCTGGGCAAACAGTTTAAAGACCACCTCCATTCCATCTGCAATACAAAAAAATGTTGTTAAGTTGCTCTGGTACTGTTGATGGCTGATCTGTTTACCTGATGCGTCTCTATGAAGTTGCTGTTGCAGCCCCCCTGTACCAGAGCCTGAGTTATGCAGCGCCTGATGGACAGGAAACAGCGCTGCCTGCCGGTGTCCGGGTACTTGTCCCGCTGGGTAATCGGCTGGTCACCGGTTATCTGCTTGGGAGGGCTGTAGAGGATCCTGATTCATCGTTCACCATAAAACCCATTGCAGATGTTCTTGATCCTGACCCGCTCTTCCCTGAACATCTGATTCCTTTTTTTCGCTGGATTGCCGAGTATTACCATCATCCTCTGGGGGAGGTCGTCCGCACGGCGTTACCCGGCGGTTTGACTGTCCGTTCTGGCCGGCAGGCGTGCTTAACCTCTGTAGGCCGGGAACAACTGGCGTCTGAGCTGGGAAAAGTCAAACAGCCCAAAGCATGGATGAGGCAACTGCTTGATAAAGGTAAGTTATCCGTCGCGGTAATGGCCGGAATATGGCAGAAACCTGCCCAGCAACGCCTGGTCAAGAAATGGCAGAAACAGGGGGTGTTGACCATAACAGATGTGGTTGTTGAGCCAGGAATCAGGGCAAAAAAAATCACCATGGTCAGACTTAATGATCCTTTGCCGGGTCTGCTGGCCGAATATCAGGCAGGTTCCCGACAGTTACCGCAGTTTCCCGATGATCTGGCTAAATCCGAGCAGAAAACCCTGGGTGTATTTTTTGCACATTGCCAGGGACGGCCCGTGCTGCCACGGCCGGAACTGACAAGGGTGTATTCGGGAGCTGGCAAGGCTCTGCGAAAGCTTGCTGAACGGGGGTTGGTCACCCTTGCTGAAGAACGCTGTTATCGTGATCCTTTTGGCTGCCTGCCTCCGTTTTTTCCGGAACCGGAATGTTTAAGCACAGAACAGCAACAGGTACTGGCGACTCTTACGCCTGCCGTTGAAGAACAGCAATTTGCCCCTTTTCTCCTCTTTGGCGTGACTGGATGTGGTAAAACAGAGGTTTATCTGCAGGCAGCTGCACAATGTCTGTCCCTGGGGAAAACAGTGCTGGTGCTGGTACCGGAAATTGCCCTTGCCTCACAGATTGAGGCGCATTTTTATTCCCGTTTTGGTGATACCCTTGCAGTTTTACATAGTGGCTTAACTGTGGGAGAGCGGTTTGATCAATGGCAGCGTATTGCCGGTAAAAAGGCCTCAGTGGTCATTGGTGCCCGTTCGGCAGTCTTTGCCCCCCTTGATGAGCTGGGGCTGGTGATTGTGGATGAAGAGCATGAGCCCAGCTATAAACAGGATGATGGCCTGCGGTATAATGGTCGAGATCTTGCCGTACTTCGGGCAAAATTTGCCGAATGCCCGGTGTTGCTTGGCTCGGCCACGCCTTCAGTGACCAGTTATTATCATACAACAACAGGTAAATACCAACTGCTGACCATGCGCAAACGGGTTACAGGACAGGCCATGCCAGGGGTGGAAGTCGTTGATCTCTCTTCTGAAAAAAAATCGCGGCCTGATCTGTTTTTTTCTGACCAGCTGATTGCGGCGTTACATGACACCATGGACAAGCGGCAGCAGAGTCTGCTTTTTGTCAACCGTCGGGGCTATGCCTCTTTTATGCTTTGCCGGGATTGCGGGCATGTTGTGGGATGCCGTCATTGCCAGGTATCTCTGACCCATCACCGCCAGAAAAATCTGTTGATCTGCCATTATTGCGGCTATTCTCTGACGCCGGATATTCTCTGTCCAGAGTGCCGTTCCCGTTCGGTTGTGGGGCTTGGCGTTGGTTCGGAAAGGATTGAAGCAGAGGTGAAGGAGCTGATTCCCCATGCACGGGTGGCCAGACTGGACAGTGATACGACCCGGGACAGAAAAAAGTATATGGCCATTCTCAAGCAGGTTCGCAACCATGATATTGACATCCTGATTGGCACCCAGATGGTGGCCAAGGGCTTACATTTTCCTAAAATGACTTTGGTGGGTATTGTCTGGGCAGACAGCGGGCTTGGTATGCCTGATTACAAGGCCTCGGAACGGGTCTTTCAGCAGCTGGCCCAGGTCACAGGCCGGGCAGGGCGCGGTGAACATGCAGGTAGGGTGATCATCCAGACCCATCAGCCGGGGCATTATGCCATTGAATTTGCCCGTTGTCATGATTATGAACAGCTCTATGCCCAGGAGATAAGCCAGCGTTCATCTCTGGGGTATCCTCCGTTTTCGAGACTTGTTAATGTCAGATTCAGTGGCGAGAATGAAGAGCGGGTGGCCCAGATTGCCAGGAACACGGCCAGATTTTTACGGGACAGTCAAACGGTTTGCCACGTTGACGTGCTGGGGCCTGCTCCTGCTCCTCTGGCCAGGATTAAAAAGCGCTACCGCTGGCAGCTGCTCTTGAAAACCAGCAAGGTGAACAACCTGCATCAAGCCTGTGAGCTTTTGCTTGCCCGGAAAAATGAACTCTGTCGGCCCGGGGTTCGGATGGGGCTGGATGTGGATCCGGAGAATATGATGTAATTCTGCTCTTTTTTCTTTTTCTTGTTCTTGTGCTTTCTCTTTTTTTATTATATTCGGGATGTTGCTATATGATCATGTACACATCAAACCGGATTGTTTTGCCCATGATCTGGTGCGATGGGGGACGATCGGTCAATGGGGGGGCTTTTCCCGGGCGTTTGACCACAACCCTTTTACGGGCAGCGCCCAGCGCTGCTTCAAGCAGTGGGGTCGCTGAAACCGGTTGCTGGTTCAGCAGTTGCAATAGTTGAAGTTCTTTTTTAACCAGGGCGGATTTCTGACGTCTGGGAAACATGGGATCAAGGTAGATCACGTCCGGTTGCCTGTCTCTGCGGTTTTTTTTTGCGGATTCTGAACGTGTTGCGGCCCGGCTCATTTGGAGAAGACGGGGCAGGGCATCAGAAGTTTTCAGAGAAATACGATCGGCAATTGTGGTGGTTTCCGGGTGGCTCTGGGCACGTTCCAGCCCATCAGCGAGCAGGGCGGCTGTCACAGGGTTCTGTTCATACGCACTCACCATACATCCGGCAGCTGCAAGCACAAAACTGTCTCTGCCAAGTCCGGCGGTGGCATCGACAAGATGCAGGGAGATTCCAGGTTTCCAGCCAACGGCTCGTACTACCATTTCTTTTTTTTGCTCTTTTCTGCGACGCGAGGCCCTGGTATCTGTAAAATCGACCCGGATAATGGCCTGGGAACTATCTGGCTCGGTTATGACCAGCTCCAGCCCTTTGTCTGTATATCTCAGGGCGAGCCTGCTGTCTTGACCTGGTGGCAGTAGAGGCAGGTCAAGATATTTGGCCAGTTGCAGGCTTTTCTCCAGATAGATGTTTTCTCTGGTGGCAATGGCTATTTTGTAATTATCCGGCTGCATCGGGAAAGCTCAAAAGAGTCTTGTTTGATGATTGATATTTCATGGCGTGCAATGTATCATGTTTTCATCAATAAATGCAAAACAAGGAACATCCATGAGCGAATCTGATGCCCGGGTTGTGGCTGTCATTCCGGCCCGATACCATTCAAACCGGTTTGAAGGAAAGCCTTTGGCTCTTATCAATGGCAAGCCCATGATTCAGCATGTTGTTGAACGCGCCGGCAAGGTTGCGCTGCTCTCGAGAGTTGTGGTCGCCACAGACGATGAGCGCATAGCTGATAAAGTACAGGAATTTGGCGGCGAAGTGGTCATGACCCGCTCGGATCATGTTTCCGGCACAGATCGGCTGGCAGAAGCAGCTGATCTGCTTGATATTGAGGAGCACGATGTTGTGGTCAATATTCAGGGAGATCAACCGCTCTTTGCCGCAGAAGTTGTGGAGCAGGTGGCCAGACCTCTGCTTAAAGATCCGGCTTTGCCCATGTCGACCCTGATTTATAAAATTATTCGTCCCGAAGAGATCAACGACCCCAATCACGTGAAAACGGTATTTGACTGCAACAGCAATGCTCTTTATTTTTCGCGTTCTCCCATTCCGTTTCAGAGAAATCCCGAGGATGGAATACAGCCCACCTATTATAAACATCTCGGGTTTTACGCCTACCGGAAAGGTTTTTTGCTCACCTTTGTGGCCTTGCCCGAAGGAGAGTGGGAACGGTTTGAGAAACTTGAACAGTTGCGGGCTCTGGAATACGGCTACACCATACGGGTCGTGTTGACTGAGCATGATTCCATAGAAGTCGATACCCCTCAGGATGCGATCAGGGTGGAAGAACTTATGGATTCAGCGGATAAATCAGCATGACTGGTCATAATCACCAGCTAAAAAATTGCTATCAGAGCTGGTTACTGCGGCTGGGCACGGTCACAGGCGCTGTGACTTTCAGATAAACCACCATTCCCGGCGCACCGGACACAACAAAGGATGAAACAGAAGCCCGGAATGTAGATTTGCAGTGATAAAGCCGCAGGCGGAAACTCACTCTGTCTTCTGTTTCGGGTAAATAACAGGGCTGGACGTGTGTATACCTGTTTTGCACAGTGATACCCGGTATAAAAATAAAAATAGAAAAAAAGTGTTGTGGCTGGCTGCTGCATGGCGTATG
This sequence comes from Candidatus Desulfobulbus rimicarensis, assembly GCA_008633435.1. Taxonomy (GTDB): domain Bacteria; phylum Desulfobacterota; class Desulfobulbia; order Desulfobulbales; family Desulfobulbaceae; genus Desulfobulbus_C; species Desulfobulbus_C rimicarensis. The sequence continues at coordinate 3,650 of RKSL01000104.1, read as the reverse complement.
GCCAGCCAATTTTTCATAATCTGACGAGGAAAATCATGCAGAAGAAAATTACAATTATAGGCGCTGGCAATGTTGGCGCCACGGCTGCCCATTGGGCACTGGTTCGCAAACTTGGCAATGTTGTTTTGCTTGATGTCATGGAGGGGATCCCCCAGGGGAAAGCCCTTGATCTCTGGCAGTCCGGCCCCCTGGACAGCTTTCCGGGAACCATAACCGGGTCAAATGATTACGCGGATTCTGCAGACTCTGACGTGGTGATTATTTCAGCTGGTCTTGCCCGTAAACCTGGCATGTCACGCGATGATCTGCTGGCAAAAAATGTGGCCATTGTTAAATCCTGCGCAGAAGAGGCGGTGAAGCATTCGCCCAACTGTTTTATGATCGTAGTGACCAACCCCATTGACGCCATGGTTCACACTGCCTTTAAGGCAACAGATCTGCCCAAAAACAGAATTATCGGTATGGCTGGCGTGCTTGATTCTGCCCGCTATCGCACCTTTATTGCTGATGCAGTCGGGGTTGCACCTGCAGATGTTAACGCCCTGGTCATGGGGATTCATGGCGATCTTATGATGCCGTTGGTACGTCTTGCAAATGTTGGCGGGGTACCCATAACAGACTTGCTTTCAGAAGAAAAAATTGCTGAGATTGTCCACCGCACCCAGACTGGCGGCATTGAAATTGTCAATCATCTTAAAACCGGCAGCGCTTTTTATACCCCAGGTCTTGCAGCCGTTGAGATGGCTGAGGCTGTTCTCAACGACAGCAAACGGGTCATGCCATGCGCAGCATACCTTGAAGGAGAATTTGGTATTTCCGGATATTTTCTGGGCGTGCCTATTGTGCTGGGTGAAAATGGGGTGGAACGAATTATCGAATTTGAACTTACTGCCGAGGAAAAAGATGCGCTTGCAGGCTCGGTTAAGGCGGTGGCCAAACAGATGGAGGCCACCGGATTATAACCAGCTTCACGGCTGGAGGCGATGTCGTCTGCTGTCTCCAACCGTGAATGTCTGTTGCTTTGGCGTGGGTTTGATTTGATAGATTCCCTGAAAACCAGCATGGCTGGAAAAGAGAGAACGGTTACAGTTACAGTTTTGTTCTTTGTGGCTGCATGGATAAAATTTTTTTTGTGTTCATCCGTGGTTCTATTATCTCTTTGATACTACAATCAGGTACTGTGGTCTGGCAGGGTCGCAGTTGCCCAGATTACCAGGTAGCCAAGAACTTGCTCATAACTTTACATAGATACGCTGATTGTGCGAAATGATACTGTGTTCCTGAAACAGTTGCTTCGTGAACACACCCAGACAACGCTTTGTTCCTTGGATTTCCTTGGCGAGGGCAGTTTGACCGAACGGGTCATTTCTCTTGCCCTTGGTGAAGCCATGCCCGTTGGCATGGCTTCCGCCCGGAAATGGCAGCAACTGGTGAGCAGCCTGCGCGGCTTTGATGTCAGCCAACTGCGGGTGGTTATTCTGGGTGGTGGAACCGGATTATCAAATATTGTCGGCGGTGATTCCCGGCGTCCGGAATGGCGGGATAATCCGTTCTCAGGTCTTAAACAGATTTTTCCCAACCTGCATTCCATTGTCTGCGTGACCGATGACGGCGGTTCAACCGGTGAGCTTCTTAAAGATTTCCCTCTGGTGGCTCTGGGTGATTTGCGCCATGTTTTGCTCTCTTCTCTTTGCAGAACCAGGTTGAAAAAGTTGTATTCACTTGATGATACAGCTGCCCATAGCACAGCAGTAACTCTCCATACACTTTTTAACTACCGTTTTATTTCTCATCCGCAAAGCGCTGCCCAGTTGCTCGAAGACACCATTACTGATCTTACACAGCTGCCAGTAGATCTTGAAAACTTTCTCCATTCTCTTGTCAGCCGGTTGTTTACTGATACCAGAATGACCCCGGCGCTTCATCGTCCTCAATGTCTTGGGAATTTGCTACTGGCTGCTGCAATCTATGAGCAGTTACCTGCGGATCTATCTGCCAGTGAGCTTGCTGATGCGCCAGAGCTGATTCATAAAGCCACCCAGGATGGTCTTGCTGTACTCTGCCGCGCTCTTGGGGCCGGAAAAGATGCTGTGCTGCCCTGCACAACAACTCCAGCTCAGTTACAAATGCTCTATGCCAATGGCGTGCTGGTCACCAGTGAATGTAAATCAGGATCTGCCCGACGCGGCTACCCTGTTGACAGGGTACTGGTGGAGTTTTCCGGTGAGCCAAGAATACCTGATATACTTCCTGATCTGCTTAAAAAAGCTGATGTCATTATCCTGGCTCCGGGCAGTCTGTACTCTTCCATTATTCCTATTTTGCAGGTGCCTTCCATTGCCGATCTCATTCGGCAGAATACGACCGCTCTGAAACTGCTTATAGCCAATATCTGGGTGCAAAAAGGTGAAACAGATGCCACCCGGGATGCACCGGAACGCAAGTTCCATGTTTCTGATCTTATCCGTGCCTATGAGCGGAATATTTCGGGAGGCATTCAGGATCTTTTCACCCATGTTCTTTCCCTTGATCTGGCCGATATTCCCGGTTCTGTTTTGCAAAATTATGCGCTGGAGGCCAAGGAGCCAATTTATCTTGATCGCCACCGGGTACGAAAACTAGGGCTGGAACCGGTTTGTGCTCCTATTTTTTCCAGAGAACTCATTGACCAGCGCCATGTCATACAGCATGATCCCGATGCGCTTGCCCTGGCTCTCAGGGTATTGATTGGCTTAAACGAAAGTGGATTCCTCAATCCACCGCCAGCTAAAGAGCAGGTGCCGTATACACTCATGTTTTCTCCGGTTGTGAATGCGAAAATCCATGTGGGGAGTATACGCTATGGTATGATCCTGGAACAGGTGGAATCCCTTACCTTTACCAGTATTACTCCGACAAGTGCTGCCCCGGTCGCACTCAGTGAAGAACACAGGCAATATTTTCGGGATCGACTGGTGGAAATCATCTGGCGACATCCTGATATTCTACCTGACCATTTTCAATATTTTAAAGGAATTTGCCTGGTTGAAACCAGCTGCTGGAAGAGATGCCAGGTCTGGGATAATGTATTCTCGTTTTTTGATCCTGTAGATGGATTGATTAAAATCCGTAACGATCAAACTGAAGAACTGCACCGTCTGGAAATGGCCTGTCTGGTTGGGATTGGTCAGTCTCTGCTCGGAAATTACGCCAAAGATAAACAGATGGACGATGTTTTTTATAATGGCGAAAAAACCGGACGCGTGTTCATCCTCCAGCTGCGTGAGCCTGAACATCTTGTTTCTTTTTTTTCGTTTACTGAACTCGATATTTATCTGCAGCTTTGCCGGATGTATTTATCCGCACAGGGGGAGCGCCTTTATACCCGACTGGTCAATGGAGAAGAGGGGTTTACTCCACCTGGTTTATTATTTGGTCTCTTGTATGCCTGGTATCTGGATAACCGATTTGCGCCTAATATTGAGTACAAGATGTCTGTTATGAAAAGCAAAAGATCCTACCTCATTCCGGAACAGGTGAGACTGGTCAGCAGGAGGGAACAGTTGATTCGTTTTGTTCGTGAAAATGTATTTAAACGATCATTACCTGAATTGATCCTGAAATGACGATGTTTTGATTTTTTGATAAGACCTGTTACAGTATAAGTACTT
>RKSL01000103.1 GCA_008633435.1 Candidatus Desulfobulbus rimicarensis | reverse complement strand
GCATTTTTCATTTTCCTGTGACGCAGAGATCGGGCGAAAAGGCAATTTTTCAAGGTGGCCATAACTCAATACTCTTCTTTCCAGGACAAGGCAAGCCTTCAGGGAGCACCCAATGCTGAAAAAGAGTTACACTAAAACAGGACAGAAATGCCGGGTTACTTTTAAATATCCTAACCCGGAACAGGCCAAGTCCGCAGTTTTGGCCGCAGATTTTAATGGCTGGTCGCTGCATCAACACCCGATGAAACGACTTAAAGACGGCAGTTTTTCTCTATCAGTTTATCTGCAGGCAAATCGTTCGTATCAGTTTCGATACGTTCTTGACGGCAATATCTGGCTTAACGAACCCGAGGCAGACAGCTATACAGCCAATGAATTCGGCGAGAACAACTCTGTTGTCACGCTATAGATATACCCTTCATGGAAATACCGTACTATCATGTTGATGCCTTTACCGGCACAATTTTCCGTGGTAATCCAGCAGGTGTATGTCTGCTTGACTCCTGGCCGGAAGACGCATTACTGCAGGCCATTGCCCACGAAAACAGACTTTCTGAAACCGCCTTTCTGGTGGGCAGCAACAATGCCTATGAGCTGCGCTGGTTTACCCCGATGGCAGAGATCGATCTCTGCGGTCATGCCACCCTGGCCGCAGGGTTTGTCCTCTATAATTTTTCGAATTGCAGCTCCGGGCCGCTGCTCTTTCACAGCAGAAGCGGACCATTGCAGGTCAGCCGGGAAGAGGTGCTGTTTTTTCTGGATTTTCCGCTCAGGAAGGCAACGGAAATTTCCTGTCCGGATCTTCTGATCAAGGCGCTGGGGAAAAAACCGCTGGCTGTGTATGGACAGCGAGATGTGATGGCAATATATGCCACCCCCGCTGACATACGTGCCCTGAACCCCGATTTTGCGCTGCTGGCCACACTTGACTTTCTGGGGTGTATTGTCACTGCGCCGGGAGAGGACGAAGATTTTGTCTCCCGCTTCTTTGCCCCGTCAGTTGGAGTCAATGAAGACCCGGTGACAGGCTCTGCCCACTGCACGCTTATCCCTTACTGGTCAGAGCAACTCAGGAAAACCAAACTCCTTGCCCGCCAGATTTCAACGCGGGGTGGCGAACTGTACTGCTCTATGCAGGGTGACAGGGTAAAAATCGGCGGACGGGCAACCCTCTATCTTGCCGGTACACTACACCTTCCCGATTACTCCCCCAAATGACGTCCGTTGCTCGAAGTCTTTGCTGTCTGTTGTAGCTGACCTGCCTGCCCATACCCTGCTGATCAAAACAGAACCAGCCCCCAGACAACGCAGACCAGGCCAAGTGCAATCATAACCGCTGCCGAGCCAATATCCTTTGCCCTGCCCGATAACTCATGATGTTCCGGCCCTATCCGATCAACAACGGCCTCAACGGCAGAATTTAACAACTCCACAATGAGCACAATACACAGAGGAAACAACAACAATGCCCGCTCCACGCCGTTATTCCCCAGCCATAATGCCACAGGAACCAGGGCAAGACAGAGATAAAGCTCCTGCCGGAATGCCTGTTCATGGATAAAAGCCGAACGCAATCCGAGCCGCGAACAATGCATCGCTCTGATAATCCGGCCCATGCCTGTGCCGTTGGGTTTTGTATTTTTCATAGCGTAAACTCGCTTATTCTTGTGATTATTATCTGTTGATGGTAACGTATTCTCTGTTAATTTGCAGTTTTTCTACGAAAAAAATGTATTTTCAGCAAAAAACATTGCTATAACCAACACTTTGTGGTACCTGTCCAGCATAATTAACCTTAACCTACTGACAGGACAACATGACCCGCGAAGATTTCTCTGTAGCCCGCAAAAAACTGGCTAAAACTCAAAAATCACTTGCCGAACTGTTAGGTGTTTCCCTGAAAGCCGTGCAGAGCTATGAACAGGGCTGGCGGACAATTCCCCTGCATGTGGAACGGCAGATCTATTTTCTTCTTGTGAATAAACGTAAACCAAAACAGGCTAAACGCAAAGACTGTTGGAACCAGAAAAAATGTGACAAAAAGAAAAACTGTCCAGCATGGGAATATCAGGCAGGACATCTCTGCTGGTTTCTCAACGGCACCCAATGTGAATGTACTATAAACAAAGGTCTTAAAGACAAGATGAAGATCTGCCGTGAGTGTGACGTACTCTCTTCCCTGTTGTAATTTCAGCGGCATATCGATAACCTCACAGGGGCCTTCACCTCTTTTTTTTGCGTTCCTTCCCTTACATTCAACCTCTTCACTCGTGTACTGAGTCAACAATAATGGTTCGGCAATACCCCCCACAAACCATCGGGGTCGCCATGAGCGGCGGAGTGGATTCTACAGTTGTCGCCCGGCTTCTCCTTGATCAGGGACATAATGTTCACGGCTTCTTCATGCTCCTTCCCCTTGAAGATATTGAAGAAAAGACAGAAAAAGTGCATAACGTGGCTGACAGGTTACACATCCCGCTGCATTGTATTGATCTGAGAAAAGATTTTTCCAGGGCTGTTATTTCCCCCTTTGTTGATTCATACCACCAGGGTCTTACCCCCAACCCCTGCGTTGTCTGCAACGAAACCATTAAATGCGGTCAGCTTCTTGACGTCATAATTGAGCAGGGGATGAAGCACGTTGCCACTGGCCATTATGCCCGCATACTTCGCCATGCTGACGGCTCTGCACTGCATCGGGGGATTGACCCGGGAAAAGACCAATCCTATTTTCTCTGCAGACTCAAGGCCAACCAGCTTGCCCGACTGCTCTTTCCCCTGGGAGAACTGCACAAAACTGATGTATACAAACTGGCTGCGACCATGGGATTTAGCCATTTTGATGGCCAGGAGAGCCAGGATGTCTGTTTTTTAAGTCAACACACCCTGCCCGATTTTCTGCTGAGCCAGGGCATGGCAAATACGCCCGGTGATATCGTCACCTCTGATGGAAAAATACTTGGTCGCCATCGGGGAATATGGCAGTATACTGTTGGGCAACGTCGGGGACTGGGACTACCTGATGCAACGCCATGGTATGTTACTGCCCTTAATCCTGCACAAAATCAGGTGATAATCGGCAAAAACAGTGACCTGTTTCGACACCGGGTACTGCTGGATGCTGTCCGATGGATCATTCCCAAGCCTGCTCACTGGCAAGGACGTGTTCAGCTCCGGTCAAGGCACCAGGCAGCAGCAGCGAAAATTTTTTCTCTGTCACAAGGCCAGTGGCAGGTAGAATTTGCCGAACCGCAACGGGCCATAACCCCAGGCCAATTTGCTGTTTTTTATACTGAGGATCAGGTTGTCGGCTCTGGGATTATTCAGCCGGGGATATCGTCATCACTCCAGGACGAAACTCTACGCAAGGAAAACTCTCCATGAAGAAAGTAGCAGTCGTCACCCTGGGATGCAAAGTTAATCAATTTGAGTCAGCATCCTTTCTCACAGAATTTTCCAGGCAGGGCTGTACCATTGTGCAGCCATCGGAGCAGGCAGACATTTTTGTTATCAATACCTGCACCGTAACAGCACGAGCCGGGCAGCAGTCACGCCAGCTCATTCGTCAGATCATGCGGAAAAATCCCCTGGCAAAACTTGTCATTACCGGATGCTACGCCCAGATGGCAGCAGATGAACTCCTTGATATTGTCACCGACAATCCCCTGGCCATTGTCGGCAATGGTAATAAACACCGTCTGGTGGCAACCGCGCTTGCCAAAAAACAGCCTGACATGGTCATGCTGACCGGCAACATCGGCACCAAAAAAGAAATATGCCCCCTACCTGTTCGCCGCTTCAGTGGACGTACCCGCGCGTACCTGCGTATCCAGGACGGCTGCAATAATTTTTGCACCTACTGTATTGTCCCCTTCACCAGAGGACGCAGCCGTAGCCTTCCAGTGCAACAGGTTTTTGACCAGATTCAGATTTTTGCCGATGAAGGGTATCACGAACTGGTCGTTACTGGAATTAATGTTGGGAAATACGGTCTGGATCTTGACGAAAATGAAGATATGTACTCCCTGCTTGGCAGGATGTGTACAACCTTTCCGGCAATTCGGTTTCGGTTAAGCTCTGTTGAACCGACCGAAGTGAATGACCGACTGATAGCCCTCATGGTTGAGCACGCCAACTTCATGCCCCATCTCCATATTCCGCTGCAAAGTGGCGACGACGCTATCCTGACCCGGATGAACCGCCGCTACACCACCGAAACCTTTGTCCGAGCCATTCAAAAGATAACCACAGCACTGCCCTATTGTGCCATTGGCTGCGATATCATGGGTGGCTTTCCCGGCGAAACTGAGCAGGCAGCTGAAAATACTTTTCAGCTCTTAAACGGGCTGCCCATCAGTTATCTCCATGTCTTCCCTTACTCACAGCGTCCCGGCACCCTGGCTGCCCGGTATAAAGATCAAATTTCAGGCCCAGTTAAAGATGAACGGGTTGCCAGGTTGCGTCAACTTGACCAGGAAAAGAAAAAGCAGTTTTACACGCGACATCTTGCCACAGACCACACCATCCTCGTGGAGCGCCTGAATGAAAAAACAGGTTTGCTGCAAGGGTTTACCGAAAATTACATCCCCGTGCATCTTTCCGGCTCTGCCCAATACGTTCGCACTCTTATCCGTGGCCGTATCTATGAAATCAAGGAGAATACTGTGTATGCAGAACTGATTGGCCCCTCTTCCCATGAAGATTCTTGAGATTCAGATAGGAACAAGGTAAAGTTAAAAAATATTCAGATGACCACGACCATACCGTAAGCGGACATCAGCGAACACCAGCGAACGTGGTTTTCAGAAAATACAGGGTGCCTTGAAAAATTAGATTTTTCGTTCGAGGTCAGGTAAGCGACCATCGGGAGACTCCGAGGAACAGGAAAATTAACAAGCACAGCATATTAGTCATATGTGAGCATTTTTCATTTTCCTGTGACGCAGAGATCGGGCGAAAAGGCTATTTTTCAAGGTGGCCTACAGTAAATCAACACGTCTGCCCCACCATTAAACAGAGGCAACAGCCAGGGAATTTGGAATGATCGGTGAAATTATTGCCATCGGTGACGAGCTGACCTCGGGTCGAATAGCCAACACAACAAGCGTCTTTGCTGCCAGACAACTGTTTCTGGCCGGCCATGAAATCTATGCCATGCATACCATCGGTGATACGCCAAAACTCATTGGCGAGGCCCTTAAACGGGCAATTAACCGGGTTGATTTTGTCATTGTTACCGGCGGACTGGGCAGTACAACCGATGACCTGACCAACGAGGCCGTGGCTGATGCCCTTGACCGCCCGGCAACCTTAAACAAAGCGTTACTCGAAAAAATCCGCTCCCAGCTCCAGGGAGGCACGACCCAACTGCGTGGCCTGGAAAAACTTGCCTGGTTGCCCGAAGGTGCAGAAGTACTCAATGCTGATGAACGAATGGCCGGGTACATGCTGGTGCATGAATCCACCCCTGTTTTCTTTCTCCCGGGTGTCCCCTTTCAAGCCAGAAAACTGCTGGTTGACTATGTTCTGCCCATTATATCAAGCTGGACAGAAAACAGTGGCAAACACATTCTGATGAGGCTTTACAAAACTGTCGGGCTGCCCGAATATGCAATCAACCAGCGTTTGTCCCGGATTGAAGCCGATAATCAGGTCAACCTGGGATATTACCCTGTGGACAGTGAAGTCCATGTCAGCCTGACCGTTGCCAACCAGGACGGCGGAGTAACCGAAGAGCTGTTTACCCGCACTGACCAGAAGATCCGCCAGGCCCTTGGCCGACATCTTTACGGCACAGACCAGGAGACCCTTGCCGGGGTTGTGGGGAAGATTCTGCGAAAAAATGCTCTCATGCTCAGCGTGGCCGAATCCTGCACCGGCGGCCTGATCAGTTCACAAATCACTAAAGTCGCCGGTTCTTCCAGCTGGTTTAACGGTGGAGTGGTGGCCTACTCAAACCATGTCAAAGAGATCATGCTCGACGTTGAGCACCAGTTACTGGTGGATCATGGCGCTGTCAGTGGACAGGTAGCTCAGGCCATGGCCGTAAACCTTGCCCGCCGTACTGGCAGCGAAGTCGCTATTTCTGTAACAGGCATTGCCGGCCCAGGGGGGGGAAGTGCTGAAAAACCCGTGGGAACCGTTTATATTGGGTTGTTCATGAACAATGAAGTGAGCGATACCCTCTATACATTTGCCGGAAGCCGCGAAGAAATTCAGGCAATTACGTCCCAGACAGCACTCAACAGCGTTCGTCTTGCCCTGCTTACTTAAAAAATGGTAACCGTTCACCAGCTCCCTTCGTGAAAAGTTACAAAAAATGGCCGGTGGCTATGCAAACTTCCAGTACGTACCTGAAGAGTTACAAAAATTCTTTTTTATGAAGGGTCTCTCACTCCATGAGTGAGCGGGTATGGTATCATGACAGGCATAAGCAAAGACTACCCATACAATTGACCAAATATTCAGCAGTCATACTTAAATATCAGGGAGAACATCCATGGCCGTATCACCGGATAAACAAGCAGAAGGTCGTCTTAAAAGCGTTGACAATGCCATAACGCAGATTCACAGGCAATTTGGCAAAGGGTCAATCATGCGACTTGGCAGTGACGAACGGGAAAATATTCCAGTAATATCCACCGGCACCCTGGGCATAGATATTGCCCTTGGCGTAGGTGGCCTTCCCCGCGGCCGGGTGACTGAAATTTATGGCCCGGAATCCTCGGGTAAAACCACACTGGCACTTCATGTTATTGCAGAGGCCCAACGTAGAGGAGGCAATGCCGCTTTTATTGATGCAGAACATGCTCTGGACACCTCCTATGCTGAGAGACTGGGAGTGGATGTGGAAAATCTGTTGATATCCCAGCCTGATTTTGGTGAACAGGCTCTGGAGATAACAGAAATCCTCATGCGTAGCGGTGGTCTGGATGTTATTGTCATTGACTCGGTTGCAGCCCTTGTGCCCCGGGCAGAAATTGACGGCAATGTTGGCGATCACCATGTCGGCTTGCAGGCGCGGCTCATGTCACATGCCATGAGAAAATTCACAGGCGTACTCCAGCGCACCAATACAGTACTTATTTTTATCAACCAGATCAGAATGAAGATCGGGGTGATGTTTGGAAATCCCGAAACCACCACTGGCGGGAATGCCCTTAAATTCTACAGTTCAATCCGGTTAGACATCCGCCGCATGACCCAGATTAAAGATGGTCAAGAAGTTATCGGCAACCGTACCAAGGTGAAAGTCGTCAAAAACAAGGTGGCGCCACCGTTTAAAATTGCCGAATTTGACATTATTTACGGCGAGGGAATCTCTAAAGTCGGCGACCTGCTTGATCTTGGCGTTGAACAGGACATCATTGATAAAAGTGGTGCCTGGTATTCATACCAGGATGAACGGATCGGTCAAGGGCGTGAAAATGCAAAAACATTTCTCAAAGAACACCCTGAAATGCTGGCAGAAATTGACACCAAAGTCAGAATGGGATTTGGTATGCCTGTCGAAGAAATGCCCAAACAGCCAGCTGCTTCTCAGCCAGATTCACCTAAAAAAGAATCTTAACCCACTAACACACTGCCTGGAGAACTGGCCATGGAAATACTCCTGATTGCCGCCATGGCCAGCAACGGGATTATCGGTAAAGATAACCAAATTCCCTGGAACATCCCCGGTGAACAGAAGCGGTTTAAAACAATGACCATGGGGTATCCCCTGATTATGGGACGTAAAACCTGGCTGTCGCTTAAACGACCTCTGCCTGGAAGAAGAAATATCGTCTTAACGACCCAGGCAGACTTTTCCGCCCCGGGAGCCGAGGGAGTTCATTCACTCACCGAAGCCCTGGCCAGCTGTAATGAGGCTGATAAGGTCTTCATTATTGGCGGAGAACAGATCTTCCGCCAAGCCCTGCCACTGGCCCACACACTGATTTTAACAGTTCTTGATCGCGAAATAGACGGGGACGCCAGCTTTCCAGAATTTTCCAGGGATGAGTTTATCCCGTGTTCATCGGAACGAATTGTGCACCACACAGAACCCTACACAACAACCATCTACAACAGAGAGACACTTCAATCAAAATAGCTGTTGAGAATTCGAAGCACGGTGCTTCCCCCGGTTGAATCCGGCTTTTTCATTTCCTGCAAAGTGGTATTGAGTTCATCAATCAGCTGCTTGTCCGTGTCTTTATGAAAGGCAAAATAGAGCGGTTGAGACTTGAACGTATACACGGTCTCATAGTTTTCAGGATTCATCCCCAGCTGCTTCATCACAAAGCGGGCTCCCAACACATTGTAAGCAAACAGATCAATCCTGCCCGACTCAAGTTTTCGAATATTTGACTTGGCACAGACGATTCTGTCCAGCTGGACAACCGGAACCCCAACTTGCTGTAAAAGATGTTCTGCTGCACTGTCGCGAATCGTGCCGATTTTATGCTTTTTCAAATCATCAGTGGTCAGAATCTGAATGTTGCTCTTTTTCAGTCCTATCAGCCCCGTGGTAATATCAGTAATCGGGCCGACCCACTCAAACAACGGCTCACGGTCTTTAGTCCTGGCCATGCTGTACAAGATAGCGCCCGGCGTATCCAGAGCCAGCTGGTAGGCCCTCGGCCAGGGCAATGACTGAATATCCTCGCGCTTTATCTCAAGCCCTTTCTCTCTCACCATCTCAAGCAGAATATCGGTGGCAGCTCCACGAACACTGCCGTCACTGGTATAGTGATAGGGAGGAAGTTCTTCTGTCAAAACAGTCCAATTGACCTCTGCCAGCACAGAAAAAACATTGAACCCCGCCAGCACGAGCGCCAGCAATAGTGTAGTGAACACTCTTTTCATATCTCCCCTCTCAACAGATCATCCTTTTTGAGCATCCAGTAAAACATTTGCTGTTGTTGACAGTAGCTCTTTAATTGTAACAGGTTTTTGTAAACATACATCGGCAATCTGGTCATCTTTCTCGCAACGATTCTGTATTTCATTGTATCCGGTACAAAGTATAATGGGTAGGTTGGGGCGAAGCTTCTTGACCTTGCGGGAAAGCTCAACACCATTCATCCCCGGCATGGTTAAATCAGTTATCAGCAAATCCCAGCCATCAGGGGATGCAGACAGAACATTCCAGGCTGACACACCATCGGCAAAAAATGCAACTTTGTAGCCGGCATGAATAAGAATATCCTTCATGAGATGCCGAACAGATTCTTCATCATCAACAACCATCACTTTCTGACAGGCACCAGGTACCGGCTCGAGAGTTTCAACCGTTTCTTCAGGAATTTTTGTCGACACAGGAAGAAAAATCTGAAATGTTGTCCCTGCCCCAGGTATACTGCTGACTAGAATCTGACCATCATACTTTCTGATTATTCCCCGTACCACAGATAAACCGAGACCAGTTCCTTTTTCCTTTTCCCTGGTGGTATAATAAGGTTCAAAGATTTTACTCAGAACATCTGGCTCCATGCCCTCCCCGTCATCTGCGATCGTCAACACCACATACTTTCCTGCGGCAAGAGTAAAACCATCCGGTCGCGTCTCAGGAGAAATATCAATATCTCGTAAAGAGACAGTCAAGGTTCCTTCTGCATCCGGCATGCCCTGGTAGCCATTGGTGCAGAGATTCATTATGACCTGATGAATCTGGCTGGCATTCACATCGACTACAGCAGTGGAGTCAAGGTGTTGAACAATTTGCACTGTTACCGGTATTAACGAACGAATGAGGTGCATTGCCTCAATTACAGCAGCATCAAGGCGCTGCAACTCCCGTTGGGGATCTTCTTTGCGGCTGAAAGTCAAAATCTGTCGGACCAACTCCCTGGCTCGCAATGAGGCTCGTTCCACCTGTTGCAGACGGGGGTAAATTTTGGACGACTTGTCGGCCTGAATAAGCGAAAGCTCAGTATAACCAAGAATTGCTGATAAAATATTATTAAAATCATGGGCAATACCACCGGCTAAAGTTCCAATGGCCTCCATCCGTTGTGCCTGTCGCAATTGTTTTTCAAGTTGATCACGTTGGGATATATCCCTTACCAGAGCCAAAAACACCTGTTGTTCACCAAGGGTTGCTTTTTTTAACGACACTTCAACCCAGAACGAATGGCCGTCTTTATGTCGGGCTTTCCACTTAAATAGCTGGGGCCCTTCATACAATGCCTTTCTGATCATTACGGTGGATTCTTTATAGCTATATGGACTTTCTCCCTTAAGTTCACGTATCGGTAAAGAAAAAAGTTCTTCACGGGTATAGCCATACATCTCAAGCATTGCCTGGTTTACATCCAGAATGGAACCATCTTCAGCGTGGATAAAAATAGCATCACTGGTTGCATTATAAATTTCCCGGTAATTTCTTTCACTCTCCCGTAACGTCTTGGTTTGTTGTTCGATCTCGGCAAACATTCTGTTAGCCGCGCGCACTATCGTGTTCAAATCCTGCTGGGGAAGCGGTTGAAGACGACCTGAAAAAGAACCGTCAACAAGTTTTTGAAGACGCTCGCCCAAACCCGTAAGTGGTTTGACAAGTATGTGCCTGAGAAGGAGGCTGAAGGATAGAGAGTACAGAAGAAGTATGCAGGCTACACTTATCAGTGTTGTTCTGATAGCCCGGTTTTTTGCCTCAACAATCAGGGCATCATTAAAGAGCATATCAACTGTGCCAAGATGATACTCTCCTTCGACAACAGGGCGTGATACCACCGGTATTGAGGATGAAACAGTTGAAAGATTATTAAAGACTTCAGCCATCCCCTCTGCATGAATGGCTATACCTTTGACTCGACCTGAACGTAAAAAAACCTGGGCAATCCTCTGGGCGGCGGTCTGATCAAAATTAAACAGGGGAGAGACCAGAATCTGAGATAACTCATCAGCAGTCCGGCCTGCTTCTGTCATCAGCTCTTCTTTAACAGCATGGGCTGCGATAGAATAGTACACACAGCCTATGGCGATGGCAATAACAGTGGTAATGATGCTCAGTAAGAGCGTGAGCTCTGTAGCCACTGTTCTGCGAAATTTCACCAAGCCCCCTCCTTTTCTCCTGTCACAGATTCCACCTGTTGCTTTTGCTTTGACCTGAAAGCGCAGCATCTACCAACCTGCCACGCCGCAGTGCCCCACCTTCATAGCTTTCTGTGGCTGGAGAATATGGTTCAGCCAAGCTGGTTTATCAAAAAATACCCCCCGACCCATCATCCAATAACCACAATACAGAATTTACCCAATCAAGAACAATAGTGTACAGGATTACTCAAAATACTGCTACTTTCCAACAGTAAATTTCCACAGCAATTCCCGGACGGCCTAACTTAACCGTCTGAAAGTATAAAATTTGGCCGTCAAG
>RKSL01000278.1 GCA_008633435.1 Candidatus Desulfobulbus rimicarensis | reverse complement strand
TTTTGTGTTGCAGAGAGGGGTTCTGCGTCATGTTGTAATGTGTTGAGCTGTTCTGGATGCTTGGCAAGAATCATGGCAAAGAAATGGAGATCATCGGTTGTGAGAGTATCATTTTTCAGTAAAAAATGTATAACCTCATTGACCTGCTCATACCGTTGATGTCGATGAAAATAAGGGATCCATCCCTTTCTGATGGAGTTCAGGCCGTCCGGAGCCATGGTGATGTGTGCCTGAAAATCCTTGTCCGACATTTTGTTGTTGACGAACAAGGGGTTTGGAAAGAGATAATTGTAGAAAGTTGTAAGCAGTTTTGATGGATGATTATGCATAAACTGGAGGAGATCTTTTTTATGCTGCTCAGAAAGAGAATAACTGCTCAGCAACAGAATAAGAGAGAGGAAAAGAAGTAGCTTTTTCATAGTTGTCCCCGTTTGTTGTGCCGCATCATAGTGATTTAAAGGAATTTTCCGGCTATGGTCTTGGCTTCTTCCTGAATACTCTTTAAATGAGCTGTATCGATAAAACTTTCTGCGTAAATTTTATAAATATCTTCAGTGCCGGAGGGGCGTAGAGCAAACCAGCCGTTTTCGGTCACCACTTTCAGCCCGCCAATGGGGGCATCATTGCCTGGGGCTTTGGTGAGAATTGCCTGGATCGGTTCACCGGCCAATGTGGTTTCCTTTATGTCTTTTGCGGCCAGATTTTTCAGGATCTTTTTTTGCGCAGGCGTTGCCGGAGCCTCAATACGGGCATAGATTGGCTCCCCAAATTTGTTGACCAGATCAAGGTAATGCTCACCCGGATCACGTCCGGTTTTTGCTGTTATTTCAGCGGCAAGCAGGTTGAGAATGATGCCGTCTTTGTCTGTTGTCCAGACTGTGCCATCCTTGCGCAGAAAACTTGCCCCTGCGCTTTCTTCACCTCCAAAGAAAATTGAGCCGTGCAGCAGGCCGTCCACAAACCATTTGAAACCAACCGGTACTTCCTCAACTTTTCGGCCGATGTCGGCCGCCACCCGATCTATAATTGAACTGGAAACAAGTGTTTTGCCAATGGCTGTTTCTTTGCTCCATGCCGGTCTGTTTGCGGCAAGATAATCTATGGCAACAGCGAGATAATGATTGGGATTAAGCAACCCTGAGCTGGGAGTAACAATGCCGTGCCTGTCAAAATCGGTATCATTGCCAAAGGCAATGGCAAAATCATGTCGTAAATCAACCAGCCCGGCCATGGCATAAGGCGAGGAGCAGTCCATGCGGATTTTGCCGTCCTTGTCACAGTGCATAAAGGAAAACGTTGGATCAGGATAGTCGTGGAAGATGTCCATGGTCAGCCCGTACCGATCCCGGATAGCTGCGTAATAAGCCAGCCCGGAGCCGCCCATGGCATCTGCGCCAATGCGAATTTTTGATGATGCTATGGCCTGCATATCAATGACGGCATCCAGGTCGTCCACGTACGGAGTGATGTAATCGTAGGGGGTGACACTTGCTGCCTGTTGCGCCTGGGCAAGGGGCAGGAATTTGACAGCAGTCAGATTGTTTTCCAGAAGTTCGTTGGAGTTTTTTTGAATAATCCCGGTGACATCGGTGTCAGCCGGGCCGCCGTGGGGAGGGTTGTATTTAAAGCCGCCATCCATGGGTGGATTATGAGAAGGTGTGATGACAATGCCGTCACTGAGGGAAGATACGTTGCTGTTATGGGTGAGAATGGCATGGGAAATAACAGGGGTCGGGGTATAGCCGGAATCCCGATCAATACAGACCTGAACCTCATTTGCGGCCAGCACCTGCAGAGCGGTGAGCTGTGCCGGCCAGGACAGCGCATGGGTGTCTATACCCATAAACAGCGTACCATTGATTCCAGCCTCTTTGCGGTAATCACAGACAGCCTGGGTGATGGCCAGAATATGGCGTTCGTTAAAACTGCGTTTCAGGGAACTGCCCCGGTGACCAGAGGTGCCAAAACTGACCCGCTGTTCCTGTATACCGGGGTCGGGTACGAGGCTAAAGTAGCTGGCAATAAGTTCGGGAACATTGATTAACAGAGATTGTGGGGCGGCTTTTCCCGCCAGAGGATGCAGACTCATTTTTCTCCTTGGGCTGTATTGCAGTTGTCACATGATGGAATTGTTATCTTTTCATGTAAAGACAGAATGTTAACTGAGATTGATGAGCAGGAACAATGCTATAACAACAGCAACACCCAATGTGATACCTGCTGCAACATATTCCCATGCCAATGCCACGCAGGCAATAATAATACTACATACCCCAACTTCACGGGTTTGCTTTTTTGTTAATGAAGACACACCTAAAAAAATAGATAAAATTGCAATGATATACACACTTATTGTGATTTTTTGAGAAAGCTCCTTGAGCTTTGATATATCAGATAAATTTTGTGACTCAAGCGCATGTTTTTTATGACCAAATTTCAGCTTAACGCCCTTAATCTCTACTGAAATTACAGGGTCATCGCTCTGTACTATTTCGTTTAATTGCCGAATTTTTTTTTCAATTACATACTGTGGAACAGTTGCTAACAAAATGGACAGACACGCTAGAGTTAGAGCTATAACGCTTAGCTTATGATTTACTGAATGGGGATTATTTGGCATGATTTATAACTGATAGAAATGTGCCATTTGACGATTTTATGTTTTTCATTAAAATTGCCTGAAATTTAATCTCGGATATTATAATACAAAGGAATGTAACAGCTCCCCACAATAATGGCATAGCCAAAACCATTGTGTCATTGAATCCACTAGATATTTCAATGATTATGATTAACGCAGAAGCTATACACCAAAAGATT
>RKSL01000277.1 GCA_008633435.1 Candidatus Desulfobulbus rimicarensis | reverse complement strand
CTAGTGCCCCGGAAGTATCCAGAACTCTTCATGTTCAAAACCAGCTGAAAGGAGATCAAACAAAGAAAAAAAGAATTATTTCTCTATATACATAGCAGTTACTTTTTCCATAACCTTTAAAAGCCCATCAGAATTTCTTTGCAGTACTTCAGGGGTCAAACGACTTGATTCTTTTTGAGCAACCTTCAAAAACCAACGGAAAAGCTTGGCTGCTTTTTTAAGCTCAGCCCGAATAGCTGGTGTGGTTTCAGGAGATTTAATTAACAAGTTTTGTGCAGACTGAAACTCATTCACAACTTTTTGATACGCAGAATACAAATTTTGATCAGCGTTTTTCCACAAATACATAATATACAGGGCCGCCATTTTTTGTGACAACATACGTTGACGCCCGGAAACATTAACGACCTCTGCAGTTGTGGTATCTGCGACCTCTTTAAAACGCAAAACAGCTTCATGAGATTTTTTTAGTAAATCATCAATATTGACAGCCAACTCATCTACAACAGACTTATCCGGAGTTGCAGTCAATACCGGACGTACCTTGTGCCACACCTCATCCACATTAACCAGTGCTGCATGTGTCTTATCATTAACAGCTGCATTTTTGAGTTCTTGAAGATGCGAATCAAACGTCTGGATGCTGGTGGCAAGATCTTGTTTGGGGTTTTTATAGGAAACATCCATACCCACAAGCACATAATCACGAAGCATACGCTGGGTCAACATCCGTTGGCTCCCGGCTTTGCCAATTAATGCCGCTAAATTAGTTTCAGCAGCTGCTGCACTTTGCAGGGAAAAAAGAAAGACTAACGAACAGGCAGCAACGAGACGCAAAACCATATGCAATACCATGATAAATCCTCTGTAAAATCCAATACAATGTA
This sequence comes from Candidatus Desulfobulbus rimicarensis, assembly GCA_008633435.1. Taxonomy (GTDB): domain Bacteria; phylum Desulfobacterota; class Desulfobulbia; order Desulfobulbales; family Desulfobulbaceae; genus Desulfobulbus_C; species Desulfobulbus_C rimicarensis. The sequence continues at coordinate 2,567 of RKSL01000277.1, read as the reverse complement.
ATCCGGCGTAAATTATGCTTATGGAGCATGGGTATACTTGACAGCTATGCTCCATAAACACAGGGACAATTATGCCGATTTTTCTTCAGTATTACTGCTCTCAGGCAATTTAAAGGTAGAGACAGACTCAAGCATATCGCTCGCGATTTCAGCCATTTCCTTCATTGAAGCAGATGTCTTTCGTGTTCCATCGGCATTTTCCTTACTAATACTACCAATTTCTTCCATGGTTCGGGCAATTTCTACAGAACTCTTGGCCTGCCTGGTTGTGGCCTTGGAGACATCACCAATCAACTGGGCAACCTCTGCTGAACGGGTATTAATATCCTGGAGCCTGGCCAGGGCATCCTCAGAAAGAGCAGCACCGCGTACAACCTCTTGAATACTCGAATCCATACTCATTCCAGCATCAGTAATCTCACCAAGAATATTCTTAATCAGCGTCTCGATCTGTCTGGTCGACGCTGCCGCTCGCTCTGCAAGCCGCTGAATTTCCTCAGCAACAACAGCAAAACCACGCCCTTCTTCACCGGCAGCAGAGGCCTGGATAGATGCATTAAGAGCCAGAATCGACGTTCGATCAGAAATCTCATTAATGGTTTTGGCAAAGTCACTGATTTCCTGTGAACTTTCACCAAGCCGCTTAATTGCGCGGGCAGTATCCTGAACGTTGCTACGAATTGCCTCCATTGCGCGACTGGTATCCTCAACGACCTTGGTGCCTTCTGTAGCAGCAGCCATCGAGAGTTCAGAAGTTTCAGCAGATTTATTCGCTTTTTCAGCTGCTTCTTCAATGGTCTGGGTGATACGTTGAATTTCCTCAAGTGCACCACCGAGCAACTCAGCCTGTGAGTCACTCTGTACCGCAAGATCTTCAGTGGAAGAACTCAGCGTATTAGCAGTAACTCCAACCTGCTCAGAAGATTTTTTAATATTACTAATTGCTGCACTCAGCTCCTCAAGCATCATGTTCAGAGAGTCTGCAACCGTTCCGGTGGCATCCTCACGAACAGTAGCACGAACAGTCAGGTCACCTTCAGCAAGATCAGAGATTTCCATAAGCAGTCCCATAATGGAATCCTGCAACTGGTCATGCTCTACCTGCCGCTCCTCAATCAGATTTCTGGTGGTGCTGATCATCGTGTTAAACGAGGAGGCCATAGTACCCAGCTCATCAGTACTGACAACCTTTGCCTCGCTTTCCAGATCTCCCTCTTCAACTTTACCGATAACCTGCATGATCTCGTTTATCTGTTTGGTCATGCCACCTGTAACAACAAAACTCAGAAACAACACACCGGCAACAGAAGCCGCAGTAATAGTCACAAGCAAGGCAAGCAGTTTTTTAATCGAGCTGAAAACCACGTTCTTATCGACCTCATTGACCAATGCCCAACGTAATCCATGGAAAGTAAATGGTGCCCAGGAAGCAAGAACAGCTTTACCAGCCGGGTTTGTCGTGATACCCGTACCACTCTGCCCGGCAAGAGCCTGACGAACAGGTTCTGTGTCCGCCTTTACCTTCGGATTAAGCATCGTAGATTTGACGCTATAACTGTCCTTTTGCAGAACATCGGATCTGAACATTTTATCCGGCCCGACAATATATGCATCACTCCCTGTCGCCAACCCGCCGACATCTTTCATAATAGCGTTGATAGGATCAACATAAATCTGAATAGCCACAACCATTTCTACAGATTCCCCTTTAAGGAGAGGGGTGGCCATAAATGCAGCAGGCACATTTGCAGAAGGTTCATAACGGGAAAAATCACTGATTGTTGTTTCTTTGTTCTCAAGTACATTTTTTACTGCTTTACCCAGGCCGGAATCAGCAAAAGGCCCATCAATGATATTTGTCTGGAAATCAGCTTCATGGGCTGCGGTGTAAAAGATAAAGCCGTCCGTTGTAATGAGAAAAATATTGTGCAAACCATAAGTATTCAGAAATGCACCTAAATAGTCTTCTGCGGTACTTCGCAGTTTTGCAGCCATTGCCACGCTCTGGTCAAGTTCGACAAGCAAGGCCCATCTCACCCCGGCAAAATCAAAAGGTCTATAGGCTGAATATACATACTCACCACGAAAATCGACAATTGGAAGGGCACCGCTCTGACCATCCATTGCCAAGTCCACAGGCTCTGTATCCACAAGAAAGGCAGGACTCAAGAGAACATCTTCATCAAAATAACTCGATTCTGATCTAAACATACGGTCAGAACCAACGAGATAGATATCACCTTCGTTATCCAACCCGGCTTCCCCTTTGAGTATGCTGTTGAGCATCTTGCCGGTCAAACGCAACAAAAATGTACCTTTGACGACCTTATCGACCACCATGGGGGCTGAAAAATAGGCGTTTACTTCATTATTGCGTAAAGGTGAAGCTGCAAAATCTGTAAATGACGGCTTCTTAAGCCCATCAATAAAGGCTTGATATTCAGGGGCTTTTTTATTGCTATTAATTGAAAGGCCTTCTTTTATATACTTATCATTGGAATAAAGAACACGCCCACTTTTATCGATGAGAACGAGTGAGGCAAACTCATGGTTTGACATCCAGTTAT
>RKSL01000102.1 GCA_008633435.1 Candidatus Desulfobulbus rimicarensis | reverse complement strand
AAACCTATTTTAATACATCACGCTATTGCGTCGTTTGAGACCTCTCCGGGAATTGCTGTTATGGGTGTATCAAATTCTCGCCTGCTTTTACAGAGAATTGTTACAATTGATACATAGTATCTGCAAGCCCCGACACCTGTGGCTCTGTTATTCCACCGTGATGAGCTTGCATTGTTCAAAATCTTCGCTATCTGTTATGGCTGGAAAGTAGAGTCCTGCCATGCTGGTTTATCTTCGTTGAGGGATGCAGTCTTCCGGTCTGTTGGCCATAAAAAAATCTGCAGGAGCATCATGACTACTGAGAACCACCAGGAAAGAATACGGAAAATAAAACGCGCCTTTGCCTATAATCTCTTTTACCGGCAGGGAGTTTCCACCGGTGCTGCCAGCCTGAACGATTATTTTCTTGCTGTTGCCTACACCCTGCGTGACCGGATGCAGCATCTCTTTGTCAACTCGGTGGAAGCAGTAATGGAGAAAGAATCAAAAATTGTCAGCTACCTCTCTGCCGAGTTTCTCATGGGCCCGCATCTTCATAATAATCTGGTCAACCTGGGATTATATGAGGATTTTGACGAGGCAGCGGCAGCCTGTGGCCTTGACCTGCAGGATCTTATTGACCACGAAGAAGAGCCCGGCCTTGGCAATGGCGGACTGGGAAGACTGGCTGCATGCTATCTCGACTCCCTGGCCACCCTGCAGATTCCTGCCATTGGCTACGGCATCCGCTATGAATATGGGATTTTTGATCAGGAGATCGAAAACGGCTGGCAGAAAGAAAAAAGTGACCAGTGGCTCAAACCAGGTAATCCCTGGGAAATCAAAAAATCTGATCTGGCCTGCGATGTCGGCTTTGGTGGACACACAGAGATCTACCACGATAATCAATCCCTCCGCAGAGTCCGCTGGATACCGTCTCGCTGCATCACCGGTATCCCTTACGACACCCCGGTTCCCGGCTACAGGGTCAACAATGTCAACTGTCTGCGCCTCTGGAGTGCTCAGGCACATAGCTCCTTTGATTTTGCAGATTTCAACACCGGCGACTATTACGGTGCGGTGGAAGAAAAGATCAATGCTGAAACCATAACCAAGGTACTCTATCCCAACGATGAACAGTCTGAAGGGAAAAAACTGCGCCTTGAGCAACAATTCTTTTTTACCTCCTGTTCGCTCCAGGATATGATCCGCATCCACCTGCTCATTGAGGATAATCTGGATAATTTTTTTGACAATTTTGCCATCCAGCTCAACGATACCCACCCGGCGATTGCGGTGGCCGAACTGATGCGCCTGCTTGTGGATAAACATTTCTACGGCTGGGATCATGCCTGGAAAATCACCACGAAAACGCTCTGTTACACAAACCACACCCTCTTACCCGAGGCCATGGAAAAATGGGATCTATCGCTGTTTGGCGCCACCCTTCCCCGGCATCTGGAAATCATATTTGAGATTAACCAGCGTTTTTTAGATCAGGTTCGTTTAAAATATCCCGGCGACATCGGTCGGCTGCAGCGAATGTCCATTATTGATGAAACCGGCTCCAGGTACGTGCGCATGGCCAACCTTGCCTGCGTCGGGACAAAGGCCATCAATGGAGTTGCCGCCATGCATACAGCGTTGCTCCGCAAACATACCCTGGCTGATTTTCACGCCATGTTTCCTGGTAAAATCCGTAACATCACCAATGGGGTCACCCCACGACGCTGGATGGCAGTGAGTAACCCCCGCCTCACCGCCCTCATCACCGAGGCCATTGGCGAGGGATGGCTGACCCGCCTTGACGAACTGAGTGCACTGGAAGACCTCCTTGATGACGCAAACTTCCGGGAGGCATGGCAGCAGATAAAACTGCTCAACAAACAGGACTTTGCCCGCCGCATCAAATGCGAGACCGGGCAGATTATCAATCCGCAGGCCCTGTTTGACGTGCAGGTCAAACGCATCCACGAATACAAACGCCAGCATCTCAACGTGCTCCATATCATTACCCTCTACAACCGGATCAAAAACAACCGTGACCTCGATATGGTACCACGCCTGTTTGTTTTTGGCGGCAAGGCGGCTCCGGGATACTATATGGCAAAACGAATGATCAAACTGATCAATTCTGTCGCTGAAGTAATCAACAATGATCCGGATGTCCGCGACCTGCTCAAGATCTATTATATCCCCAATTACAATGTCAAGATCGGGCATCACGTCTATCCGATGACCGATCTCTCCGAACAGATTTCCCAGGCCGGAAAAGAGGCTTCAGGTACCGGCAATATGAAATTTTCCATGAATGGCGCCCTCACCATCGGCACCCTGGATGGCGCCAATGTAGAGATTCGTGAGGCAGTGGGAGCTGACAACTTTTTCCTGTTTGGTCTCAATGTTGACGAGGTTATGGAGCTGCAAAACAATGGCTATTCTCCGCATAATCTCTACCAGGGCAACGAGGAACTCAAGGCAGCCATTGACCTGCTTGCCTCCGGCTATTTTTCCCATGGCGACTGCGAACTCTTCCGTCCACTGATCGACACCCTGCTCAACCACGACCATTTTACCCTGTTTGCCGATTACCAGCAGTATATTGATTGCCAGCAAAGAGTCAGCACCACCTATTTTGATAAAGACCTGTGGACAACCATGACCATCAAAAATGTTGCCCGTATGGGCAGGTTTTCATCTGACCGTTCCATAGATGAGTACAGCAGAAAAATATGGAATGTTGATCCATTTCCGGTGCAGCTCAAATGGCAGAATCTACCGGAAGACGGCCTGCTCTTTAACCCCAGAAAAAATCAGAGGAAGTGCTATGACCATTGATCATCAGGCCTGTGATTTTGCAATTTACGGCATTCTAGGCGATCTTTCCCGCCGCAAACTGCTGCCTGCGCTCTACCAGCTCGACCGGGAAGGGCTGCTCCACGACGACACCAGGATTATCGGCATTGCCCGTCACGACCTTAACCGTCAGAGTTTTCTTGATCATATTCGGGAGGGTCTGCACCGCTTTATTAAGGAAGACCTGGACAACGATGTTGTCAACCGTCTGCTCGCCCGGATGCATTATCTGCTTGTCAACCTGGATGTCCCCGACGAATACAGCCGCATCAAAACATTTGCTGACCAGAAAAAACGCCTGCTTATCAACTATTTTTCTGTTGCCCCCTTTCTCTTTGGTGATATCTGCAGCGGCCTTGCCCACGCCGGTATAATAGAGCCATCCACCCGGGTCGTGCTGGAAAAACCCATTGGCCGTGACCTGGCCTCATCCAGGGAAATCAACGATATTGTTGCAAAATATTTCAGTGAAACACAGATCTACCGCATTGATCATTACCTGGGCAAAGAAACCGTGATGAACCTGCTGGCTCTGCGCTTTGCCAACTCTATTTTCACCACCAACTGGGATCATAACACCATTGACCATGTTCAGATCACCGTTGCCGAAGAAGTCCGGGTGGGCAGCCGCTGGGGCTATTTCGACAAATCCGGCCAGTTGCGGGACATGGTACAGAACCATCTCATGCAAATCCTCACCCTGGTGGCCATGGAACCACCGGTCAACCTGCACGACGACAGCCTTCGCAACGAAAAACTCAAAGTACTCAAGGCATTACGCCCCATAACCCACGACAATATTGACGACATGGTTGTTCGTGGTCAATATGGCAGAGGCTACATCCGGGGCAATGAAGTTCCCGGCTATTTAGAAGAGGCCGGCGGCAATCCCGCCTCCACCACAGAAACCTTTGTCGCCATCCGGGTGGATATTGACAACTGGCGCTGGGCTGACGTGCCTTTTTATCTGCGCACAGGCAAGGCAATGGCCACTAAACGCTCGGAAGTGGTTATTCATTTCAAACGGCTGCCCCATAATATTTTTGCCGATTCCTACCAGAACCTGCCGCCCAACAAGCTGATCATCCGCCTCCAGCCCGACGAAGGCGTGGAAATTGAAATGCTCAACAAGGTGCCCGGCATCGGCCAGGGGCTGCAGCTGCAACGAACCATGCTTGATTTAAGTTTTTGTGAGGCCTTTAACAACTCCCGCATTGCCGATGCCTATGAGCGATTACTCCTCGACATCATGCAGGGGCGGCAGGCGTTGTTTATTCACCGCGAAGAAGTGGAACGATCATGGCAATGGATCGACTCCATCCAAAACGGTTGGCAGCAAAGCCATGAACCGCCCAAAACCTATCCGGCCGGTTCCTGGGGGCCGGTAGCCTCGGTGGCCCTGCTGGCCCGTGATGACCGGGAATGGGAGGAGTAGCCATGGTTGAGATTGTCAAATGCACCCAGCCACTCACAGCAGCCGCCACTCTTGCCGACAGGGTATCAACCCTTCTCGTCGCAGATAGTACCGCCCATGGGCAGGCAACTCTTGCCGTTTCCGGCGGCAAAACTCCCCTCCCTCTATTTGCGGAACTCCGCCACAGAGAAATCCCCTGGTCCAAAATTACCATCACTCTGGTCGATGAACGCTGGGTTGATCCTGCCCATGAGGATTCAAACGAACGGCTTGTCCGCACCAGCCTGCTTACTCAACACGCAGCGGCTGCCAACTTCATTCCCATGAAAAATCAGGCCGCAACCGCAAGACAAGGTGAAGAGACCTGCGCCCGGAAACTTGCAGCAGTACCGCTTCCCCACAGCGTACTCCTTCTTGGCATGGGTAACGATGGCCATACCGCGTCCATCTTCCCCGGAGCAGAGCGGCTCAACCTGGCCCTTGGCAACAACCCCAAGTTACGCTGTCTGGCTATTACTCCACCTGCAGCCCCCCACGAACGAATGACGCTCTCCCTTGCAGCAATCCTCAACTCGCGTCATATTTTTCTGTATATCCAGGGGGAACAAAAACTCAAGACACTGCAACAGGCGCTCCTCAACGGGCCCGAAGAACACATGCCGATTCGCGCTGTGCTCAACAACCCGAAAACACCAGTTACCGTATATTGGGTGCCCTGAAATAGCCTGGCCATACCTCACAGGAGACAACCATGACAGAAGACAGAAAGTTTAACCCGGCAAAGCGGAAAAAACTGAACAATCCGATCCGGCTTGAATGGATACCCACGAAGCAAATTTGGAAACTGGCGAGTATCCCCCACGGAACCACCTATATCGACATTGGCGCAGGTACCGGTTTTTTAACCACACATATCAGTGCACACGCTCCTGAAAATACAGTGATTCACGCCCTTGACATTGAACCGCTTATGATCAGGGAAATGGAACAAACTCTGCCGCCGACAACGCGCATTCGCCCGCAACTGATGGAAAAAGATCTGCTCCCTTTTGCTGACAACAGTGTGGATGGCGTTTGGCTCATCGCCCTTTACCACGAACTCACCCCACCCGAACCATTGCTGGCCGAGATCAGAAGAGTGTTGCGGCCCGAGGCGGCCATGGTTATAGTCGACTGGGAAAGAACTGAAGAAGCCTGTGAAAACGGCCCCCCACTTGCTCATCGGGTGACCGTTGACAAGGTTATTCAACAGCTTGCAGCAACAGGGTTTACCCAAACCAGAGCAGTAGCCGGCTTCACCTTCCATTTTTGTCTCCAGGCACTCAAACCGGCATAACAGTTCTACACTGCCCACAACAAACTCTGGAAATTATTTCACTACACCATGGGACTCCGTCGATCACCATCTGTTCCATTTGCTGTCCCCCCATTAAGGTTACCATTCGGGTAAGAAAACAACCACCTGCTGAAAGAAAAGACATCTAAAGACGGTGATTTTAACCACGGATCAAGCTCTATGCGGGCCAAAGCCGCCAGCTGGACTCATACAAAAAATATCCGGGATCGACCTGATACCGGGATTGCACTTGACAAAACAGGCCAACAGCTTTAAATCCTGACTTCGCTTCCCCGGACAAATTGCCGATCAGGTACTTGCCTGGAAAAGTAGTCTGCGTTCCTTGAAAAGAGAATACCCAGAAAACCATTCTTCATTTCCAATGGAGCTCTAACCTGTTGAAATATGTATTTTCTGATTATTCAGGAGCATAGATGTCATCACTGTTCTGGCTTATACTTCTCCCGTTTGCAGGGGGCTTTGTCGCCCTGATCGACGGACGCAGCAGAACCCGTTCTGCACTCTGGGCATTGGCCGGACTTACCGGAGCTTTGGCAGTGGCGGCCAGGCCAGTATTCATTGCGCTTGCTTCCGGGCGTTCCAGTACGGCCACTCTTCCCTGGGCAATAATCGGAGAACAGGTACAACTGGTTCTGGATCCCCTCTCCGCCTTTTTCCTTCTACCCGTTGTGGTGTTGGGTCTACTGTTTGCCCTCTACGGCAGTGCGTACATGCGCCATTACCATGCTGAATATCTCCATCACGGCGTTCACTGGTTTTTTTACAATCTGCTGGCCACGGGGATGATCCTGGTGCTGCTGGCTCGTAATGGCCTCATCTTCATGATATCCTGGGAGGTCATGTCGCTGGCTCCATTTTTCCTTGTCCTGTTCCATGACCGTGAAAAAAAATCCCGCCACGCTTCCTGGGTTTACCTGGTCGCCGGCCATCTCGGCGGCATGGTGTTACTGCTCTTTTTTCTGCTGTTGGGCAGCAGCGGCCATGGGCTTGATTTTTCCACGTTCCAACCCCAGTTGCTTACCCCGGGTTTTCGACACCTGCTCTTTGGTCTGGCCTTTCTCGGATTCGGCGTCAAAGCCGGGATATTTCCAGTTCATGTATGGCTGCCCGAGGCACATCCTGCTGCACCCAGTCATGTCTCTGCCTATATGTCCGGGGTCATGATAAAGATGGGCATATATGGCATTCTCCGCTCCATTCAACTTCTTGGCGGCCCCGTCCTTGAATGGGGAATACTCCTGGTTCTAGCCGGAGTGATCTCCGGTATTCTCGCCATCCTCTTTGCCCTTGCCCAGCATGATCTCAAACGGCTGCTGGCCTATTCCAGTGTGGAAAACATCGGTATCATTCTCCTTGGTCTCGGGGTGGGAATGATCGGTATTTCCCTGCAGCAACCTGTTGTCGCCATTTTCGGTCTTGCCGGCGGCCTGCTCCATATACTGAACCATGCCCTGTTCAAAGGCATGCTCTTTCTCGGGGCAGGGGTAATCCAACAGCAATGTGCAACCCTGGAGCTTGATAAACTGGGTGGCCTGAAAAAACAGCTGCCGACAACAGCCTTCTGCTTTTTGCTCGGTGCTGCGGCAATCTGTGGGTTACCGCCATTAAACGGTTTTGTCAGTGAATTTCTTATCTATTGTGGAGCTGTTCATGGACAGACAATCGGTATCGTTTCAGCTGCCTGGCCCTTGCTGTTGAGCCTCGCCGGGATGGCACTTATCGGCGGGCTGGCCACAGCCTGTTTTGTCAAGGTGGGGGGGATTATTTTTCTTGGCAGTCCACGTTCGCAACATGCAGTCCAGGCCAGTGAAACAACGCCGGCCATGTATCTGCCCATGCTGCTCCTCGCTGCAGCCTGTCTTGGTCTTGGTCTGTTCGCCCCATTTTTTATTCAACTTGTGCATTATCCACTGTCCGTATTGTTGCCCGCATCCACAACAATGGCTCCCCTGGCCGATGCAACGACCCGCCTCAAAGACATAATGTGGATTACAGGGGTAATGCTCTGTCTTGTTCTGCTGCTGGGTCTGCTGCGCATCATTCTGCTGCGTAAACGCCAGGTGGCCATTGCACCGACCTGGGGCTGCGGCTACCTCCATCCCCATCCCCGGATGCAGTATACGGCCTCCTCCTTTGCCCGACCCGTCACCCTGTTTTTTGAGGCAGTATTGCGCCCCCGGGTACAAAGAAACGTTTCCGAAAAACTCATCCCCGGAACAATCAGCTATACATCCACAACGCCTGACTCCGTAACCCGATACGGCTACACACCGCTGTTTGTTGGTGTGACCCGGCTACTTGGCATATTACGCTGGATTCAGCATGGCCGGGTACAACTCTATATTCTCTATATCATTACCACCCTCTTTCTCCTGCTGATGGCACTTGCTGGAGGCTGGATATGAGCTTTATCGCGTTGATTCTTTCTCTTGCTCTGGCTCCTTTACTGCTCAGCATCATTAACAGGAGCAAAGCTGTAATAGCCGGCCGCAGGGGAGCCCCCTTGCTGCAACCCTATTTTAACCTTACCCGCCTCCTGCAAAAAGGCGTGGTCTACAGTGATGTATCCTCAGGACTGGTACAGCTGTCGCCAGTTGTCAATCTTGCCGTTTTATGCTGCTGCGTTGTGCTGGTTCCTTTAGGCCCAATTCCGGCAATACTCCATTTTTCAGGTGATTTTATTCTCCTGGCGTACCTGATGGGGATGGGACGATTTATCACCATGCTGGGCGCCCTCGATACAGGCTCAAGTTTTGAGGGTATGGGAGCAAGCCGGGAAGCCTTTTTTGCCGCCCTTGCAGAACCGGCTTTTTTTCTCACCATGGCCGGACTGGCAAGAATAACCGGAGCTCAGTCATTAAACGACATACTGCAGACAATCAACAGCGAACATTGGCTGCATGCCACACCTTCGCTACTGCTGATTGCGGTGGCGTTTTTCCTGGTTTTCCTGGCTGAAAATGCCCGTATTCCCATAGACGATCCAACCACCCATCTTGAACTGACCATGATCCATGAAGTGATGATCCTGGACCACAGCGGCCCGGATCTGGCCATGATTGAATATGGCGTCGCCCTCAAAATTTGGCTGCTGGCCGCTATTTTTGCAGCTCTTTTTGTTCCTCCGGGAACAAATGTGCTATGGTTGCCGCTGTTTTTACTGCTGATGGTCGCCATTGGGATGCTGGTGGCCATGGTTGAGTCATCCATGGCCCGGCTGCGGTTAATCAGGGTGCCGCAACTGTTGATAAGTGCCGGTGTCTTTGCCGGACTTGCCCTGTTTCTGGAGTTTGTGCAATGAGTATACTCGTAAATTTTTACCGACTATCCGGCAAAAATACCCTCTGTCTCAGGAGCAGCGTATGTTGACCCTGATGTCCCTGCTCCTCTTCATGCTGGTACTTACCAACCTGACCCTTCTTGGCAGTAGCCGTCTTGCCTTTTGTATCCGCACGGTCGCCGTGCAGGGGGTGGTGCTCGGGCTTGTCCCTCTGTTTGGATTACAACCGTTCACTCTGCAACACGGCTTACTCTCTTTATGTGCCATTATTCTTAAAGGCGGCATCTTTCCCTGGCTGCTCCTCAGAGGTCTGCGGGTAGCCAGAGTCAAACGGGAGGTTGAACCGTTTATCGGGTTTAATGTGTCGCTCAGTATCGGTTTTTTTACACTCATCGGCTCGGTGATCTTTGCTTCCAGGCTGCCCCTGACCGGCAATAACAACACCCTTATCATTGCTCTTGCCATTTTTACCATGCTCACAGGACTGTTGCTGCTGGTCTCACGTCGTAAGGCGCTGAGTATGGTTCTGGGCTATCTGGTGCTTGAAAACGGGATATACTGTCTCGGCACGGCTGTTGCCGATCACATTCCCATGGTGGTGGAATTCGGTGTTTTACTTGATGTCTGGGTGGCGGTTTTCGGTATGGGTATTGCCATGTATCAAATCAACCGGGAATTTGACCACACCGATGTCGATCGTCTTACGGAGTTGCGGGGATGAGCAGTCTGCTGATTCTTTTTCTTCTGATTCCCCTGGCAGGAATTGCTCTGGCTTCCCGACTGAGGCGGGGTAAACACTTCTTTTTGCTGTCACTTGCCATGGTGCTGCTCGATGACCTCTGCCTGCTGGTCGGCGTCCTTAAACTGCCGACTTCCCTGCCCATGAAAACAGCTGATGGCTGGCTCTATCTTGATGCGCTCTCCGGCTGGCATCTGCTGGTGATGCTACTGGTCTATACAGCCGGATCAGTCTTTGCCCTTGACTATTTCCACAACGATCTTGCTGGCGGACGCCTCAACAGGGCGACTGCACGGCGCTACAACCAGCTCTGGCTCGGCTCTCTCTGGACAATGACCCTGACCCTGCTGGCAAATAATATCGGCCTGATGTGGGTCGGCATGGAGGCCACAACCCTGGTTACAGCTTTTTTAATCTCCATCTACGCCACCCCTGCTGCCATTGAAGCAATGTGGAAATATCTGATCATCTGCTCGGTGGGTATTGCCTTTGCCTTTATCGGTGTACTGCTGGTGACAGCCTCCCTACAGGCAGATGCAAGTGGGGTTCACCAACTCTTTTTCACCGAGCTCATCAAGGCAACAGGCTACAACCACATGCTGCTCAAGGCCGCTTTTCTCTTTTCCCTGGTCGGCTTTGGCACCAAGGCAGGACTTGCCCCCACCCATACCTGGCTTCCCGATGCCCACAGCCAGGCTCCCGGCCCGGTCTCGGCCATGTTTTCCGGGTTCATGCTCAATGCCGCTCTCTACTGCATCATGCGACATGCAGCCCTTGTCAACCATGCTCTGGCCTCTGACCAATTTACCAGCCGTCTCTTTGTACTTTTCGGTCTGCTGTCCATCACCATTCCAGCCGCCTTTATCCTCTATCAGCGTGATCTCAAAAGATTGCTTGCCTATTCAAGCATTGAACATCTTGGCATTATTACTCTGGGGCTTGGCCTGGGGCCTGCCGGTTGTTTTGCCTCCCTGCTCCATACACTCAACCATTCCATGGCAAAATCACTGAGCTTTTTTGCCGCCGGTCGTCTGGGACAAATCCATGGTACCCATAAGATTCAGCAGATCAGGGGAGCCCTGCACAGTACTCCTCTCTGGGGGGTTGCTCTTGCCGGTGGGCTCTTTGCCCTGATCGGAACAGCACCTTTTTCCATCTTTATCAGCGAATACTTTATGGTTAAAGCTGCCATCGGGCGTGGGGCGACTGTGGCACTGATCATTTTCCTGCTCGGCATCAGTGTGATCTTTGTTGCCCTGCTCAAACAGATGATCCCCATGCTCTGGGGAGAAGGGAACATTGAGCGACAGGAATCGTCTTCCTGGTCGGGCATCATGGTTGTTGTTGCCCTGCTTACCCTGCTCCTCTTCTTTGGGATATATCTGCCACTGCCCATGCATAATTTCCTGAACCGCGCTGCAGCCCTTGCTGGAGGTCTTCAATGATCAGCCAAGCCGCTGTAATCCATAACAACGAGCCGATACCACTCAAGAAAATACCACGTCTTGACGTTACTGATTTCCAGCAGGCCCTCAGTGCAGGGCTTGACACCGGCCTGGCCATTACTGCCCTGCCCGTTGTCGGTGATGATATTCTGATGGTTCTTCGCCATGATCAGCAGGGGCGTTTACACCTGTTACGAACCGCAAAATTCAACACCTGGCCATCTCTTGCCGTCCGCTTCCCCCAGATGGCTCCCCTGGAACGGGAACTTGCCGAAGAATGCGGGATCAATCTAAAAGATCATCCCCATCCCGTTCCCCTGCGCTACCTGCCCCGCAACGGCCAGGAACACGACAGCGGCTATATCGGCAGCCATAGGTTTTTACGCGCCCGGGGCGAAGAGATGCATGAAGTTGCAGTGGGCCCTGTCCATGCCGGCATCATTGAACCTGGACATTTTCGTTTTCTCTGCCATGGTGAGACTCTATTTCACCTGGAAATATCCCTTGGCTATCAACATCGCGGGATTGAAAAAGCGCTTGGCAACAGCCGACCAGATAAACGGCTGATCATGCTCATGGAAACAGTTGCCGGCGACACCAGCATCGGCCACACCATGGCCTGTTGCCAGGCTCTGGAAGGATTAACCCATTGCCAGCTTTCACCACGGGCCATGGATATCCGGGCCATCGCTCTTGAACTGGAACGGGTCGCCAACCATGTCGGTGACCTGGGGGCAATGGCTATGGATGTGGGGTATGCGCCGACAGCCTCTTTTTGTGGCCGGTTAAGGGGTGCGTTCTTAAATATCACCGCCATGCTCTGCGGTAATCGTTATGGCCGGGGTGTGGTCATACCTGGCGGGGTTGCCCATGACCTTGATGCCGAGTTAATCCAGAAAATGATGACACTGGTGTCCCGCCATTTTGACGATGTCACAGAAGCGGCAAACCTGCTCTGGGACAACCCATCTGTGCTGGCACGTATGGAAGAAACTGGCGTAGTCACAAAAAAACATGCCCGAAAGCTCGGCCTGCTTGGCCCGGCAGCCCGGGCCTCTGGTCTGGAAATCGATGCCCGTACAGATTTCCAGACCGGTGCGTATCGCCGACACCAGCTCCCCATTTCAGTCTGGTTTACCGGAGATGTCTACGGCCGGGCCTTTGTCCGCTGGCTGGAAATTCAACGCTCCGTGACCTACATCCTCGCCCGGCTGAAAGAGTTGCCCCCAGGTAATACGCAGCAGCCTGTCACCGAATTGCCAGCAGAACAGCTCGCGATTTCACTGGTTGAAGGCTGGCGCGGTACCATTTGCCATGTCGTGGTCACCGGAAAAAAGGGAGAGCTCAAAACCTACAAAGTGGTGGATCCGTCTGTGCATAACTGGCCGGGCCTCGCCCTGGCTGTACGGGGAGAGGGGATAATGGATTTCCCCATCTGCAACAAAAGTTTTAACCTCTCCTATTGCGGCCATGATCTGTAAAAGCCTCAGGGAACCGTACCCCCACAGTATCGACCTCTCTTCAGGAGTCGCACCATGATTCGCAGTCTGCTTGCCCGCTATCATCAGGGATCGCATACCATCGGCTATCCGGCAGAACCAGCCCCGGAAATGCCGGCTCGTTACCAGGGACGGCCTGTCATTAATCAGCAGAACTGTCGAGGTATGGCGTGCAGTCTCTGTCAGGATTGCTGCCCCTCTGCCGCATTGCAGCACATTGATTCAGGAGAGCTTGCCCTGGACATGGGGCGTTGTCTTTTCTGCGGAGAATGTACCCGGGTTTGCCCGGAAGAGGTTATTCACTTCAGCAACGAGTTCCGTCTGGCTGCGGGACAGCGTGACGATCTGACAATCAGAGCCATGGAACCGCCGGTAGAGTTGCGTCTTGACACATTGCGCCGAAAAATGTTCCGGCGCTCTCTCAAGCTGCGTCAGGTCAGTGCCGGGGGGTGCAATGCCTGTGAATCAGATACCAATGTCCTGGGAACCATTGTCTATGACCTGGGTCGTTTCGGTATCGAGTTTGTGGCCTCACCACGACATGCCGATGGTCTTCTGGTCACGGGCCCGGTGAGCATCAACATGAAAGAGGCGTTACTGGCCACCTATGCTGCGGTGCCAGAACCAAAAATTGTCATTGCCACCGGAGCCTGCGCCATCAGTGGCGGCCTCTTTACTACGCATCCCGAAACAACTGCAGGGATTGAACAACTCCTGCCGGTGGATCTCTATATTCCCGGCTGCCCGCCGCATCCCATGACCATACTTGAGGGCTTATTACAGCTACTTGACCTGGTTCCACGCTGACCCGCAAACACAACCGGTAATATTATCGTTGGGAGTTCTTAAAAAGCACTGAATATTTTTTCTGGAAAAAAGATATTCAGTGCACTGTTTCCCACGGGGAAGACGGCAATTTTCTTAAGCAGAGTATGAAATTTAGCCCGTTCTTCCGGAGCAACCAGAAACCCGGGCAGAGCGCGGTTAGCAACGGCGTTTCGGGTGTTGCCCGAGAGCATATCGAGCAGATTGCCACTTGTTCCCTGCCTGTCAAGATGTTCGATCAGTTGGTAAAGGGCAAGGTTAACGGTGTAAACAAATGGAGGAACCTCAGCTTCTCCGCCTGTCCGACAACGCTTTACAGACAACATTGCCCGGCAGCTGAAAGGCCGGTTACTATAGACCCGACACAGGCCGTCTTCATCCAGCAGCGGACAGATGCCCGGTGTGTGCACGCCATTTTCCTCGGGTGGTTCCTGCGCGGCAAGGCAACTGGCCGCAAGTTGGTTGGTGGTCAAAGAGGGGAGAAAATGTGGCGCAGCTGCAGCCGTTCGGATTTCCCCGGCCAGCGCATCACTGGCCATGAGCGGGTGCTGCAGCAGATAGCTGGCTTCAAGGCTTGTCACCGACACATTCACCGAACAGCAGGTCGCGCACCCCGGGCCGCAGGAAAGTGGCATGTTGGCCACAAACTGGTCGTAAAAGGCATAGAGTGCAGCAAGTGCGGCCAAAGAGAGTTGAGTATCCATAACTTAAGGCAGCATCCCCTGGATGATGCCTGATTTTTCCAGCTTCCGAATTTTGACAACAGGCTGACCAGTGAGCTCGTAATGTATCGAAGGAGGACAGATGAGGAGATGATCGGGATCAGGATTGAAATTCTGCTCCAGAAATGTGCGGATATTGACGGCTCTATCCCGGGACAGGGCAAGCAGTTGCTGCCGTTTTTCCGGATTTTCCAGAATCTTCTTTTTATTTGCTGCTGTCTTTTCCATATTCGGATCAAATTCCCAGGCCATGGCTTTGGAACAGACCGTATAGTCCTGATCGGTATTGGCGGCCATGGATTTACCCACGGTCTGCAGCAATGTTTTCTGCTCTGCTGAAAGCGTTGTCACCTGAAAGTCAAATTCCAGAAGAGGAAGACTCTCCTTCATGGCATCTTTGCCTGCCTGCAACCCCACATAAGCAACCGCTCCTGCAGGCCCAAGGGCAGAATAGGCAAGATAAGGCGTTACTGCCGTCACAAGAGCCTTGCTGAGGGCTGTGATTATGATATCCGCCATACCTACAGAAAAATCGGACAGGGTTCCTGAAACCGGCATATCCAGGTCTATATCACCATTGTTGTCCCGCAACATGGAAAGCGCCATATCAAGTGGTACCGGCAGACTGAGTGCTCCCTGCGCTTCTTCACTTACTGTTTCCGATTTGATTTCGCGACAGACCAGATTATTATCCAGATCAAGGTCTTCACCATTAACATTGACCTCAGAGGTGATATACAACTGGCCATCAATAAATTTTGTGCCAATGGTATCAACCACATAAGGAGAAATAGCCTCAAGTGAATAGTTGCGCAGCCTGATCGTTGATTTCAGCGCAATGCCCTCCGAGGCAGGCTGGTAACTTCCGGAAATATCCAATGGTGACCAGGTATCAAACACCCCGTTCAACTCGTAAGGAATCGGCGTATCTGTTGCGGCCAGATCAATATTTTTCACTTCAGCTTTACGCAGGACAAATTCAGTGAAAAAAGGCTTTGAGGTACTCTTGTCTGTAAAGGTAAAACCGCTGTTTCCGGTAACGGCGATCCTGTGAATTTTTACCTTGGGTGGGTCTGACGGCGCTTTGTTCTTGTCAGGCTCTGGTGTGTCTTGTTCCTGCGGCTTTTTTTCTTTTGTTGATTTTTCCCGGATAAACTCACCGCGCACTGTATCAAGGGTGATGGTATCGCAGGAAACACCGTTGCGGCCAGACCAGGATATTTTTTCCATGGTGGTCTGGTTCAGGCTGATAAGGGGCTTTTTGTTCGTCTTCTCTTGTTGCAGAAAATAGCCTTTTCCGGCAGTGACCGCATCAACGGACACGACAAGTGGATTTTCAACCCGAACTTTGCGCACATTGATCTGATCAAGGCGTGCCAGCATGGTCTTGCTCTCAACATTTCGTACCACAGGCTGACTGAGCTGCACGCCGCTAATGGTCACCGTTTTAAAATCAGGAGAACGTATTGACTGCACCGATATTTGGGGAATATCCACAGCTACCGGCTGATTTTTTCCCCGGGGCACCTGCACACCAGTGACGGTAAAAACTTTGGCACGCACCCCCCCGTTCTTCTGCCCGGAAATTCCGTTAAGTGCCATCGTATCCACACTGAGCAGAGTTGCATCTTTGTTCTCTATTGTAAGCTTGCTGCCGCTGAATGTTCCCTTGCCGTTGAGCTGTACTGGGTTGCCGAGAGTAAGCCGCAACTTTTCCGGCAAAAAGGCAATTTCCTGTTGAGCAATAGTCCAGTGCTGATCGTTGAGCTGCGCCACCAGCTCATTACCTGCAAGTTGACCATCGAGCAGCAGCTCTGAATTTGCACCTTTTTTCTGGTAATCAACCCGCCCCTGCCAGCTCATGGTGCCATGGCTTTCGGTGTTGGCAGCAACAACTGCTATGCCCCGGTGCTGTTGATGAGTACGGGAGGTGAGATGCAGATTTGAACCGATAACCAGCTCGGTCTTGCCGTTAACCAGTACAGTTTCTTCACTGAAGTCGAGCATATCAGGAATGTTCAGTACATACGCGTTACCGCTGAGCAAGCCATTGGTCACTACGGTTGTCACCCCTGACGTACCACCAATATCCACATTCACGTCCCCATCCCAGGATACACGCTCTGCCCCACTCTGCATGTTAAAGCCTTCACCAAAGGACTGATAAGCAGGATTGTTCAGGCTGAGCCTGCCTCCAGCCTTTATGCTCTGCCCTTCTTCAAGCAGATAGGTCACCTTTCCCTGCCAGTGCATGCCTGAATGGGCCACATGCATGGTGGGCAGGTCGAGAGAGAGTCCGGAAAAGTCAAGGCTGCCATCGGTTGTCACCTGCAGTTGTCCGCCAATACTGATACTGGTTTTGCCTTCGAGCTTAAGCTGCTGTTCATCCAGCTGCAACCGGGCACCGGGTACGCCCACGCGGAGTTTATCACCCTGCAGTACTCCATCAAGATCAATACCAATACCAGTTGCTGCTGACTGTGCGTAATGGATTGTTCCGGTATACGCCAGCAGCGGACTTCTGGTGGAAAAACTGCTGTTGCCGACATGCCCCCGGCTGACGGTGAGCCTGCCGTCATATTCGGTGGTCATTCCGCCCGAATCATCCAGGGAAAAAAGCACGGTACCGTCCAGGCCGACAGCACCGGCTATCGGATCAAGAGAGGCCTTGAGCAACTGCTGCAGATTCTCAAGCCGGTAGCCTTGAACAGCAATATGCCCACCGACAACCAGATGGGGTTTGAGTTCTATCCGGTCAAGCCGGAGTGATACCGGCGTTCCATTAACACTGCCCTCAAGCACCAGTGTTCCCGGATGATCCGCTCTGCCTGTAAACAGGTTCTCAAGTACACCATGATCAATTTTTATGGTATGTCGCAGGGTGGGCAGGTTATAGCGCACCTCACAGTTACGCAACTCCAGATGGCTCGCCCGAAACAGCCAGCTCATATCCTTTTTTTGCTCCGGCTGATCAGGATCTGCCGGCACAGTGATAGAACCAATGCGCATATCCCCATCTGCACCGCTCTCGATGTCAAGAACAAGACCTTCCACCATGCCGGTTTCCAGATGGCCTTCCTTTTTCATCAGAGCCCGCAGATCAAAGTCTACGCTGATATTTTTATCGCCAAGAACAAGATTATCATCCAACCTGACCTGCAACCCACTGACACTGGCAATGCCGGTAAAGAGGTTGATGTGAATTTTCTCAAGATCAGCACTCTGCGCGCCATGAGCCAGCAGCCAGCGCACGACCCCGTACCGAACAGCAAAGGGCAACCCCACCACAAAGCTCACCCCGAGGAGAACCACAAGCGCCAGGGCAATCAGCCATTGTTTTTTTCCTGACCGGGCAGGTCGGGTCTGTTGTTTGGACATGGAATCTCCGGAAAATTTTCCAACCTGGATTACAACACAATGGAATCAATCCACAGTTATGGTCATTAATTGCCTGCTGACAGGATGCTTGCAGCGTATTTCAGCACGGACAGCTCTCGGCTTGGCAGATAGGGATTTTTGCATGGCACGATTCACCTGAGCGCTGGAAGAATCGGCTCGAACACCAGGTTTTTGCAACTCAAGCGTAATTCGATGGCTCCCTTGTCCGACATTTCTCAACAGCCAACGAATTTCCCCATTTTTCCTGTTATACTTACTAAAAGCCGGTTCAGCATGGGAGACGACAGTTCCCTGCGGGATCCGTTGAACAACTATCAGGCTCGCCGGAGCCGGTGAGCCAACACGAATTTCCAGCACCAGACGACTAGCAGTTTTAGTAAGATATCTACCTGTCACAAGCTCTCCGGCAAAAAGCTGACCAGAGAGACAGCAGCACAATCCACACATAACCAGGATGCTGATAATGTAACGGTTCAACTTTATCTGCGCGTTCATAGCTGTTACCCTGTTCAAGGAAGAATGGTTATTGTTTTGGATTCCGCTTCCCAACGATATCCTGTACCCATCCATATTTCCTCCACCTGATCAAGTTCCCGGTCAAGTCCGGGAAGTTTTCCGAATTTATCATAGGCTTCCAGCACCTCATCATCACTGATAACATGATCGCCATCAATATCTGCCCAATGGACTGGTGCAAGGGTCATGGTCAACGTACCACCAGTGACAACCTCCTGCTTTTTCCCTTGTCGGACAGCGACTTTACCGGAAAACGAAATCGTATCGCCAAGGTTGCCCTCGGCAACGGCTAAAAAGCCACTCATCTGCCGCTGCCCCTCTTTGCGAATCCATTTCAACGTCTGTCCGCTCTGGGCTGCGGTGTCAGGCAGGGTTTTCACTATTTTTACCTGACCAGGAACCGTTTCTCGAATTAACAGGGGGACATTCTCTCCCTGAACATGCACCGCAATGGCCACAGGAAACTGCAGGCCGGGGGCGCAGGAGAGCGGCAGGACGCGGGTGGCATTCAGGTCAAAATCTGCGACCTGTTTTTTATTCCAGACAATCAAGCCGATAACCACGGGAATCATTACCGCAAGACCGATATTTACAACCCGGTTATATGTTTTCAGTGGTACTCCCAGACGAGTTTCCGAATCGTCGGTTACCTGAGCAGGTGTGGAAGTTGACATAACTTCTTCTGCATCCGTTTTTTCGAGAATCTCGTCAAGACTGACATCCAGGGTCTGTGCAAGTCGTAAACCGTTTTCCTGCTTAATGGTCGGATAATGACGATTTTCCCAGCGGGAGATGGTATCAGTGGTTACCCCGACAGCGGTGGCAAGGTAGAGCTGGGTCAGCCCCTGTTCTTCACGCAGCTGTTTTACCCTGACGCCGTCTATACGGATCATGGCTACGCCGGATGCGGGTTTGTTTTGCTCAGTCATTAGAGAATATAAAGGAAAAATTGTGGGGAATTTCCAATGTTAAATAATACGCTTTCCTGGTATTCTTGCAAACTTCTTTTTACATATCTGCCAATTTACCCGTTATTCCAAGGTGGTTTTTAGGCAAATCATGAATAAAGTATCGTATACCACTACGTACAAGTTTACTTTTCAGGTTTTAATATGGACACTATACACAACAGCCCCAAGACCATAAACACATCCTACACCCTCCGTGTTGAGGGTATGAACTGTGAGCATTGCCAGGCCATGGTTGAGAAGGCTGCCACCACTGTGGATGGCGTGACTTCTGCCATGGTCTCTCTGGAAGAAGGCACGCTGACAGTGACAGGGGGAATGGCCGATGAGGTTGTCTCCGCAATTGTACAGGCCGGGTATGATGCCCGCCTGGAGACTGCCCGGCAAGACTCCTGCCCGATTATCCAGCCGGGTACAGCTTCCCCTCCCCTCCCCCTTGCCCAAAGCTCTGATAATGAATACACCCTTCATGTTCCAGCCATGAGCTGTGCCTCCTGTGTGGCCAAAGTCGAAAAAACCGCGCTGTCCGTTAGCGGTGTAACCAGGGCAGATGTTCATCTGATCGACAACGAGGCAAAGATTACCGGGGGTGACCCACAGCAGGTCATCCAGATGCTTGGCAACAGCGGGTATGAAGCCACCCTGCACAACGAAACTGATTCAAGCCGGGACTATCTGCTGAGTATTGGCGATATGACCTGTGCAAGCTGTGTCAGCCGGGTGGAACAGGCTATTTCCGCAGTAAATGGGGTCAGCCGGGTAACAGTCAATCTCATTGAAAAAAATGCCCGGGTGCAGGGAGGAGATCCACAACAGGTGGTGGAGGCGGTTCTTGCCCAGGGCTATGAGGCAGCTCTTGTCATCACAGCAGATACGGAGAGCTTTCTCATTACCGCCGCTGAGCAGCTCAATGCCGAACAGATACACCAGCTGCTTACACCCCATGATCCTTCCTGTACGGTTGTTTCGGCAGGCAACGGGGTGGAGGTCACCAGTGCGCTCCACCCCGCAGAAGTGGTTCTGCGGCTGCGGGCAACCATTGCCAATATCAAGATCAAAGAACGCTTTGTCGACCCGGCGCTTGTCCAGGCCGAAGAAGCCCGTCTGGAAATCAGACGCTCATGGCAGCGAGCCATTGTTGCCGCCCTCACCGGGTTTGGTCTCATGGCCGGGGATATGTCGGGACTGTTTCCAACCCCGTCTGAGAGCAGAATCTTCTGGTTTGGCCTGGCTCTACTCTGCCTCGGGGTAATGTATTTCAGCGGCAGAAAATATTATGTGACCGCCTGGAAACTGGCCAGACACGGCTCATCCAACATGGACACCCTGGTCGCTCTTGGTACTGCAGCTGCCTGGCTGGCCTCGCTGCTTATTATCAGCAAACCTGATTTCATTCCCGGCCGGGCAAACCATCTCTACCTGGATGCCTCAGTGATGATTCTTGCTTTTCTCCAGTTTGGCCATGCCCTTGAAATTCGAGCAAAACGAACCACCAGCGAAGCGATCAGCTCCCTTGTCGGACTGCGCCCATCCACAGCCCGGCTGGTGCTGGATGCCGAAGAGGTGGACATTCCGGTTTCATACCTTCGCACCAGCGATTCCATCCGGGTACGCCCCGGCGAGCTTATCCCCATTGACGGCACATTGGCTCAGGGGCACTCGGCCGTGAACGAGTCTATGCTCACCGGGGAACCGCTTCCCGTTGAAAAATACCCGGGCGATCAGGTCACCGGAGGCACCATGAATACCACGGGCAGTTTCACCTTTACCGTGACCAACACCGGCGAAGAAACCACCCTGGCCCGGATAATCAACCTGGTCAAACGGGCCCAGAGCAGTAAACCCCCCATTGGCAGGCTTGCCGACAAGGTTGCCTCGGTTTTTGTGCCCACAGCACTCTGTATTGCCCTGCTCACCTTTGTTGCCTGGTTCTTTCTAGCCCCTGAACCACGCCTGGCCTATGCACTGACCGCCTCAATTGCGGTGCTGGTCATTGCCTGCCCCTGCGCGCTCGGGCTGGCAACGCCCATTGCCATTATGGTGGGAACCGGCAGAGCCGCAGAGTTGAACATTCTTATCCGTAACTCGGACGGCCTGCAGACAGCTGCCACCCTCAGTCATCTTGTTGTGGATAAAACCGGCACCCTCACCCGGGGCACCCCGGAAGTGACGGCAATCCTGCCCGCCAGCGGAGAAAACTCCACAGAACTGCTCGAAAAAGCAGCCAGCCTCGAGGCACAATCAGAGCATCCCCTGGCCCAGGCCGTGCTGCAAAGTGCCGCTGTCAAGGGGATCACACCGTTGTCCCTGACCAACTTCAGCGCAATAACCGGGCGGGGAGTGCAGGCTGAAATTGACAACACGCTCTACTTTCTGGGTAACCACCATTTCATGCTGGATAATGCCCTGACCCTGCCTGATAATCTCCTGAAAATTGCTGAAACCAGAGCCGCCCAGGGAGCAACCCCCATCTGGCTGGCCACCTCGACAGCCGTTCTCGGGCTGCTGGTCTTACAGGATCCGGTTCGGGATGATTCCGTACAAGCGGTAAAGGCGTTGCAGAACAAGGGTATTACAGTGGTCATGTGCACAGGGGACAACCGGGCAACGGCTAAGGCTGTTGCCGAAAAACTGGGCATTCAAACCGTACATGCCGAGGTGCTCCCCGAAGACAAACTTCATGTTGTCCAAAAGTTACAGGAGAAAGGATATAAAGTCGGCATGGTGGGTGACGGGGTGAACGACGCCCCGGCTCTTGCCCAGGCCGATACCGGCTTTGCCATTGGTTCGGGCACGGATGTGGCCATTGACAATGCCGATATTACCCTGGCCGGTGACTCCCTTGCCCATGTGGCAACGGCAATCACCATCTCCCGGGCAACAATCCGCAATATCAAACAAAACCTTTTTGGCGCCTTCATCTACAATGCTATAGGCATTCCACTGGCTGCCGGAGTTTTCTACCCCTTTACCGGCTGGCTGCTGCAACCCATGTTTGCCTCTGCTGCCATGGCACTTTCATCGGTCACCGTAGTCACCAATGCCAACCGGCTCCGTTTTTTCAAACCGGACAGTACATGATCGCCCAGTTTGCCCCAAAAAGAACAACGCCAGCCATCAACCAGACACCACCCCGGCAATAACAGGACATTTCCATGCACCTTCTCGATATTACGGCAATAGCGGCTGCTCTTGCTGCCGACTCCTTTGCGGTATCCGTGGGAAGCGGAGCCATGCTCAGACCCCTCAAATTACGGCACGCCCTGCGCATCGGCCTTTTTTTCAGTATTGTGCAGGCAGCCATGCCCTGGCTGGGCTGGCGCACGGGAATAGCAGCAGGCCCGCTGCTGGCAAGCTGTGAGTCATGGATTGCCTTTGTATTGCTCGTTGCCATCGGCAGTAAAATGATCTACGAATCGTTTGCCCGGCAGGAAGAAAAAACACCCATCAACCCACTGGCCACGACATTGCTCATTACGTTGGCTATAGCTACCAGCCTGGATGCACTGGCCGTTGGGTTTACTTTTTCCTTTCTTGATGTCGCTATTATGCCTGCAATCTTTATCATTGGAACAGTCACCTTTATCTTTGCCTTTTCCGGAACCTGTATAGGGGCTGCGTTTGGCCATGTCTTTGAAGACCGGGCAGAACTCGCCGGAGGCATTGTGCTCATTGGGATTGGCATAAAAATAGTGGTGGAACATCTCGCCGGGTAACCTGGCTTAACGGCACGCATAAGGGGGGCAAGAGTGCGTGGCAAGAACTTTTGATGAGCCACTGAACTTGATGCGTGAGACGGAGCTTGAAAAACCGCCAAGTTCTTGCCGTCTCTTTACTGCGATTGTTCTCTTAAAATTTCGTTCAAAACTTCCAATTTTTCGACAGAATTGATGACTAATTTTTTATTGGCTGGGAAGTCTTTAAATAATTTTTTCTGCTTATTGTTTAAATCTGCATAAAACTTTGATTCTATCAGAATTTTATCTTCTGTAACGAAATCAATTTCTATTGTGTTTTCATAAAGATAGTAGAGTATTTTTTTCCCCCTTAACA
>RKSL01000101.1 GCA_008633435.1 Candidatus Desulfobulbus rimicarensis | reverse complement strand
CGCAGTGGTTATAGTTGCACAGCGAAAAATCCAAAGCTGGTATTTACGCTAGCGTTACAGCGCAACTCTCGTACTATTTTGTCTGCCCCTTTACTAATCGATCCCTATAGAGCAGGATGGATGATAAGAATCAAATAGTGTAACGCTTTCTCACACCGCTTCCTTAACGTCTCACTTGTATATTGATCGTACTATTAGCAGTTTAGAGCCGTGGGTCCAATAGAGCTAAGTTGCAAAATAGTGTAACGCACACTCGTAATCCCCTAATTACACAGTAAAAATGGTTCCTTTTTGAGATTTTTTCAAATCGGGGAAACATACAGAAAGCAAAAAAAAGGCTATCTGAAAGACAGCCTTTAAGGAAATGAATGAGTGGTGTGTGTGGGGAGCAGCCTACTGAGGTGGAAGATCGGCAATAAAATCCAAGGCAAGATTGATATCAACAAATGGCAACTTTAATTCTTTTGCTCTATCGCGGCAGTCTGTACAAATTTCCTTGAATTTACGCATATCTCCCTTGGTTGCCATATATATTTGTTCAATGGCCTCCTGGTTGATATCCTGATATTCAAGTACGAAGTCTTCCACTACAATGGGATAAAGCACAAGCGTTTTTAGACGACTGAGTATATCGGGATGCTCACTGGTCAGATATGTTCTGACCTTTGGTAGGCCTGCAAACACCACGGGAACGCCAGCGTCAATAATACGTTTCATGTAAGGCCAAACCCGGGGGTCGATATCATTGGCCTCGTCTATTACAATAAAACAGTTGGAAAGACTGCATACCATTTGCAGGTATTCAGGTGTCCTCCTGTAGGTGGCCTTTGTGTCATAATTCAGCGCCTTGAGAATTGCTGCCAGGGTCTCATGTATATTAAATAATGACTCAACCCAGACAGCATGAAGTTTTTTTGGGCGTAACAATTTCAGGAAACGACTTTTTCCAACCCCGTAATCTCCTTCAATCAGTACACTCTGCCCCCGGTATATCCTGTTATAGGTCGCACCCAGATACGAAATGCGACGTTTATCATTGATAAAATCTTCTTTTCGACTCATGCTATTTTTCTCCATTGCGAGCATAGGGGGCAATGTGAACCCGACGCAGATGATTCCCACAGTCAAGAAGGAAGGCATTAAAAACAGCTTCGCCTGTTCGTTTCTCAGGCTGCCTTATTTTCTTCATAAAAATCATGTACCTGTTTTGGTTGAGCCAGAAAACATTTTTTGCCATGGCAAGACTGAGTCCTTTATGGTGATATTCAATCAATGTCGGACGATCCACTACCATGTTGTGTTGCTCAAGAAAGCAAATTATTTGTTCCAGTTCACTTTGTTCTGGTTCACCCTCAGAGGGTTTGGTTGTTCTTTCATAGGTTTTTTTTGCCAGCGCTTCTCCTAAAAGAATACCATTGGGTGCCTGCTCAAAAATAAAGAGCTTGTCATGGTATTTGGAAATATGCACAGGTGTACTTTTATGCCGACTGAACAGGTCAGCACCAACGGTTACGTAATAGTCCTGGTTGTCATATCTGATTGTTTTCTTCTTTGATACGGTGGCTGTCGTTTTTGTGAAGCCATATTTCACAAACTCTTTCACCTGCTGCGAAGAGAAGGACAATATGTCAGGTGTTTTCTTGAAGTAATCGCTAAGTTTCTGATCGGGAACCCATGAGTTCGCTGTTCCATTTTCGGAGAAGTAATGTTTTGTGCTGTTATGCTCATGGCGGTATGCCTCTATAAGCCCACTGTTTTTCAAATCAGCAAGGGTAATATTGAGAAAAGTGATGGTGATTTTATCCTTTTTCCCATGAGCGAATGAATAGCCGGGTTCAGTTTTTATGATACGGTCTTCAAATGCTTTGATGATCCTGATTTCGAAGTTATGCAAACTACGATGAGATGACTCCAGGTGTGCCTTTTCTTTGGCTGCATGAATCCTGGCAAAGTCAGGTTCCATATGAAATCCTCCTGGCACGGAATGCCTGATATTCAACGCGTTAAATGCTCGTTTGAGATTAAGGAATCCTTTGGCATTATCAGGTCTGATACGAATTTGTTTATGAGGAAAAGCTGTACTGAGTAAAAATTGACGGAACAGATCCACAGAATTTAAGCTGCTTTCTGAGAAGTACGCATCGAGCACAAACATGTACCGCGAACCGGTGTCATAGAACTCAATCACGTTTGGTTTCTGCCAATTTCCCTTGTCGTTTTTGATTTTAAAATAGCGAAAGACACACCCATCCATCTGGATCAGATCAAATACAGGTTCTGGTGTGAAGCAGTATTGCTCAGAAAGATCCTCTTCAAAGTCAGGTTTAGTCAAATACGGCCCGAGATTTTCCCGTTTGACACAACGTCTAAGTGCAATAAGAGAAATTGGTCGCTCGAACTCTTTCTCCAGCCAATGATGATAATTTTTTATCGTTCTCGCCTTACGGGTAATAAAAATAAACTCCTGGCTTCCGTGATCACAGGAGTCTTTAACCATTTCTATAAACCGTTTCCGAACTGATTCAGTGAGTGATCTGGGGCGACCACTGCATCTCCTACCCTCCATAATGCCTTTTTCTGCAAGCAGTAACGGGCCGGGGATGATACCTGTTTTTTGATATTGATCTTTGTAATATTTTTTTGCCCGTCGCATTGCGGAACCTTTTTTGTCCATAATCTTTTTGTGTAGCAACAGGTAAAAGCGTTCGTCAAGCGTTAGCTCCATGGCCAGTCTCCCTGCATATTATTTTTTCCTGTATAACCCGATGCCACAGTAACGCAGCCCCACGTGAAGTCTGTTGCCACTTATCATTCAGGGCATATGTAACTTGAGCTATCATCTCCTTGACAGCAGCCATATATTCATCGCTTATTTGATCAAGAAGATCAGGAGTTGGTGTGTTCTCTTTTGTCTTTCGTTCATTGATGAAATTCTGAATATTGCGTGCCGTTACTTCTACTTTTGTATCCAGAAACGCTTTCCATATTTCCCGTTGTTCTGGTGGAGATAATGGCACCAGTGGCCGTGTCTGGGCTTCATTTCCAGGTAATCTGTCCCCAATTGGGGACAGATTGTTAATAACGCTATAAGCGTCGATGAGCCTGTAAACCTGCGACCGGCCAATATCCCAACGCGACCTTGCATAGGTCTCAAAGCTGGTAAAAAGGGCCTGTTTATAAAGACGGGAATCTCGTATTTCCAACAGTGCCTGGCCAATCTCGTAAAAACGGTATTGGTTTTTGGCGATGATTGTTTCCAAATGCTTCAACCTATCCTCCAGCATCATTGCGCCTTTCGACAAGAATGATCCTTATTTTGTTTCCCAAGTAACTGCTTTAAGAACAAAACACTCTCCATAAACCCACATCCCTGATCCTCCATGACAAGATCAATGGCATTGAAATTTCTTTCGCATCTAAAACATCTCAGCAAATTTACTTTTGGATTTATTCCCGTCTGGAATTCATTGCATATTGGGCACAGAACACGAAAAACTCCTTCACTGGTTTTGTTGGGAACTCGCAATATGTTTTGAATCAGGATCTCAACTGGAATAGCATTTCGCAGTTCAAACAATTCATCCGATGAAAATTTTCTCATAGCTTACCTCGTGATGTTTATGGTCAGTATTTTCTCCTCACCGTTGAAGAGAAATGAAGCTTAATTTTATACTGAAGCCTGCAAAAAGAATCTATTGCGTCTTAAAATGACACAAGGAGTACTTGCCTCGGATACCCTATGATTACCAGATGTTAACCGTAATGATGTGTCTTAAACTGATATCGCGAGTAGTCGTGTTGGATCTTCATTAATTACAATACGTTAATATGCATGATGCGTCTTAAACTGTTAATGTGAGTAGTTTGCCCATCTAACACCTTTTCCAAGTTAGGTATTTATGGGATCCCTCGCTTTTGGGATTGCAATTGAGTAATAATCTTCCTCACCAGGTAATGGATAATGACCATATTTCTCATTCCATATTCTTTGATGATAATCTCGACAGGTAAAACAAAAGGAGAAGTTGGCAGCAGGGGGAGTTGGGAAATTTTCAGATGAATTGGTGAATCGGGGGGCGGCTTTTTATTGTTCTCTTTTACTATTTTCGGTTCGAGCTGCTCTAACTTTTTCCCCAAATAATTGTTGGCAGATTCCTCTTTATTGCGTTGGTTATAGTCATGACAATTTCTGCGGTGCAGTTCTTTTTGGCATTCCGAACGACCACACGTTTTCTGCCTGTCTTTTTGTCGTACGTCAGGTTGGTACCATTTGCGACAGATAGAACAGGGTCGTTTACCGCATGATTTCTTCGCCATTGTTAATTCTCCCAAATTGAACTCCTGTAAATTCATTTGAGAATGAAAAGATAAAAAAATGGCTGCGTTGACAAGCGGCTTGATAAGGCTGGATAGTAAATAAATATTTATGGGCAGGATAGAGCGGCAGAATAAGCGGGATACTTGTGTTGGGAGTAATGGAAAGCGGAGGAGTGGGGGCGTTACAGTATTTTGTAACTAATTGCGGGGTAAGGCGTTACACTATTTGCATCTTAGCA
>RKSL01000100.1 GCA_008633435.1 Candidatus Desulfobulbus rimicarensis | reverse complement strand
AAAAAAATACCCCAACTCATAAAGTTGGGGTAAAGCTGGCGGAGAGGGAGGGATTCGAACCCTCGGTGGAGTATAACCCCCACACTCGCTTAGCAGGCGAGCACCATCGGCCAGCTCGGTCACCTCTCCGCGAAAAATTATGGCGGAGGAAGTAGGATTCGAACCCACGGTACTTTCGTACAACGGTTTTCAAGACCGCCGCCTTCAACCACTCGGCCATTCCTCCGACGAATGGAGTAAATACCATTTCAAACAGGAGCTGTCAATAAGCTCCTTAGATGATACATATGAAAGACGATTCAAATACAGTGCTGGCAGACGATGGTCTTGCCCTCCAAGACCTTTCCTGCCTTTACGAAATAACAAGAAACCTTGCTTCTGCAGCAAAACTGCAGGTATGCCTGAAAAAAGTCGTCGGCATTCTTGTACGAATGAAAGGCATGGAAAATGGCACTATTACCATCGTTAATCCCGTAAGTAGAGAACTTGAAATTGAAGTTGCCCACGGGATTACAGCAGAGGCAAGAAACAGAGGAAAGTATAAGCTGGGAGAAGGTATAACCGGCAAAGTTGTCGCAACCGGTGAACCGATTATTGTCCCTCAAATCGGGGAAGAACCTCTTTTTCTTAACCGAACCAGAACAAGGGGAGACGAACAGAAAAAGAAAAGTTCATTTTTATGTGTGCCGATAAAGGCGGATAACCAGGCAATCGGTGCCTTATCGGTAGACCGGATTTATACGCAAGGTTTTGGTAGCCAGTCTGAACAGGATCTTCGCTTTCTCACTGTTGTCAGTAGCCTGATAGCCCAGACCGTCAAAAGGGTACAGGCTGTCAATGAAGAAAAAGAGTCCTTACTTCTTGAAAACCAACAACTCAAAAGAGAACTTGCTGCAAAAAATCGGATTACGGGGATTATCGGCAACTCATCGCGAATGCAGGAAGTCTTTGAGATGGTTCACAGGGTTGCCAACTCGAACGCGACAGTACTGCTTCGAGGTCAATCCGGAACAGGAAAAACTCTGGTAGCAAAAGCTCTGCACCATAATTCCACCAGGGCAGAAGGGCCGTTTATCGTGGTTAACTGCTCGGCACTTCCAGAAAATCTTCTTGAAAGCGAACTGTTCGGGCACGAAAAAGGTGCCTTTACCGGGGCACACGAACGTAAATACGGTCGTTTTGAGCAGGCTAACGGTGGAACACTCTTTCTAGATGAAATTGGCGAAATAAGCCCTGCTGTGCAAATTAAACTCCTCAATGTCATACAAGAGCGAACCTTCCAGCGACTTGGCAGCAGTACTCTCCTGAAAAGTAATATTCGACTGGTTGCTGCAACCAATAGAGATCTTGAAAAGGCGGTTGAACAGGGGCATTTCCGTGAAGACCTCTATTACCGACTCAACGTCTTTCCTGTCTACCTGCCCCCGTTATGTGAGCGGAGAACCGACATTCTGCTTCTAGCAGAACATTTTCTTGAACGCTACAGTAAGGAAAATAATAAAACTATAACCCGTATTTCCACATCAGCCATTGATCTGCTCGTCCAATATCACTGGCCGGGCAATGTACGTGAACTGCAAAATTGCATGGAGCGGGCAGTGCTGATCTGTGACGGTAATGCCATTACTTCCATTCATCTCCCCCCGACCCTGCAACGGCCTGAACTGTCGGACGGGGATAATCCACTCTCCCTTGCGGCAACGGTTGAAAATTTTGAGCGCGAATTACTTGTTGATGCCTTGAAGCAGACAAAGGGAAATCAGACCAAGGCTGCTAAATATCTCGATACCAGTCTGCGGATAATTAACTACAAGATTCACAATTACGGGATAGACCCCAAACAGTTTAAAGTCAAATAATACAGATCGCTGGCAATGAAAATACTTCTTCATGTATGTTGTGGCCCCTGTACAGTCTACCCCCTTGACCAACTGCGAAGTCATGGGCATGAGGTAAACGGCTATTTTTACAACCCTAATATCCACCCTTATCGAGAATTCAAACGTCGAATCGGTGCCCTTGTTGAATTCTCATCCAAAAAGAAATTCTGTGTAGAAATAGATCGTCAATACGGATTAAGAGAGTATTTGCGTCAGGTCGTCTTCAATGAGAAAAAACGTTGCCAACTCTGCTATGATATGCGGCTTGAACAAACCGCAAAATTCGCAGCAGAGCAGGGCGCTGAGGCGTTTACTTCAACCCTGCTCTACTCAAAATACCAAAACCACAGTCTGCTTATTAAAATTGCAGAAAAATTTGCAGAACGATACCAGGTGAAATTTTATTATGAGGATTTCCGTGAGGGGTGGCAGCAAGGCATCGATGGTTCTATTGCCATGGAACTGTACCGACAACCATATTGTGGTTGCATCTACAGTGAACAGGAACGATATGATAAGAAATTACAGAAAAAAATGAGACAACGTCAAAAAAATGCATAACGTATGCAGGCACATGGGAAGATGTTCACAAACATTTTAATTTTAGATATAAACAGGTAATCAGCTATGTACAATGTCATTGTCCTGGCGACAAACAATCCGAACAAGGTAAAAGAATTCCAAGAGATGGTCAAAGATTTTCCAATCACTGTTAAATGCCTCAAAGATTACGGCCCATTACCCGAGGCTGTTGAAGATGGCGAAACCTTTGACGATAACGCCTATAAAAAAGCACTTCATTACGCAAGGGTACTTGGGGTTCCAGCTCTTGCCGATGACTCAGGGCTTGTTGTTGATGCTCTGGATGGTGCCCCTGGCGTATATTCGGCACGCTACTCTGGTGAAAATGCGACCGACTGGGATAACTGTGAAAAACTCCTTAAAGAAATGGAGGGCAAAGACAACCGCTCCGCCCATTTTCAATGTGTTCTCTCTCTTGCAACACCAGGCGGGCCGGCTTTGACATGGGAAGGGCGATGTGATGGAAAAATTGCCACAGAACGCAGAGGCGAATCTGGTTTTGGTTATGATCCCATCTTTTATTATGAAGATTTCGGCAAAACCTTTGCCGAAGCTTCCATGGAAGAAAAGAGCAGGGTGAGCCACCGTGGTAAGGCTATGAAAGAGCTGGCAGAAGAATTTGACAAGGTTATGGTCTGGGTACGTCAACGCATGGAAGAGATCAAACCACCCAAGGCTGATCATGCTGAGTTTGAGCATAACGACTGGTCTCAGGAAAAAATGGTGTAAGGATCTTAAATT
>RKSL01000013.1 GCA_008633435.1 Candidatus Desulfobulbus rimicarensis | reverse complement strand
CGGCGAGGCGTCAACTTAAAAGAACCAAAGAAATCTACTGAATCAGTGCTCTACTCTACCTTTTTTTCCTGTATTAATAAGCCGGTTTGTGCAGAAGAACGATTGACTCTGGTTTACCCTGTGAGTATGATTTAATCATACTTTAACGAGAGGTGTATACATGCAACAAGAAAAAGCTGAAAGAATTACAATTACTTTGCCTCCGGGGATGCTGACCTCGATCAAACAGAAAGTTAACTCAGGATCTTACGGCTCAACAAGCGAGTTGATCAGGGAAGCCATGAGACTATGGCAAAAAAAAGAAGAAGAAGACGAAGCCAGGATTTCACTGATCCGCCAACGCCTGGAACAGTCAAAGAAGAGCGGGAAACCAGTACCGCTCAATGCTGTTTTTGGCAGCATTGAAGAGTTACACAAACGTCGGATGCAAAATAAATCCTGATGAAAACGTATAGTGTTTACTTCATGCCGGACGCAATCAAAGACCTTGAAAACGTCTATGAATATATCGCAGAGCAGAGTGGCTTTCATGAAAGAGCCTGGAACTATATGGAAAAGCTCAGGTTCAGGTGTCAAGAGCTTGAAACGTACCCCGCAAGAGGTAGGCAAAGGAATGACCTGATGGACGGTTTGCGGGTTTACCCCCTCGACAAAAGGGTCGTTGCCGCATTTATTGTTGATGAAGGTGAGCAAACAGTTTGCATCCTGGGTATTTTTTATGGGGGAGGGGATTATGAGGTTCTCTTGGGTTCCTCACAAAAAAAATGAATTAAATCCGATTGATCTTGGACAAATACTGAAAGCTGCTCGAAAAAAAAAGAAAAAGTGAAACAATCGGGGTCTGTCCCGAATGGCGATGGGCGATGCCCATCCTACTCCGGTTTGTCCGTGCTAACTCATTATTTCATTGATATTTATTGCCGGTTGGTAGAATTTTTCAGCCGTGTAGGTCTGCTTGAGCGAAGCGAAAGCGGACAATGTCCGCTATCACGTTGGGGTTCGCTTCTCTCACCACCAGCCTACGGCTCATTATCCTGCAAATTCAAATGGTTATTGTCTCATCTTTCTTAAGTCATAGCCTGAGGGCTGTTGAAAAATGCGCAGGTTAAACTGGGGCAGAGCTGCGATGAGGTGGTCAAAAATGTCAGCCTGTATGGCTTCGTAATTGGCCCAGACCTGGTCTTTACTGAAGACATAGATCTGGATGGGCAGGCCTTCCGGGCCAGGCTGGAGCTGTCTGACCAGAAATGTCATATCCTGGTGCAGTTTCGGGTTTTGTCGCAAATAGGCAATGACATAGGCTCGGAACAGGCCGGCATTTGTCTGGTGACGTCCGTTGACCGGCATTGAAGAGTCTGTATTATGTTCCCGGTTGTACAGTTCTATTTCTTGTTGCCTGGTTTTTATATAGTCGGATATAATCTGAATTTTTGCCAGCTCATTCAGTTCGCTTTCAGTGAGAAAGCGAATGGAGGTCATGTCCAGATTCAGAGCCCGTTTAATCCTGCGGCCACCGGACTCTGACATGCCACGCCAGTTTTTAAATGATTTTGAAATAAGGCTGTAGGTGGGGATGGTGGTAATCGTCTTATCCCAGTTTCGGACGCGAACCGAATGGATGGAGATTTCAATAACATCGCCGTCTGCGTTATAACTTGGCATTTCAATCCAGTCGCCCACCCGAATCATATCAGTCCCGGTCAGTTGGATTGAGGCAATAAATCCCAGGATTGAATCACGGAAGACCAACATGGTAACTGCTGTCAGACCGCCCATAACTGAAAGTAGTCCCCAGGGGGAGCGATCGGTGAGAATGGCGATCAGAAAGATAATTCCAAGAACATAAACGACGATGCGTGCGGCATCAATATAGCCACGGATAGTCTTACCGCTTTTTTTATGCAGATTTTTATAGATATCGTTGATTGTGTTGAGTAGGGCCGCGAGCGTGCCGATACCCACAAAGACAAAGCCGCATGTAATCAGACGACGCAGGATTAGAGCAGCCCGGGATTCTGGAGGGAGCAGCAGATCCTGGCTGAGATGAAAGATGAGTACCGGCATAATCCAGGAAAGACGCTGGAAAAAATGGTTGTCCATCAGGGCATCGTCCCAGTGCATGCGGTTGCCGCGAACAATATGGTGGATACAACGGAGCAGGCTGCGCCGAACAACCCATGTTGCCGGAATTGCCAGCAGTAACACGAGCAGCAGCACAGTACTGTATGTGGCCAGAGGGATATATTCTACCGACAGACCAAGCCTGCCAAAAAAAGTGAAAATGAGGTCTTTCGTCATGAATATTCAGGGGCACGGTTTACGAGTTATCCTTGTCGGCAGCTGACCCGCATTGTGACAGCAAAAACTTTTTTATACGGTGTACTGGATGCCTGCCCTGTTTATTTAATCCGGTACATGGATCTTTACAATACCAGTGTCCAGAATATCCATGCGAGCCTTTTGTACAATGCCCATTACCCATGGGGCAAAGTTGTCCGTAAATCACCTGCCTGTCCTGTAAACTTCAACGACGTCACGACGACAAACGTAAGTTCAAGGATCACCAGCCTGTTATGCAATCGTTTTTCCTGTACGGGAAATAGAGTTGTTTGGACACGGCCCATCAACCATGCTATCTTTTCGTCTTCCAGGAAGATGTACATAATCATCTTAAGGCATGATGCCTACGCACCCCCTACAATACGTACACTCAAGAGGAAGTATGGCCAAAAAAAAATTTTATGCCGTTGCAAATGGACGAAAACCCGGAATATATACATCCTGGCCCGAAGCTGAAGCCCAGGTAAAGGGTTATGGCGGGGCAAAATACAAGGGATTTGTCAGCCGTGGAGAGGCTGAAACATGGATGAAAAATCCTCCGACCCAGCCTCGCAAAAAAAAGATGGTGAAGAAAACAGTCAATACACAACCATACGTAATGACCGATGACTGCATAGAAATTTACACTGATGGTGGGGCCATTAACAATCCCGGACCTGGCGGATATGGGGTCGTTATTGTTGCTGATGGTACCATGCGTGAATTATCTGGGGGGTATTGTCATACCACCAATAATCGAATGGAGCTTATGGCCTGCATAAAGGGCATTGAAGCGTTGATCCCGGAAAAGAGAAAGGTTGTTCTTTTTTCAGATTCCAGATACGTGGTAAACGGGATAACAAAGGGCTGGGCAAAAAGCTGGCGTAAACGAAGCTGGATCAAATCTGATGGAAAACCCGCAGTGAATCCAGATCTCTGGGAAATTCTGCTGGATCTCACCGAAGGGTTGAATATCAGCTTCCGTTGGCTGAAAGGGCATGCCGGACACCCCTTAAATGAGCGCTGCGATCAACTGGCCGTACACAGTGCGAGGGGCGACAATCTGGTGGAAGACACCGGCTATAGTGGCTGATCGGATTTTTGTTATGCAGTTGTATGTTTTGGCAGAAAAAGGCACATAACTGCGGCGACGAGGGTGAGCAGGCTTGCCAGGATATATGCCTGAGAAAAGTTGCCGCTTTTTTCCGCTATGATTCCGGCCAGGGAAGGGCCGGAAATCTGGCCAAGGCCAAAGAACAGGGTTACAGTGGCAAATCCGGCTGCGGCTTTTAAAGGCCCAAGGTAGTCGCCAACGGCAGCAGCTATGATGGAGGGAATGCTCCATGCACTTAAGGCAAAGAGCCCAACGGAAAGATACACGCTTCCTGGGAGTGGATTTAAGGCTATGAGCAGATGCGAGACGCCTTGCAGGGAATAGACCAGGGCAAGTGTTCGTGCCCTTCCCAGGTGATCTGAAAGTGAGCCGAAAAGGGGGCCGGAAAACATACCCAGCAGGCCAAACCAGAACCAGAATCTCCCAGCCACGATCTCGGTAAAATGGTATGCATTTATAAGACTGGTAATGACAAACGTTACATAGATCACGTAGGTGAAGCCGAAGAAAAAATAGATGCTGCCAAGATGGAAGAGGAGGTGTCTGTCGTATTGTGGTGGCGTCGTATCAAACAGGTCTGCAGCCAAGTGGTTTTCTTGTTTTCCTGTTTTTGCAAGAATCGTCAGCCCCATATCTTCGGGCTGGTTGCGAATGAGAAGAACGCTGAGCAGGCTGATAACAAGAACCACTCCTCCCATCACCATCCAGTTTGTCCGCCACCCCTGACCACTATCCATGAAGCTGTTGATGGCTGGAATAAGCAGTCCGGTGATCATTATACCCAGACCGATTCCGGAAATTAACAGGCCTGATGCCAGACCACGTAGAGAAGAACCAAACCAGTTGGAGATCAGTCCCATGACAGGGACATAGGCAAGGCCGCTACCGATTCCCGTGAAAAAGAAAGGAATCAGAACCAGCCAGAAGTTTTCCGCAAATCCGACAAGGAGCATGGATGTCCCCACCAGAAAGGTTCCCAGGCTGATAATCAACCGATAGCCAAAACGTTTCACCAGTCTGCTGCAGACAAACACAGCAATGAGATACCCAATGAAGTTGCCGGTGCCAATAAATCCCATTCTGCTGTAACTGAGGGCAAGATCTCCCCCCATGGATGGCAGGAGCATACCAAGAGAGAAACGGCCAAAACCCAGCGCTGCAACAATGATCAGAATACCGGTGAAAACGATAATCCAGCTGTAATGGAGACGGGCGCAATCTTTGCTGTGAGTAACAGGGTCTGGTCTCATGTGATGAACCGTGGGGCCGGAAAAAAATATTGTTGAAGCTTTACAATCCAGGTAACAGGCTCTCGTGTCAACAGATGGCAACGCGCTGTGCTGGTGGATTGGCAAGTGCAGGATTGGGATTATAGATGGTTTTTAATAATCTCGTAAATTGCCGGTCGTCTTTTCTCTATTTCTTCTTTGCTGAGTCCTTCAAGAGAATGGGGGTATTTGAGCCAGTCTGCGGTCTCGTATACGTAATAATCCGGGGCTTTGCCAATCTGGTTACGGGTGGGCTTGTAATAGGGAACGGCAATGCGCACGTCTTCGGGCATGTTCAGACGCAGTCGACGGTGCAGTTCGTTGATAATTGCCTCCATGGAGCGTCCCGTGTCAAAAACATCATCCACTATGAGCAGCCGATCATAATGCTGCATGTTTTTGACCAGGTAGTTCAGCCCGAATACCTGAATAGTGCGGCTCTGGTTATCTATGCCGCTGTATGAAGAGGTGCGGATGGCTATATGGTCAGTCTGGATACCGTGGAACGTGAGATATTCCTGCACTGCAATGCCAATGGGGGCGCCTCCCCGCCAGACAGCGATGATAAAGGTTGGCCGGAATTCGCTACTCAGCACCTGATGAGCCAGTTTGAAGGAGTCTTCCAGGAGTCCCTGGGCTGACAGATATATTTTTTTCATTGTCCTGTTTCGTACTTTCCTGTAAATCGCTGCTGCATGAAGCTATTTTATACAGGTTTCCGCTGAAAAAGGGTATCTTAAAAACGTGAACTTCTTTGCCGGAGCCGCAGCATTGTGTGTGCCGGGGTGTATATGATCCTTCCTGATAATTGCGTCAGGATAATGTGCTGCAGCCATGCACATAAGAGATGTGGTGATGGATATGAATAAAAAATTTCTTGATGAGGAAGAGCTGATCCTCGATTCGTTCCGACTGGGCGTCAAAATTTTTGAAGACGGCTGCCGTCCTACCTTTATCGTCGGCCTGTGGCGGGGTGGGAGTTCCGTGGGGATTTATGTCCAGGAATGCCTGCAGACTCTTGGCGTGGAGACCAACCATATTTCTCTGCGCACCTCCTATCGTGGCCAGCCTTTTTATCAGGAAACGGTTGGCTCGGCTGAGGCAGAGATTCGGGTTCATGGCACGCAGTTTCTGCTTGAAAATCTCAACGCTGATGACTCATTGTTGCTGGTTGATGATGTTTTCAGTACCGGCAAGAGCATAGATGCGGTGATAAAACGGCTCAGCCGTCATTTAAAGCGGAACATGCCCCAAGAGGTGAATGTTGCTACCCTGTGGCAGCGACCCGCGCAGAGGGTAACCTCTTTTGGGCCAGATTACTGCCTCCATAGCACCGATGACTGGTTGGTCTTCCCTTACGAGATCAGCGGGCTCAGCCGTGAGGAAATTGCAGAACATAAACCCTATTTGCTTCCATACCTGGAAGATATTTAGCCCACATATTCCAAAGCTCAATATTGCATTTTCAGCTCTTTCAGCCGTTGTGCGACGACTTTGGTGAAACATGCGGGCCAAGACCTTTTGCAAGAGTCCAGCATGTTATCTTTCGGTCAAGTCTTGTCGTGACGAAAATATTGCCAGCCAGGCAACTCTATCTTTGCAACCTTGCGCAATTGTTTTCGAAGTCTCGTGAACTCGCTTATCTCCCAGATCCCGGACGAAAATTCGTATTTTCAAAGCTGCCTGTACTTTGTAGGTGAATCAAGATGCCTTGGCCTGCTGCGATTTTTCCTGAAAAATATGCTTGACATTTGTTCGTCTATTTAATTATTAGTCTGGCTAACTATTAATTAATCTATAGAATCTGGAGGGGGCGTGGCAGATTCACATATTTTAGAGCAGGCCAGGTATATTTTTTCTGTCAGCACCATGATTCGTCGTCATGTGTTTGACAGTTTGAGCCAGTTGGAGTCGGGAGGGCGTGAGCGTTGCTGCGCAGAGCTTTCCATGGCACAGCTTAACCTGTTGCTGATGGTGCGTAAACGCCAGGAGCTTACTTTGAGTGAGTTGGCTGCAAATTTGAAGGTGTCCCCTCCCTCTGCTTCGGTGATGGTCGATCGTCTGGTGGAACGCGGCATGATTTTGCGGGAGAGGTCGACAACTGACCGCCGCAAGGTCATCATCAAGCTCAGCCCGAACACCGATATTCTGCTTGCCGGAGCCGAAGAAAAGGCGTTGGCAACGTTTGTTGCTCTTGTCGAAGAGGTTGGCCCGGAAACTGCCCGTAAATGGGGTGAGGTTCTGCAGCGGGTGGAAAAGGTGCTCAAGCAGCAAAACAGGAGGAACGGGGAATGAAATCTTCTATGTCATCAACTGTCCTTGTCCGGATAGTTCTTTGTCTGCTTATTCTCGGGATGGGCGTGGCCGGTTTTTTTGTCTTGAAAAAGATGAAAAAACCTCCGGTGCTGGCGGAAATAACAGAGCATGCCCTGCCGGTAAGGGTTGTCAGGGTAGAGCCGCAGCAGGCAGAAGTGTTGGTGTCCGGATATGGTGAAATTCGCTGCCGAACCAATCTTCCCTTGGCTGCAGAAGCTGCCGGACGTGTTGTTTCGGTGCATCCACAGTTACAGGTTGGCGGAGTGATCAGCAAGGGTGAGGTGCTCTTTATGATCAATGATCAGGATTTCAAGGTGGAGTACGAGGCCGCACTCAGCCGGTTAAAAAATCTGCAACGTGAGTTTGCACTGGCCCAAAAAGAATTTGACCGGCAAAGCAGATTGTATACAGGTCAGCATATTGGTAGCCAGTCCAGTGTTGAAAAAGCTGAACAGGCGGTCAATAGTCTGGCCGTACAGGTCAGCCAGGTGCGCCAGATCCGTGATATTGCAGCCCTCAAGCTCAATCGGTGTACCGTGAAAGCACCCTTTACCTGCCGTATCACCAGCATGCAGGTTGAAGAGGGTGAATATGTCATGCCAGGGAAAGAGTTGCTGCAGATCGTGGATGATGCGGATCTGGAAATAACCGTTCCTCTGGACAGCAGAGAAGCAGTGAACTGGCTGCGGTTTAAGCCTTCTGCACAGAAGCTGGGCTGGTTTGGTGTGCCTGAACAGAGCGAGTGCCGGATCAGCTGGACGGAAAAGGAGTCCATTAACTCAACCGGCCATCTTGACCGGGTGGTTCGCTACGATTCCGCCACCAGAACCCTGGATGTAGCGGTGCGCCTTGACAGTCAGCAGGAAGGGAAAATTCCGCTGGTGCAGGGGATGTTTTGCCGGGTGGATATCCCTGGTAAACGTCTTGATTCGGTGTTTGTGGTGCCGCGTCAGGCGGTGAGTTTTGAGGGAACAGTCCATGTGGTCATCAATAACCGACTGCAGACACGGCAGGTGGAGGTCGTCAGGACACAGGAAGGCAGTGCCTTGATCAGCTCAGGTCTTGAGGCCGGCGATCTGGTCATCACCACACGGCTGGAGAATCCACTTGAAAATACGCTGCTGCGGATTACGTCTGGTGGAGAGTCTGTGCAATGAAAAAAATTCTTGCCGCCTTTGCCGCCAACACAGTTTTTGCCAATATTGTCCTGGTTATGATTTTCATGGGAGGTGCGTTGGCACTTTCCAGTATGCTCAGGGAAAGCTTCCCTCAGTTTTCCCTTGATCGGGTCTTAATATCTGTTGCCTATCCCGGTGCTGATCCCGAAGAGGTGGAAGAGGGTATTGTCCTGAAAATAGAAGATGCCCTTGAAGGCATTGAAGGGATTAAACAGTACACAACCAGATCGTCGGAAAACAGCGGTTCTGCAGTCGTTGAGGTACAGACCGGTTACGATGTCAGCGAAGTTCTTGATGATATTAAATCAAAAATTGATGCCATCTCCACCTTTCCGGTGGATGCAGAAAAACCGGTCATTCGCGAAATTCTGCTTAAGGATTCCGTGATGTTGCTTGCCCTGTCCGGGGAGCTTTCTGAAAAACAGCTCAAAATTGCTGCCCAGCAGGTCAGGGATGAAGTGCGCCTGCTTCCCGGCATCTCACAGGTGGAACTGTTTGGTGCCAGGGATTATGAAATTGCGGTGGAAGTGTCTGAGGAGCAGCTACGCCGGTATGGCATTTCGTTTAATCAGGTGGCATTGGCTATCCGAAAATCCAGCATCAACCTGCATGGAGGTACGCTTCGCACCAAGGGTGAGGAAATCAGGATTAGAACCGTGGGACGCAAGTACACCGGCGAGGATCTTGCCAGGATTGTCGTGCTGGCCGGATCCAAAGGGCAGCAGGTGACGCTTGGCAGGCTGGCCACCATCCGCGATGGTTTTACCGAAGATCCGATCACCGCAGTTATTGACGGCGTACCTTCGATTTTTGTGATGGTGTTTAAAACCACAGAAGAAGATGCACTCCATATTTCCAACACGGTAACAACATATCTGCACAACAAAAGCAAACAACTGCCTCCACAGATCAGCTTGACGGATTTTTACGATAATACCGAGGCATTACGTGCCCGTATCTCCCTTCTCACCCGCAATGGTATTCTCGGTATGAGCCTGGTGTTTTTTTTGCTCTGGCTGTTTATGGATCTACGGCTTTCCTTCTGGGGAGGGATGGGGATTCCCATATCGCTTGCCGGCGCATTGTTTATTCTCTGGAGCCTTGGCGAAACCATCAACATGGTGTCGTTATTTGGTTTTATCATGGTGCTCGGCATTGTGGTGGATGATGCCATCGTGGTGGGAGAATCGATCTACGTGCACAGGCAACAGGGGGATTCACCACTTAAAGCGGCAGTGGAAGGGGTCAATGAAGTGGCCATGCCGGTGGTGGCGGCCGTGATAACAACGGTGGTTGCCTTTATTCCTCTTGGGTATGTTGGAGGAATTATGGGAAAATTTATTGCCATTCTCCCGACGGTGGTTATTGCCTGTCTGTTGATTTCCCTGACAGAGTGTTTACTGCTTCTTCCTGCCCATCTCAGTCATCTGCCCGATTTGAATGCGCAGAAACCGTGGAACAATCCCGTAAGCAGAATGCTTGCCGCTTTCCAGGAGTTTATGCAGAGCGGCCTGGAACGGTTTGTGGAAAAGCGGTACACGCCTTTTCTTGACCGGGTGCTGAACTGGCGTTATGTCTCTCTTGCTGTTGCTCTGTCGGTACTGATACTGACCCTGGGGCTGGTACAGGGTGGGGTGGTTAAATTTCAGGTC
Source organism: Candidatus Desulfobulbus rimicarensis (assembly GCA_008633435.1). GTDB lineage: Bacteria > Desulfobacterota > Desulfobulbia > Desulfobulbales > Desulfobulbaceae > Desulfobulbus_C > Desulfobulbus_C rimicarensis. The sequence continues at coordinate 14,946 of RKSL01000013.1, read as the reverse complement.
TTTCCCAAAATTGACGGTTTTGTTATCACCTCAACCGTGGAATTTCCCGATGGTACCCCACCTGAAATAACCGCTGAGGCATTGCAGACGATTGAGCAGGGATTTATGCGGGTTGCTCAACGAATCCCGACCACAAGCGGCGAGCCGATGATTAAAAAACGGCTGACTCTGGTCGGCCAGACTTTGAGTAATCAGATGGGTCGCACCGGGCCCAACCTTGGTTCTGTCCAGTTTATCCTGCTTGAGTCGGAAAAACGGGGGATCCATTCCAATGACCTGCTGGTGGAGTGGGAAAAAGAGGTTGGTTCCATAGCTGGAGCAAGGTCGCTCACCTTTGAGGGACTTTCCGCAGGCCCTGGTGGCGCAGAAATTGAGATCTGGCTGCAGGGGCATGACATGGATGCCATTCTTGCCGCAACTGCAGAGGTTAAAAAGAAGCTGCAGAGTTTTGATGGAGTTATCCAGATCCGATCGGATTTCTCCCCGGGGAAAAACGAGCTGCGTCTGTCGCTTAAACCCGAAGCCCGCGCCCTGGGATTGAGTGTTGAGGACCTTGCCCGCCAGGTCAATGGCGGGTATTTTGGCCAGGAGGCCTTTCGGGTTCAGCGGGGGCGCGATGATATTCGGGTCAAAGTGCGGTATCCAAGAGATGAGCGCTCACGCCTGATGGATTTTAAACAGATGCGCATCCGTACCGCCAATGGTCAGGAGGTGCCGTTGCTCTCTGTGGCCGATGTTGCCTATGGGCCGGGCTATTCCACCATTGTTCGTACAGACGGACTGCGCCGTGTTGCCGTGACCGCAGATGTGGATCCCAAGCGGGCCAATGCCCAGGAGGTGTTTGCGGAACTTTCCCGTGGTTTTTTTCATACCCTTGAGAAACAATATCCCGATCTGCACGTTTCCATGCAGGGTGCCAAGAAGAACTCCAGGGAGTCCTTTTCAAGCCTGAAAGTGACCTTTCCTCTGGCGGTACTAGGCATTTTTGTCATAATTGCCACCATATTCCGTTCCTATATCCAGCCGCTGGTGATCCTGTTTACGGTACCTTTTGGGATTATTGGCGCCGTATTCGGCCATCTGGTGCTGGGCTATGATTTGTCGATGATGTCCATGTTCGGTATGGTTGCGCTGACAGGCGTGGTCGTTAATGATGCCATTGTGCTGATTGAGCGTATTAATGAGAATCTTGCTGGAGGCATGGATTTTTTTGAGGCCATAAAACTTGGTGGAGCGCGTCGGTTTAGGGCGATTTTGCTCACTTCGCTTTCCACTGTCGGCGGATTGGGGCCACTTATTCTGGAAACGGATATGCAGGCAAAATTTCTTATTCCCATGGCCCTTTCCCTGGCTTCCGGAGTGACCTTTGCCACGGTTCTCACCCTGGTGCTTATTCCAAGTCTGCTGGTGATAGTCAATGACGGACGCCGGGTCAAAGAGTGGTTGCAAAGCGGGAACCTGCCTTCCCGTGAATCAGTTGAACCTGCATCTTTAAGGCGGGTTAACCGGATGGTGTAGAGCGCAGATTGAGTGCTTTCAGCTGTTCTGTAAATATGCGGGGCTCCAAGGTATGGAGAGTGTGCATGGCTGACCAAAACGGGTGCCGTGCTTGTGTTGTGATACAGTGGAGGAAGATATGAGGAGAGTGGTCGTATTTCTGGTCATAAGCTGTTTTCAGTTTGCCCCTTGCTGGTGTGCCGAAAACAGATCTGAATCTGCGGTTGATTTCAGTACGCTGACGCTGCTTGACCTGCCAACTGCCCAGAAGGTGGCGTTGCAGGATAATCCGGGTATTGCCGCTGCCCGGGCGCGTTTTGCCCAGGCTCGGGCAAGGGTAAAGCAGGCTTCCGCAGCCTGGTGGCCCAATGTCAACCTGAATGGGCAACTCAAGCGAAGCCGACGTTCTGATACTGTTTTTGAAGCCCTGGCTCAAAGGGAGACAACACCCCGGCGTTATGTTGAGAGTAGCGGGGCAAGCCTTGAGGCCACCTGGGTGCTTTTTGACGGATTCTACAGGTCGTTTTTTATAGACCAGATGGAGGCGGATAAAGAGTCGGCTGGAGCCGCCCGACTGGACAGCCAGCGTAGATTACTTTCAGCCGTAGCAGAGGCTTTTTTCAATGCGCAGCTCATCCGAACCAGAGAACAGATTGCCAGTGCAGATAACGTTTTTTACGCGCAACAGCTTCGCGATGCCAACAGCCGGTTTGAGGCAGGAACAGGAACCTGGGGAGACGTGTTAAATATTAAGGTACAGCTTAACCAGGCGCAAACAACCAGGTTGCTTGAGCATCGGCAATATGAGGCTGCCATGTATGGCCTGGCTGCATTACTTGGGGTGGAGGATGGAGCTTTCCCCGAAACCATTCAGCTTGAGGAGATGGACAGTACATGTACTGGTGGTGAAAATGATGAAGATATTGCTCAGCTGATCAAAAACGCGCTGGCAAGTCGTCCTGACATTCGTCAATTGGGATTTCAGGTCGCAGCAGGCAAGGCTGCCATTGGTAGGGCCAAGGCCATCTTCTGGCCTAAAGTGCAATTGGGTGGGGCAGTAGACGGCGGTCAGGAGCAGGGCTATGAGTTAACAGAAGATGATTTCGGCAATTATATTGCCCTTAATGTTTCCTGGAGACTTTTTTCCGGCGGTGCGGATCGGGCAAGAGTACTCGAAGAACGGCTGAAACTTCGGGAGAGGGAGTTTGCGCTTAAAGAGTTACGTAATACTGTTACAGCAGAAGTACGCCAGTATGTGGCCCTGCTGCAGGCGGCAAGGGAGCAGGTTCGTCTGCAGCAGGAGACTGTTACCCTGGTTGAAGAAAATCGACAAATAGCCAGCCGAGAGTATGAAGCCGGAGTGACCTCACTGGTGCGGCTTAATGAGGCGCAAAAAGATCTGAACACCACCCATAACCGTCTGGCCCAGGCTCTGGTCAGTTTCCATCTTGCCCGGCAACGGTTGCTGGCTGCCACCGGGCAGAATCTTGGTCTGTTTGGTGAAGAAACCGCCGGAACAGCCCAGCCGGTTATTTATTGAGCTGGGCAAAATCCTTATCTGTGATTTCAGGAACACCGTAATTTTTGAAAACAATAATACCCTGTTTGTTGGCAACAAGAACCGTGGGAACCCCTTGGATTGCATACTCATGTGAAATAGCACTGTCCTTGTCAAAGACGACCGGATAGCTCATCTGGTATTTGTCCATAAAGCGACGGGCTTTGGCAACGGAATCGTTGTGGCCGACATTGACTCCCAGAAACTGCATCCCCTGTTGCTGAAATTTTTTCCGTAGCGCATTGACCTTAGGCACTTCACTGCGGCAGTTGGGACACCATGAAGCCCAGAAAACAAGCATGATTGGTTTGTTGCCGATGACCGAGGCAAGATCAACAGATTTACCGTCCATGTCTGTTGCAGAAAACGCTTTCAGGGGGTCACCCTGGTTCAGGGCAAAAGCACTGATGGGCAGGAGCAGCAGCAGGGAGATGATTAGAAAAAAACGGCGTATTGTGGTCATGGGTATAATTCTCCATAAAGTAAAATAAAGTACCTGTTCAGCTGTACCCAATCTTCAGGCGATCAGGCCGTCTCGCATAGACGGGTTATAGCTCGTTGGCCTGCTCGGAGTCTCACAGGTTCGCTTACCGACCTGAATCCCGGGCACATCTGATCAGTTACACTCGGTGGTTTTGCAAGTTTTTTGCATCCACCTGAATAGTTACAAAATAAAAAGATTAAAGACTACCTTGTATAATCGCTATTTGTCATCTTACAGGTCTGCTTAACTGAGCTCGCGCGAAAAAAATGACGAGGTATTGCACACCTGGGATTACAAAAATTTCATTCCTGCCTGGATAAGGAAATATTCAGCCAGAAGTATCATAAAAACGCCCATGGATTTCTTGATCATAACCATCCAGTTTCCTGAGCGCGGTATGGAGGCCAGTAGGCCGGAAAAGGTTCCCACTGCCAGCAGAATGGTTCCCATGCCAAAGGCAAACACAAAGAGTAATAAACCGCCAAGGACAATATTATGGGTCGAGGCGACATAGGCCAGTAACATACCGAGTACCGGGGCTGTGCAAGGCCCGGCAATAAAACCTGTGAAAATTCCGACCAGCAGCGCTCCGGGCGCACCGGTTATTTTTGCAGAAAATTTTGGAGCAATTGCGGGTAGTTGAAAGGCATCAAGCATGGCAATGCCCAGAATCAGGATAATATTGCCGATAACAAGATAGGTCCATGGGCTGGTGTTGATCGTACCAAAAAAGCGGCCTGTGGCGGCGGCGAAAATGCCGAGTCCGGCATAGGTCAACGCCATTCCCGTGACATAACAGAGCGAAAGAAACAGCCCTCGAGCCTTGGAACCGCCAATATTTGCATTCCCTATCACACCGGCGGTAATTGGGATCATCGGGTACACGCAAGGGGTCAGGCTGGCAAGCATTCCGCCAAGATAAGAGGCGGCAAAAGCGAGCAGCAATGATGTCTGCAGATAGGTTTCCAGTTGGGCAAGAAAATGTTCCATGATTATAACGGGGCCATGGGCTTCATTATCCCATGTGTTGCCATGCGCAGTGACTGACTTGATGAGCTGTTGCTGGCTAACCCGGTTCAGTCATGCTGGTTTATTGGTATTGATTCTCTTTTATAATAGCCACGATGTGGGGGGATGTAAATGAAAATACGCCGGGAGGGTGAAAATGCACCCGGTTTAGCGCAAAGTGCAGCAGACATTGCCAGGTTATGTACAGAATGTGGCAAATGCAGCCGTGACTGCCTTTTTTTGCAGCAGTATGGCTTGCCCGGACAACAGGCCGCTGCTGTGATTCAAGGCGACTTCTCTTTTGATCACGCCTTTCTCTGTAGTTTATGTGGGCTGTGTACCGAGGTATGTCCGCTGGATATTGACCCGGCCGCGATGTTTCTTGATCTGCGTAAACAGGCGGGGTTGAAGGGGGAAGGGGATTTTCGTTGTCACAGGAATCTGGTGACCTACGAGCGTCTGGGTACGTCGTCCTTTCTTACCTGGTATGGTCTGCCATCCGGTTGTCATACGGTTTTTTTCCCAGGATGTGCCCTGCCAGGGACGCGGCCGCAGCGAGTGATTGCGTTGTTTCACGAGTTGAGCAGCCATATCCCGGGGCTGGGGCTTGTCCTGGACTGCTGCACCAAACCATCCCATGACCTGGGGAGGCACCAATACTTTACGGATACGTTTGGCCGCCTGGTCAAGACCTTGCTGGATAAAGGGGTGGGTAAGGTGGTTGTGGCCTGCCCAAACTGTTATCGAATGTTTGCCATTTATGGCACAGGGTTGGCTGTAACCACAGTCTACGAGGAGCTTGCTGAAACGTTTTGCTGGCAAAAACGGTTTTCCGGCACCGTCACAGTGCATGACCCCTGTGGGTTACGCAATGAGCAGCAGATTCACCATGCTGTGCGCACGCTTGTTCGTGGTTCAGGGCTTGAAGTTGAAGAAATGGCGCATTGCCAGGGTAATACCTTGTGTTGTGGAGAAGGAGGCGGAGTTGGTTATATGGATAATCACCTCTCAGATAACTGGATAGCATTGCGCAGGCAGGAGGCAGGAGGACGACTTATCGTTGCCTATTGTGCAGGCTGCAGCAACTACCTGGGACGCCAGACACCGACAATTCATCTTGTGGATTTGCTCTTTGCCCCGAGAAGAACTCTGCAGGGACGGATGAGGGGTTCGCGTAGCCCAAAAACGTATCTGAACAGGATTCTTTTGAAAAGGAAGTTGAAAGGGATAGTTGACGGGTAACCGTTCACCAGCACCCCTGTCCGGGAGAATAATTTTCAGCCGGTAGGGGGGCAGTGGTTACTGTTCTTCAGGCAACCTTGCACAATTGGCTTTCAAAGTGTCGTTAACTCGTGCCTGTCCCAAAATGGTCTTTTTGTCCGATCTCTGCGTCATGCTCAAAAAAGACTGCTCGGAGGTAAACGTAAACTCCGATATCACTTAACTGCCTGCGCTTATTTTTTACGCAATCCTCAGAGTCTCCCGTCGGTCGCTTACCTGAGCCCGAACAAAAAACCTCATTTTTCAAGGTTGCCTTTAAAAGCTGTACTTGATGGTCAAGGATGCCACGGGGTAGTATTCGTATTTATCCAGCTCATCGACAATCTCCTGTCGTTCCCCGGCAAGCCAGGTTTTTACCTCATCGCGCTGCCCCAACCCCCAGGGATCATCAAGGTAAAGATCGGAAACTTCGGGGCTTCCCTGGAATACCACGCCAAGGTCTACATTAAATCCCCAGCCCGGGCCGTGCTGGTTCGAACTCCAGCCGATACCAAGATAGGGTGCCAGACTGTTATAGCTGACTGTACCTTTAACATGCGCCTGGTCAATCAGGTAGCCATACTGGCGGTAATCCTGTGGCAGCAGGTCTTGACGATAGACACCGTCAACATCGACTTCGTTGTTATTGATATAAAGACCACCGGTGATTCGAAAAGGATTGGCAAAGGGGTGGAAGTCCAGGAGTAGATCAGCATTAAAAAATGTGGGCTCAAAATTATAGTCAATCTTATGAATAGTTGTGTCAAAATCAAAACGCAGATAGTTTACTCCGCCCCGAAGTGCAAGATAATCAGACATTTTCAGGCCCGCTTCAACACCGACACCAAGTGTGCCGCCTTTAACGCCAATGCTGACATCACCGGGATCTGCACACGCCACAGCTGGTGTGAGCAACAATCCGCTCAGTAATAAAACAAGTTTGTTCATAATCTCCTCTTGAGTAGAGTTGAAAGGCCAGATACATGGTACTCATTAAGCGTACCATAGAGCACGGACTTTCATGGGTTGTGGTTTACAGCATCGGTTGTGATTGGGTGATCACATCCAGGTGTACTTATGTATGGATACAGTGGATTGGCAGGATAAGCAATGCTCCCAGTCTTATTATTTGTACATCCTATAATCTGGGGACAAGGGATAGTATTGACGGATTATCAAGAAATTCCAGCCAGCTCTGGACGATTTTTCTGAACTGTTCCATGTCCAATTGATACGGCTCGATTTCATCGTCAAACAGGTTTTCCAGGGTGATGGTTTCCGGAGTGAGCAGCAGGGTGTAGCTGTTGCCGCTGATTTCATTTTCTTTTTCAGAGAATTCTTTTTCGGTTTTTTGCAGAATTTCGGTAATTGTGGCGCTGTCCTGAAGGTCACTTTCAAGATAGTCGGCCATGGCATTCTGTTCTTCAAGGGCTTGTACGCGGGGTTGTTGTTCCTGGTCACGGTAAAAACGAATTGCAACTTTCATGGTCTTGATCCTGTCAAAATTGATGGGGGCGATGGGCGTGATGTAGGCTCAAGGCTCCCAGACGATTATCTGTCACGCCGATACAGCGGATAAGCGGTATTAATATTGCCGCGTCTGTTGAGATATCCCTGAATGGAAAATCCCTTACCGGAAGGACCTTCCCATTTTTTCCGGTTGCCAGCTTTTCGATGTTTCCAGGCATGGAGAATGGTGTTGATGACCTCATCCTGGCTCATTGAGTCGGGGAACAGGGTAGAGAATTTTTTCTTCCATGTTTTTTCCCGTTTGTCATATATCTCAACTTCAGCGGTATAGACCCCGCTTCGATTGGGGCGGCCTTTGATTTTTTTAAGCCGGGCAAATCTGGGGTCGTTGCCACCCGGGCGGGAATGAAATCCAGTGGGTTTTCCCCGTTTATTGATGGCACCTTCAAAGATATGGCCAAGGTTGATTTCAGGTGAGGTTTTGCTCCATTTATGGGTTGACGACTTGCCAAAAAGCTGGCCGCCAAAGAGCAGGGATACGACCATGGCCACAAGGAGAATGGCCCGTCGACGGGATAAACGTGGTGTGTTTTTCATAGGTGTGCCTCTTCCATACCAATGAGGGCTGCGCCGATGGCGTTACCAACTTCATAATAATCGGGAAATCGGACAGTCGTTTGTAAATTTTTGGCGACACCGGGCAAAAAGGATCGGGCTGCGGCACCGATGCCGATAATGGGGATTTTCACAGCAAAATCAACGGAAAAGAGTTCGTTATTCCTGCGGTTTAAAAAGGGTGCGGCCTGGGCGTCATCCCATATTTTGCGGCCAAGATAATCCAGGATAATTGTTTCAATGGTCTTTTCGGTTTCAGAAATGACCCGGGCGCAAAAGCTGTCCACATCAAGATTCAGGGCAGCCGCCAGGATTTCAGCAGCAGCACGGGCCTGGTCAGCATTACCGATATTGAGCTTTCCCTGCACATGCAGTGCATCTGTGGGCGTAAACCCGGCCATCTGCACCTGTTGCTGGTAGACCAGCTGTTCAAGATGTTTTTCCAGAAGTATTCCGGAAAACGACGTTTCTTCGGCAAGGGTTTGCAGGGTTGCCGGGCTTTGCTGCAGCCTGGTCAGAATTTCATCATCAGCAATGGTTTGATCGTCAAGTCCTGTTACCGGCATAACTATGGCATTTTTCAGGCCGCACCCCAGCCATGCAGATGGGTCAGGGAGATTCGTGGTCATGGACAGCGGTTGCACCCGTGAGGTTTGCAGGGCCACCTGGTTTTCCGGTGAACAGATAACATGGGAATCACCGCCACCCCCGGCTGTGTACATGTCAATGGCCTCGACATGGGTTTGCCACTGGCCTATCAGGCAGCCTTCGTTATTGAGTACAGGCTGGCCATCCCGTATCATGCAGACATCAGTTGTTGTGCCGCCCACATCAACAATCAGGGCTGTCGGCTCTCCGGCAGTGCAACCGAAGCGGGCTGTAGCCGCAGGGCCACTGGCCATGGTTATGGCCGCCCGTTCCACTGCCTGATCAAGGCTTGCCCCCTTGCCGTTACCGCAGATAATTGTGACCGGGCAGCTGATCTTGGTTTTCAGCATGGAGAGCTGAATAGAGGAGAGAAAACCCACCATGAGCGGCATCAGTTTGGCATGCAGGCAGGCAGTAGCTGCCCGGGCCCGCATACCGGGATGGTCGCTTACCTTATGCGAGCAGAAAACCGGTTTGGGATCAAGCATGGAGATGGCTTCTTCGGCCACCAGCTCATGAGCTGGATTTTTAATGGCCATGGCACCGCAGACTGCATAGCTGTCCACCTCATCTTTCAGCCCCTGGATGGTATCAACCAGCCCTTCGATATCAATGGGCTCGTCTTCCTCTCCGGTGATTTTATGGCCGCCTTTTAAAAAAATATTGGCGATTATAGGAAGTTTGAAATGGCGGACATAGCCGAAAACAAACAACCCTACCCGCGCGCCTCGTCCTTCGACAATGGCGTTGGTGGCCAGAGTGGTGGACACTGCCAGCCGTTGCACATCGCCGGGGGAAATATCTTCACCCAGAAGGCTTGTCAGTGTTCGCCCCACGCCTATGCCCAGGTCATGGTGGGTTGTGGCCTCTTTGACCCGGTGAACGATTTTTCTGGTTTCTGTATCCAGCAGTACCCCGTCAGTATAGGTGCCGCCGGTATCAATACCGATACAATATTTAGCCATATGTATAATCCTTGCCTGGTGGTAATAGATACGAATTTTGTTGAGAGTTTCTCAGTAGTTCCAAAGGCTCCAGGCAGGTGAAACAGTTGTGTTGGTGTTCTTTCCGTGAACGAATATTTTCCATACCAGTTATAAAGGATAAACCAGTGCGGGGCTGTTGTCCAGTGCTGGAGATTGTGAGCTGGTTTGGTGGTCTCCCCTGAAGATGCTTGTATTCTCAATGCACCAGTTTAACCATGAGGGGATTGGTTCACGGCAGGCAGCAGGCTGGTGCAGGAGTTTATGAGGTGAGCTGCCGTGGTTTTGCAAAAATTCGAATGGAGAACGGCTTTTTCTTACGGTGTAAATGTCGGTTTAGTCGTTGTTGGACAATCCCAGCTGCCCAGAACAATGCCATGGAGATGACCAAAAAATAGAGGCCTGCAACACCAAAATGGAGGAACAGGTTGTAATCTTTTTCAAAGAGCTCACCTGCCATGTTCAGCAGGTCTTTCTGATCGTCAATGACAGGCAGGGTAAAATAGACAATGGATGTTGCCTGAAATAAAAAAACCATTTCATTACTATATGCCGGCCAGGCCAGGCGAAGCATATTAGGCCAGGTGACTTTTCGAAAAATATTCCAGGGATTCATGCCCATGGCCTGGGCTGCCTCAACTTCTCCATTTGGGATTGATTTCAGGGCGCCATAAAAAATTTCTGCACTGTAGGCCGCAGTATTTAAGACCAGAACAAGAGGCCCTAAAAAGAGGGGATGGAGTACAAAATCGTCAATGCCCAGAGGTTTCCACAGGGGCCTGTTTAAGGCCAGCATGATGGAATAAAACATGAAAAACTGAATGAACAGCGGCGAGCCTCGGAAGGCATAGATAAATGCCCGTGAAAATACGGAATACAGGGTGTTCCGGCTCCCCTTGCCAAGGGCGAGAAATATGGCCAGAGGAAACCCGATGGGAATGGAAACCAGGGCAAAATAGACATTGAACAGGGCAGGTTTTGCCAGCACGATTACATCGTGCATAAAGCTGCTGTGCATGAGTGTATCAACCATTACTTTTCACCCCGGCCAGCGACATACCCCGGCTTGCCCGTTTTTGCAATTTTTCAAACAACCATTCCGAGACCATGGTGAACAGGATAAAAAAGACAAACAGAACCAGGTAATATCTCCAGCGCCAGTCCGGATGGACAAGCCCCATGCCCGGAAAGTAATTGGCACCGCCAAGTCGTCCGGCCCAGGCAACAATATCAGCAATCTGCAACAGTGAGAGATAGGACGTTGCCTTGATCAGCAAAATCCAGACATTGGAGAGGCCGGGCAGGGCATACACCCACATCTGCCGAACCTTGAATCGCCAGAAGACCTGTCTGGGGGAAAATCCGTACGCTGCTGCCGCCTCAAGCTGTCCCCTGGAAACAGCCTGCATGGCCCCGTGGATGACATTTGCGGCAAAAGCGCCATACACAATGCCAAGAGAGAGACAGGCCATGAACAGGTAATCACCAGTGCTTAAGAGCCATTGTGCCTCCGGGCAGGGCGGCCAGGTTGTGGCTGCGGCAACAACTTCAGCACCGCATCTGGAGCGTGCCATCAAATATTCAACACTCTGTTCAAAGGCCAGGGGGAAAAACAGGATAAAAAGCAGGTCAGGAATACCTCTGGCAAGTGTCGTGTAAACATTGCCTATCCACCGGAATGGCGGAAACGAGGCCTGTTTGAGCATGGCTCCTATCAGGCCGAAAAAGACGGCAAAGACAGCACTGCCCAAGGCGGCTATCAGGGTAAAGCGCACACTGGCATACCAGGCCAGGTGTTTACCATTGCTGATATAGGCAAGTTTTGCCCCGATATCCTCACCAAGCCAGGAGGTGATTGTAGTGATTATCGATTCAAGCATGAAGGGGGTTTGAAAAAACCATGCAATAGTTGTTGGAAAGATACCGGTTCATTTGGTGTCAGCTATGCTGGTGGCCTGCAGTCTACCTTGAAAAGAGACGGAGTCGTTGAGCTTTGCCGGGGTTCAATGAGCTGCCGGTTCAAAAAAGATAAGGTCATTTTTTGAACCGGCATGCTCTTTTGGCTCCACGCGGTACGGTGACGTTTTTTTACGCCTTTTGGGTTTGTCCGGTTCCTGGATTAGTTGCTGTAGAAAGGACCCGCCTTGAAATATTTTTTGATCAGCTCATCAACGGTTCCTTTTTTCTTCAGGCTCGCCAGGGCTTTGTTGAGGGTGTCTTTGAGCTCAGTGTCTTTCTGGCGAAGACCAATGGCTACACCAGAACCGATGCGGATACCGTCGCCAACAAAGACCATCGCGCCTTTAGAGGCCTTAACGACGTTTTCAAGCGGATCAGCATCAGCCAGCAGCAGATCAATATTACCGGCAGCAAGGTCTGCTACCGACTGATCAAAGGTTTCAAAAGAGAGGATCTTGTTGGCAGGTGCCAGATGCTCCTGGGCGTATGCGGCCTGCATGGTTGCCCCCTGCACCCCGATTTTCTTTCCTTTGAGGTTGGCAAAATCAAATTTGGCATCTTTTGCCGCCATAAAGCGAGAAGGTGCGGCAGGATAATATTCGTCACTGAAGGCAATGGTTTTTTTACGCTCATCGGTTATCGACATGCCCGCCATGATCATGTCGTAGTTACCGGCAATAAGGTTGGGGATGATGGTGTCCCATTCATTGGTAACAAATTCACATGTCAGTTTGGCTTCAGCGCAGAGAGCATTGCCCAGGTCAATTTCATAACCGGCAAGCTTGCCGGTGTCGTCAACAAAATTATAAGGCGCATACGCTCCTTCAGTGCCGATGCGTACAGTTTTTGCCAATACCGGGCTGGCAAGAACTGTTGCAGCCAGAGTGAGTGTTAAAATCATTTTTTTCATCGTGATTCTCCTGTGTTGTTACTGGTTGTGTTGTATTGTGGTAACCGATCACCAAGGGAGCTGCAGCCTTGGTATTACACCAATCTGTAACCCGATCCAGCCATGCTGGTTAGTGTCTGTCCAGAAATGGCCCTTTCGCCCAAACTCTTCGTCATGCTCAAGAAAATAATGCTCGGAATATCAAGTATATGCCTACGCTTATTTTTTTCGCAGTCCTCGGAGTCTGCGCTTACCTGATTTTGAACGAAATTGCTCATTTCTGGAGAGGCGCTGGTTAGTTCTGTTCATCCATTGCACTTGATAAAAACTGCTGCAATCGTTCTGATTTGGGAGAGTTGAAAAGTTTTCCCGGCTCGCCCTCTTCTTCGATAACTCCGCCATGCAGAAAAATAGCCTTGTTGGAAACATCCCGGGCAAAACTCATTTCATGGGTGACGACGATCATGGTGATGCCTTCATCGGCCAGTCGCCGCATAACAGCAAGTACTTCTCCGACCAGCTCAGGGTCAAGGGCCGAGGTTGGTTCATCAAAAAGAATTGCTTCAGGGCGCATGGCAAGAGCCCGGGCAATGGCCGCCCGTTGCTGCTGTCCTCCGGAAAGAAAAGCCGGATATAAATCTGCCTTATCAGCAATACCTACTTTTTCAAGATACTCCATCCCTATTGCCTGAGCTTCGGCACGGGGCAGCCCCTGAACACAGACCGGTGCCTCGGTAACATTTTGCAATACAGTCATGTGTGACCAGAGGTTAAACTGCTGAAAGACCATGGCAATGCGTGATCGCAACGCCTGAATCTGTTTCGGGTCGGCAACAGTTCGTTGCCCTTTGCGGTTGGTCGTAAACGTAATGGCCTCGCCTTCCAGTTCAATTTCACCCTGATCCGGAGTTTCAAGCAAATTGATACAGCGAAGAAAGGTTGATTTGCCGGAACCTGAGGAGCCGATGAGGGAAATCACATCTCCCTGGTGGGCGGTAAGTGAAATGCCGTGCAAAACTTCAAGCTCGCCAAATCTTTTGTGAATATTACTGATTGTAAGTATGGGGGCGTTTGCCATGGGAAGTATAAAAAAATAAAAAACGTAAAGTAGCCATCATTGGGCAGAAGCAATACCGCAAGAGCCATCAAATTACAAGGGCAAAGACCATTGTGAAATGGTAACCGCTTGCCGGCAACCCCTGCGCCACTCGTTTAGAGCGACTTCCATCAGCGGTCGGCGTGAACAAATCAGGAATAGGGGTACGCTACGTGTAATTGGTTTGATTTTGTCCACTCTGCTGTGCTAGATTGTGAGCATGGGAGCCTTTTGGGAAAAGATAGCAATAAACAGTGTTTTTTTGGTGATGTATGCTCTGTCACGCCCAGGAAATTTCCATTTAAGCGAAGATTTTTCGTGACTATTCAGGTGGGTGCAAAAAACTTGCAAAACCACAGAGTGTAACTGATCAGATGTGCCAGAGATTCAGGTAGGTAAGCGAACCTGTGAGACTCCGGGCAGGCCAACGAGCTATAACAGCGAAGCGGTGTCACCGTCTATGCGAGGCGGCCTGATTGCTTGAAGATTGGATACATCTGATCAGTTACGATTTTTCAAATTTCAGCACCGTCTGTCCAGGAATGGCCTGGGACGGTTCTTCTGACAGGTGAGGCTGTATATGGGTATTTCATCGGTTCTTCTCTGGTTTCTGGCTGGCATAGCCTGTTTTCTTGTTGAGATGGCATTGCCAGGGTTTATTCTTTTCTTTTTCGGGATAGGGGCTTGGTGCGTAGCCCTGGTGCTTGCGGTAACAGAACTTTCATTGACCAGCCAGTTGCTGATTTTTCTTCTCAGCTCACTGCTTACCCTTTTTCTGCTGCGGACAAAGTTGCGTACAGTCTTTCTGGGCGGCGCATTTGAGCAGGATGATTCCGTGGTTATCGATCCGGTTGAAGGAACAGGCGTGGTGACAGACGATATCATCCCCCCGGCTGTCGGCCGGGTAAAATATGGGGGGTCGTTTTGGAATGCAGTTGCCGATAAAACCATAAATGCAGGAACACCTGTTGATATTATAGGGAAAAATGATCTGACTGTCACTGTACGGCCGTTAAATTCTGCGCAGGAGCATGACAATGAATAATCTTCTTGTGGGCGTTATTGCCCTTATTGCCTTTATCATTTTTGTTTTGAAGAAGACAGCAGTGGTGGTGCCGCAACGTAATGAGTTTGTGATTGAGCGGCTGGGAAAATATCGTAAAACCCTTGAAGCAGGGTTTCATATTCTGGTGCCTTTTATCGATCGCATTGCCTATAAGCGTAATCTTAAAGAGGAACCCATTGATATACCCGCACAAACCTGTATTACCGCAGATAACGTGACCATGGAAGTTGATGGCGTGCTTTATCTGCAGGTGATGAATTCCCGTCAGTCAGCTTATGGTATTGAAAATTATCATTTTGCTGCCTCCCAGCTTGCCCAGACCTCCCTGCGTTCAGCCATTGGCAAAATAAGCTTGGATAAGACTTTTGAAGCTCGGGAAAGCCTTAATCAACAGGTTGTACAGGCCCTGGATG
>RKSL01000276.1 GCA_008633435.1 Candidatus Desulfobulbus rimicarensis | reverse complement strand
AATTTTCCTGCTCCTTGACCTCGAACGAAAATTCTAATTTTTCAAGGCACCCTTTATTCTTTAATTGCCCGTTGTTATTAATTTCTTGTTTTTTGTAAATCGTTCCGTATAATTTACATATACGGTGTGTTGCACACTGCTAAGTAGGAAAATTGCGTATTGGATAGACCATTGGGCTTTGCCAGCTGGAGGCAGTGATTAAAGGTCTGTAATGTGTACCAACTGCTAATTGATTACCAAGGAATGATCATGGCCGGAAAAAAAATATTAGTTGTAGATGACAGTCCCACCGAATTGAAAATTATACTTGCTTCGTTGCAGACAAAAAACTACGACATAGTGACGGCTAATGATGGTGAAGAGGCCTTGAAGCAGGCTCATGCAGAATCACCGGACTTGATTATTCTTGATGTTGTCATGCCTAAAATGGATGGTTTTCAAGCGTGTAGAAAACTTAAAACCACTGATAATCTCAAAGATATTCCTGTGATAATGTTAACAAGTAAAAATCAGAAAACAGATGAATTCTGGGGAAAAAAACAGGGGGCAGACGAGTACTTGACCAAACCATTCGATGAACAGGATCTGCTTGATGCTGTTGCCAGAAATCTTGGTTAAGGTTGAAAATTATGAACGATATGTCTGTTGATACAGCGCATCAGGAGAGTGATAATAAGCAGTTGCCTGAGCACGACCAGTGCACGCTTCTGGAGCTTGTCAAACAGATTGACAGTGGAATTACCTCAGCTGTTGAGCTGGGAAAAGGTAACGTTGATGTCGTAGATGAAACTGAACAACGGGAATTTATAGGATATACAATTTGCTTCACCGTTGCTGGTATGAGCATGGCCATTCCGTTGTCCTCTGTACAGGAGGCGGGTCAATTACAGAATTTGCGACGACTTCCATTGCTCCCTGACTGGCTTGCCGGCATAACAAATATTCGCGGAGAGATCGTTTCTGTTGTCAATCTGGAGAGTTTTCTTGAGAGCCACCGAGCACAGACTTCTCCTGACCAACCTTATCTTGTAGTTCATAACAACAATATGAAGGTGGCCATTACTGTAGATGGTCTCATCGGAACCCGTTCTTTATACCGGCTACCAGAGCGTCTCGCTAATCTTCCGCAGGAATCCAATCGTCCTCAACATTTTTTTGCAGGATGGGCAGTCTACCTGGAGCGCGATGCAGAAAAGGAAATTAGTCTTTTTGATGTGGATGAGTTCCTCTCTTCTCAAAAATTACTTGATGCAGCGACAGCATAGTCCTATCGGTTGTTCAAGGAGATACGTATGACGGATGCAACAGATACGGCGATAATACAGGATCTTCTGGGAGAAGTGAAGGGCTATCTTCCAGAGATGCACAGCTGTCTGAAGGCTCTTCGGGGCAAAGTTGATGATGCGGTAACTGTAAAAGAGCTGCATCGCATGACGCACACCATAAGCGGTGTTGCAGCCATGGTGCAGTTAACAGAGCTAAGCCGGTCGGCCGGTCTTATGGAGGACATGCTTGACATTATTATGGCTGGCACGCAGAAATTTAACGTACAGCTTATCGATGTCATGGATGAGACTGTACAGAAGCTTGGCATGTATTGTGATGCCCTCGCTAAGGGAGATACCGGCGATGAAAAGTTGTATCAAAGCGTCTCGCTCTTATTTTCAAACGTAGAGGCACCTCAACAGACAACGGCTGGTTCAGGAGTTGATGATTTTTTTGCCGAGATAGATGACGCTGAACCTGCTGTAACAAATGATTTTTTTCAAGAACTTGAACAAGACAACGAAGATGTAGATGATGATTTGGAAAATTTGTTCAATGAACTTGACACGGATGAATCTCTTGTAGATTCAGGTTTTGATGAGTTGTTTGCTGAGTCAGATGAAATCGTGGAGGAGAAAAAGGCTGAAAAGGTTTCAGCTGCTGAAACGACACCACCCGTGATCTCGATGGATCAGGAGTTGCTGGAATGCTTTAATGAAGAGGTTGAAGAGCATCTTGAGAATATGGGCGATCAGCTCAACCTCCTGGCAGAGATGGTGCAGGCTCCTTCAGAGAAGAAAGCTATCCATCGTGAGGCTCTTCACTCGCTACGACGCTCGGTTCATACCATGAAAGGTGCCGCTGCTGTTATCGGTGTCGAATCTGTTGCCGAGTGGGGGCATGAATTCGAAGATTTTCTGGATTGGCTCCATGATGAATCGGCACGGATAACGCCTGAAATTATTAATGCAATGTTTGAGGGCGCAGATCTTCTCGAAAAGATTTCAAGTGTCCCTGATGGGGACTATGCCGAGGACGTAACACGCATCCAGGCAGTTTTTCATACCCTTGTTCACCAAGATGATAATTCTACTCTATCTGAAATTGATCTCCAGTCGCCTGAGGAGGATCTTGGCGCAGAACTCGATAGCCTGTTTGCGGCTACTGATGAAAATCGCGGTCTTGATGATGTTGACGAGCCAGAGGGCGCATCTCTGGCTTTTGATGAGGAGTTACTGGAGTGTTTTAGAGAGGAGGTTGAAGAACATCTCGAAAACATCGGTGACCAGCTCAATGATCTCTCAACCAGTA
>RKSL01000099.1 GCA_008633435.1 Candidatus Desulfobulbus rimicarensis | reverse complement strand
TCCTGTTTTGCAAAGTTATTTCCTTTTTAAAGGCATTTTCATCATCTCTCTACGGTAACCACTGCGCTGGGAAAAACAAGATGATAGCATCTGGAAAGATCGTTTTTACCCCATCAGCTCCTATAATGCATTAAAAAAAGTGTCTGGAACAAGAGACACTATTGTAAATTTGTGGGGTTTACCTTGACGCATCTCAATGACCAGAAAAAAAAGATATCCAGATCCATTGGAAAAATGTCTTTTCCAGGCCCCTAAAGTGATCCGGAATATAAGTGAAAGGTGATGATATGAAGTTCTGGCAGCTATGAGCTTGCCACTTCGAAATGTCGATTTTTAGTGGAAAACCTTTGGGTTATCTCATGCAGCTGGCGAATTTGACCCTACCATGCGAATTAAAGATTTTCCAGTTCTGGAGGGAGATCAGCTTTTTTGGCAATATTGCACTGTTTGCAGCAGGGCACAATATTCCCTTTGGTAGAGCGACCTCCCCGGGACAGGGGAACGACATGATCCATGGTGAGCTGCTTAAAACCAACTTCTCGACCACAGTAATGGCAGGTTCCTGAGGCGGTTACCTGCTGCCACCATCGTGTTTTTCTAAGTGATCGCGCTTTGTTCCGCTCAGCTTTAATAAACGCTTCATCTACGCCAAAAGAAAAAAAATCATCCATTGTCAACCAGCTCTCCCAGCAGAATATGACGAGCCTCTCCAACAAGGTAGAGGGAACCGGCTATGCAGATAAGATCGTTTGTTGATGCTGTTTTTCTGGCTTTGTCTATTGCTTCCTGCACAGAATCGGTGGTGTGTATCTGGAGAAGTTTACTTTCGGGTAAAGAGGCTTGTAACTGTTGCCCGGTGGCAGAACGTTCAGACCGAGGCGTGGTAAAGATCATCACATCAGCCAGCGGGGCTATTTCTGCAAGAGTCGTATGGATATCCTTATCAGCCATGGCGCCCCAGATGAGAATAAGGCGGCTGTAAGAAAATTCCTGCTGCAGCGCAGCAGCAAGTGCTGCAACACCGGCCGGATTATGTGCGCCATCAAGCAGAAAATGAAGACCCTTTTCCAGTGCATCGGTAAGAGTAGTATTATCAGTCAGATAAAACGATTCCAGCCTGCCTGGCCAGCGTGTCCGGGAAAGCCCCTGGGTAATGGCCTGGTCAGCAATTTTCCAGCCCTGATCCTTGAGCAGTTCTGTTGCAGCAAGTGCCAGACTGGTATTGCTTATCTGGTAATGTCCTTTCATGGCCAGGGGGAGGTCGGTGTACCTGCTGCCGTGGATACCAGTGTAATCAAATCGAGCAGGATCTTGCCGGCTTGCGCTGCCGGAAAAATCTCGACCATAAAGCAGCAGTTTGGAATGTTCAGCCTGACATTTCCGGGTAATAACCTGTTCGGTAACATCATGGGCCACACCTGAGACCACCGGGATTCCCGGTTTGATTATTCCTGCCTTTTCAGCAGATACCTGAGCAAGAGTTGTGCCAAGATATTGTTCGTGATCCATGGAAACATTGGTAATGATGGAGAGCAGCGGGGTGACAACATTTGTGGCATCAAGCCTGCCGCCCATCCCCACCTCAAGAAGAGCACAATCAATATTTTGTTCTGCAAACCAGAGCATGGCAAGGGTTGTGGTACATTCAAAATAGGTTATCTGCTCGCCATCAAGCACGTTGGCAATGGTTGTAATAAGTCTGGAGAAATCTTCTTTTGGAATATAGTTGTCGTTAATTCTGAATCGTTCCCTGACAGAGCTGAGATGTGGTGAAGTGTAAAAACCAGTTGAATATCCGGCAGTAGAGAGCAGGGAGAGCAGAGTCGCGCCAACTGAGCCTTTGCCGTTGGTACCGCCAATATGGATGCAGGGCAGATGCTGATGGGGGTTGCCCAGTCTGCCCAGAAAAGTGTTCATGGAGTCGAGACCGAGTTTTATTGTAAAAAACTGGAGTCGGTCAAGAAACTCCCAGGCCTGCTCATAGTTCATTATCGATCCATGACTGTCAGTTTTGCAAAATCAAGATGAAGAATTTTATCTCCATGCCGATCAAAGGCGACTTCCACCCGTCGTGGCCCTGGCACGGCCTTTACTTTGCCAATACCAAAAAAAGGATGCTTCACCATCATACCAGGGGTAAAATCGACCCGTGCAGATTTTACGGTTTTTCTGGTTTGCACAGGAGGAATGCCTGTTGAGGAATTTGTCGCATATGAAGGCGGTGTTGGTGCAGGGTCTTCTAGTTCGTATAGTCCCGGGTTGATCTCCCTGAGAAATGGAGACATGACTGTGCGGTGAAATTTGCGGTCAGGCGTCATTAACTCTTTTGGATAACTTAAAAAAAGGTGTTTTTTAGCACGCGTTGCCGCCACATAGAGCAGGCGGCGTTCTTCTTCCCATTGCTCACCCGGCTCTGCCCGTTGATGGGGGAAACGCCCTTCAGCCAGTCCGATAACAAACACAGCATCCCACTCCAACCCTTTGGCAGAGTGGATCGTCGAGAGGACAAGCCGTTTGTTCTCCTCATCTTCTTCAAGGGTGGATGAAGTCTCTGGTGGATCAAGCGCTGTGTCGTCTACAAAGGATTGTAAATCTCCATAGCCGCCGATTAATGCCTTGATCTGATCGAGGTCACGTTTTCGTTTTGGGTAATCGTCGTAATAAATTTTTTCAAAGATCGGTTCATAATAGTTCATGACAAGATCAAAAACAGCACCTGGTGCCAATTCGGATTTACGCATCTCTCCGAGAGCTTCTGTGAGGCGATAAAATCCTTCTTTCCATCCCGGCGCTGGTGTATATTGGGTGATTGCCTGCAACGGGTCATCGTGTTCTTTAATTGTTGCCAGTATTTTTTGAGCTGTTTTAGGCCCGACCTTATCAAGATGGAGTAGAATACGGTTCCAGGAAAGGTTATCCCATGGATTTATCAGGATGCGTAGAAAAGAAAGGACATCTTTTATATGTGCAGATTCTGTGAGCTTAAGACCGCCCCGTTTTTCAAAATCAACCACTCTGCTGGTCAGTTCCATTTCAAGTTTGTACGAATGAAATCCTGACCGGAACAGCACTGCGATTTCTGAAAGTTCTATGCCCTGGTTTTTAAGCTCATTGATTTTATGAACAATAAATCGAGCTTCAGCGGCCTCGTTACGAGCTGTATAAACAACTGGTCTGGTGTCGCCGCTTAACTCGGTAAACAGGTTTTTGGTGAATTTCTTCTCTGCTCTTGCAATGATGGCATTGGTCAGGGTCAGGATGGGTTGGATGGAGCGGTAGTTCTGCTCCAGTTTGATAATCCTGGTGTCTGGAAACTGTTCAGGAAAACGCATGATATTGTAAAAATCTGCGCCTCGAAAACTGTAAATTGACTGGGCATCATCACCCACAACCATAACGTTGTCATGCTGGTCAGCCAACAGTCTGACAATATCGGCCTGAATAAGATTGGTATCCTGGTATTCATCCACCAGAATATACTGGAAGCGTGAGCATATCTCATTTCTGGCCTGTTCAGATTCGGCAAGAAGACGCTGCCAGTACACCAGCAGGTCGTCATAATCAAGCAGTCCGTGATCCTGTTTGAACTGCGCATAATGCTTGCGAATTTCGTGAAAATCATCAATAAATTCAGAGAGATGGATGTGTGATTCAAAAACAAGGTCTTCAATGGGGCGACCCTTGTTAATGGAGCCGGACAACAGGTTGATAATAACCCGTTTTGATGGAAACCGTTTACCTGCA
The DNA here is from genome assembly GCA_008633435.1 of Candidatus Desulfobulbus rimicarensis. GTDB lineage: Bacteria > Desulfobacterota > Desulfobulbia > Desulfobulbales > Desulfobulbaceae > Desulfobulbus_C > Desulfobulbus_C rimicarensis. The sequence goes on along the minus strand of RKSL01000099.1, from coordinate 6,958 downwards.
CCTGAGAGTCCCAGGGAGGATTTCAGCAGATTGACTATTCCCTCGGCATCACCCCGGTCAATGATGGTGAATCCGGAACCAATACCCAGATGATGCCCATGCTGCCGCAGCAGCATATTGGAGGTTGCGTGAAAGGTTCCGCCCAGTACCCGTTGACAGGATTGGGACGAGAGTACCCCCGCCCGCCAGAGCATTTCCTGGGCTGCGCGTCTGGTAAAGGTGAGCAGCAGGATGGATTCCGGTGCGACCCCCTGCTCAAGCAGGTAGGCCATACGATAGACAAGGGTTCGTGTTTTGCCACTGCCTGCACCGGCAATAACCAGTACCGGCCCCTGGCCATGGGTTGCCGCGGCATATTGGGCCTGGTTAAGTGCGTCAAGGGTAATGACTGAACCTGTCTGTTTGCCGGGGTGCTCCTGGGGAGTCTCTGAAAAAAGATTCTGTTGCATGGGCTACTTTTACCATACCCCGGATGGAGCTGCAATGGATGTTGACACTTGCCTCTGCTCTGGATAATCTACCAGGATTTCCTGTGGCGCGATGCAGTCGCCATAAGGAGTGCAGTGCAGGACAGAATATCCACAAAGGCTGACTGTGTAACAATTTTTTTTTAAAAAAAACAAAGAAAGAAAAAAATACCGAAAAGAGTGAAGGGATAATTATGGATACTGTGGAACAGCTGTTAACTGATGAGGTGTTGAAAGAATTTTTTCCTCCCCAGCGTGCCGATGAATTTTTTGAGGCACTGTTCGGGGATGCAAGTGAAGGCGCCTATGACATTGTGTTGCGCTTTGTCAGCCATGACAGCGAGGCAAAACGCCTTGTGTTGAGCCTTGATTTACATGAGCGTCCGGGCTGCTGCCTGGTCTGTAACCTGACTTATGGTTTGCCCGAAGTATTTTCAAGACATCCGGTTATAAATATTAATGGTCTTGTTGCTGATATTGAAAAACGGCTTGGCAATGACACCCGGTGTGTAGACTGGAAGCTGGGCACAACTGCCCAGAGGGAAAAGAGCCTGCATGCTATTCCGCTCTCTATCACCCTTGCTTAAGGTCTGGTAAAAAGACTATCAGTGCCTGGCTCATCATTTCCTGTCATAAACAAGGGAAGCGCAGCCTCTGAGCACTTTAATGACACATTGTAGGTCTGCTTGAGTGGAACGAAACCAGACAAGAGATTGCCGCAATCAATGTCCGGTTTCGCAGGGCTTAACCAGATCGACAGTATCAATGATGTATTGGCTTGCGGTAACAGTTCGCCGCTGTCGGCAACTACCCTGAATTGCCGATGCTTTTGGTGAAAGTTCAGCAGCGCGTGCAGATGGCGTGCTGCTGAACTTTTACGGCTTGCGGGCGTTCAGCCCGCTTTGATTGTCGCCTTCGTCTTTTTTGGTGTGCTGGCAGATCCTTTTTCATAAAAGCAGCATGTGGATTGGAGCCATGATTTTCTGTCGAGAAGCTCCATCTCGTAAGGGCGTACCATCACGCAGAAAATTGCCCCGGGCTGTTGGCCAGAGCAGAAGGTTTTCTGCTGATCCCGGTATGGTATAGATAAAAAACCCTGCCCCAAATGTCTGCACCAGAATTTCAAGCGTGCCGTTGCCGTCAATGTCCATGATTGTCGGGGCAGCTGGTGCTCCTTTGCCATTACCGTTTGTCCCCTGTTCAGGGAGTTGTATATCGTAGAGTACATGCCCCTGGTTGTCGAGAATCATCAGAAAGCCATGGGCAACACCCGGGGTAATAGTGTCGGGATCACCGTAGGTCGTCAAAATCAGCTCTGGTACATTGTCCTGGTTAAGGTCGGCCACTGTGATTTCAGAGGCATACATAATGGCTCTGCCATGGGTGATATTTTTCCTCCACAACTGTTCAGCCGTGGAGGATGTGCAGTAAATATACCCGTCATGGGCTGCATAAAGGATTTCTTTGTTATGATCATTGGTAATGTCTACAATTGTTGGTGCAGGTGGATTACGGGGTGGATACCATGTGCGGTTGCCCCGGTTGAGCGGGTAGCCGGATGAGGGCAGCTGTTCCCATCCCGGCAGCCGCCGTGCTGAACGCGCCCCGTTGCCATAGGAGCCTTCGAGCACCATGATGGAATGGTGCTTGGTGTCATAGGGAATGTCTTTTTCAATGTTTGCTACACCGACAACCTCGTTTTTTCCGTCATTATTCAGGTCGCAGACCGATGGCGGCGATGCCGTCCACTGAGTCCATTTTTGTGCCCGTGGATGCGGCCATGTCCCGGTATGATAATGGTGTTGGTTGTTGTCGACAGTGGGATCAAACCAGCGGGTAAACTGTCCCCAGTTAAGTCGGTTGCCCTTATAGGATGAGTCCCGGTTGGTGAACCAGGGCGAAGCAGGCATGGAAACGCCGGTGTGCTGAAACACGTTGATTTTATGGTTGTCATAGGTGACGACAATTTCTTTTTCCGGATCATCATCGAGATTACCAATGCCCACATTAAGGCCATAGCAGCCATAGCCGTGATTTCCCGGCCCGTTGACATAGGCGTCACTGGTGTTCTGGTTATAGCGGGGCCATGCCTGAAAGCTGAGACCGGTTGGCTGGTACAGGGAACCGTTTGGGTTAAACACAAAAACCTGTGCACCATCACGACGGGTTTGGGTAGTGGTTGCAACTATTTCGATTGAACCATTGTTGTCCAGATCAGCAGCAGCAAGGCCCCGGGTCTCTGGACATTCACCGGCGGAACAGGTCGATGCGGGCCAGCCGTTTTTTATCTGCAGCGTATTGTTTTTCCACTCATAGGCGGCCACCACATCGCCACTGGCGACGATGATTTCAAAAATACCATCGCCATCAATATCTGCACAAACTGCGGGTGCATAAATACGACGTTTATGCGGGTAGCCGTTGCCATGAGGTGCTCTGGCCAGTTCATTGCCATTGGCATCCCAGACAATAATGTCATAGAATGTGCCGATTATTTTCAGGCTGCCACTACCCAGATTGTGGACAATGGGCGAACCGAACCAGGCTGTTCCTGTCCAGCGGATATGTTTTTGAAGATATGGTTGTTGTACAGGTGCTGCCGTTACAGTAGAACAGAGGGCAGGAAAGAGACAAAAAATAATACAAAGAAAGCCACCCTGGCCATGGCGCTTCCCGATAGGGTTACGCTCGTTTCTGCAGGACATTTTTGCCAACCTCTGCCGGGGTCATACCGCCGTTATGGGCGATTTCGCTCCAGCTCATGTGCTGTTTTCTGGTTAGATCAATGAGCAGATCAACCGGCGTGTCAGTCAGTTTATGTAATATAAAGAGCAGGGCAGTTTCTTTGTAGGAAAACTCGTTGGGATCCAGCCGGGATACATCTTCTGCTGTAATGGCAAAACGTTTTTCCAGCATCCATTCTGTAATTTTTCTGAGGATGGTTGCTGTTTCAGCGCCATTAGTGATACTTTTCAGGATAGGAGTTTTGTTCTGCTTATCTTTAAGTGTCTGGGTATGCAGAATCTCCTGCCAGGTACCGCCATTGTCATGGATAGCCAAGAAAATATCCGGGGTTAATCCGCTCTGTTTGGAAATATACAGGGCTATGACCATGTCTGAAGGCGCCACTCCGCCCTTCATCATTTGCATGATGATTTCCTTTTTTGAAACATCCAGGGTTGCGGCAACAAGAGAGTTAAAGCTTGTTGCCAGCAGGTACTCATCAGCTGAAAAGCGGTTGGACGGATTAAATTCCCGATTGCGAAAACAGTGGCAGCGGTTGGCCTGTTCAGCGGTCGCAGTATTGATGAAATTGAAACAGAGTAGAGAGTAGAGTATAAGGAAGAGGATTGATTTCATTATTATCTGTTGTATGGTATTTGGCAGGATTTTGTATAATTTTGTCTAACACCCATGCAGGCCAAGCGGCTCGCATAGTGAACCATGAAAGATCCCGTCGAACCGGGAGCGCGACAGACTTTCATAAATACATTGATATTGGTTAACCACCCATCCATTGGAGAGATCATGGATATTTGTTTTGAAGATTTTTCAACACCACGGGGTAAAAAGATTGTCAATACACTGCATGACCGTTTTGTCCTGGCTGATACTGCCTGCCGGGAAACGGTGAGCGAGATTCTTGAGCAGGTGAGAACCCATGGTGACGATGCAGTTATAAAGTATACACGGAAATTTGATGCCCCGCAAATCCAACTGGAACAGCTACAGGTTACTGAGGAAGAATTTGCCAGCGCAGCAGAATTGGTTGATGATCAAATTGTCGAGACAATCTCCTTTGCCGCCGAACGTATCAGAGCTTTTCACCAGCGGGAACTCGAAGATTCCTGGTTTACCACCAGGGAAGACGGAACCATTACCGGCCGTATGGTCAGGCCTGTTGACTCTGCCGGATTATATGTGCCGGGCGGACAGGGTGGTTCAACTCCGCTGGTGTCTTCGGTGTTGATGAACACCATTCCGGCAACGATTGCCGGAGTACAACGACGGGTTATGATGACCCCGCCCGACGCAGAGGGAAAAATTAATCCTGCCCTGCTTATGGCCGCCCGGGAAACAGGTATAACTGAGGTCTACAAGGCCGGTTCTGCCTGGGCCATTGCGGCTCTTGCCTTTGGTACGCAGTCTATTGCTCCTGTGGATGTCATTGTCGGGCCGGGTAATCAGTTTGTCACAGAGGCTAAACGTCAGGTCATGGGCAGGGTGCGCATTGATATGATCGCCGGGCCGAGCGAGGTACTTATTATTGCAGATTCCTTTGCAAATCCCGCCTATGTTGCCGCTGATATGCTGGCTCAGGCAGAACATGACCCACAGGCGCTTGCTCTGCTTATCACCACAGATAAAACACTGGCCAACGCAGTTATCGCACAGCTTGAAGAACAACTGCCTGCACTTTCCCGTGAAGATATTGCCAGAAAGGCACTGACTGATCGGGGAACAATTCTGCTGGTTGAAGATGTAGCCTTGGCTGTGGAACTTGCCAATGAAGTGGCCATAGAGCATCTTGAACTGCAGGTTGAAGATCCCTGGAAATGGCTGCCGAAAATTAATCATGCCGGGGCAATTTTTCTTGGCGCTCACACTCCTGAAGCTGCAGGGGATTATGTTGCCGGCCCAAACCATGTGCTGCCAACCATGGGGACAGCCCGGATCTCTTCGGCCCTTGGGGTGGAGACTTTTGTCAAAAAAAGTTCTGTTATTTCCTACTCCAGGGAAGCCCTGCTGGCTGATGCCGACCATATCCAGCGGCTGGCAGGTCTTGAAGGGTTGACAGCCCATGCCAATTCTGTTGCTGTTCGGCTCAAATGAACCAGCAGGGCAGGATCAGATTCGTCAGTTATCACAAACTCTGCAAACTATGAACTCGGTCACTATGCCAAGGCTGCTCACAGTTGTTACCAACCATTTTGCAAATGACCACGGATGAACGCAGGTCATTAATACACACGGATAATTTTTATATTCCCTGTGGTTACTGATAGCATTATGAAATGCCCTCATTGTCATAAAGTTACAGCTCAAGAGAGTAAGCGTTGTGTGCATTGTGGTAAAAATGTTCATGATATTTTTTTACTGGATAACCATACACTGCCGTCAAAAAACTGCCCTGTTTGCCGTATCCCAACCAGCGTCATCACGCTGGCTAACATTGAATTAGATTATTGCTATAGATGCAGTGGTGTATGGTTTGATAAAAGAGAAATGGAAAAATTTGAAACACATCTTACGACAGAAGATAATACCAATGAAGTCGTTACAATTGTAGATAAACTGTTGAATATCACCCGATAAAATGAAATTTAATATCTTAACAAGATCATTCTTTTCCGACTCTTCAACCTTCTGTACCTCTTTCTCCTCCTTTACCATTACACTTTTTTCTCCTTCCTCTTCCTCAGTGCTCACCACCTCCTTTACCTCTCTTAGCTCCTCCTCCATACTTCCTGCATTTATGGACTCCATCTTTTAACTCACTACATTCATTGTTTCAACACCCAGGTTGTTTTCCATTTCGTCTCTCTCTCTCAACGCCGCCTTCATTATTATTATTTTTGAAATTTATACAAAGGAAAAAAAGTTTCGCCCATGCCAAAGGGCTCTTCAGGTGGGTGTTCCAAATCCAAATTTTCAATGAAAATGTAGATTTGGATGGCTCCCGCGACTTTTTTTCTTTTTTTTCGATAAACCTTAGTATACTATCCCCATACACCAAAACATTTGTACCCTCCTTACTCCTTTCTCTCTTTAAAATTCTCTCCCTTATCAGATTTTCTCTTTTCAGAACTTTCATCCTCTTTCTCTCGTTTATTTTCAATTGCTGCTCTTCCTTCCTCAGAAACTCTTTTACTATTCAATACATTTATCTCTCCTCTCCCATTCTTTATCACTCTCTCTTAACAAACTCTATTTCTTCATCTTCCCTTGGAACCAGCCCATCCCTATTGTCACCTTGAGAAGGTTTCGAGCTTACAGGACTTTCATTCATTCCCATTCCCCTCTCATTTTGTTTTCTCCTCCACCTCCCTTATTCTCTCTCTCTCTCTCTCTCTCTCTCTCTCTCTTTCTCTTTCTCTTTCTCTTTCTCGTCGCGACGTTAGAAACTTATTCTGTCAATGAATGCATAATATCCCATTCTCTTTCTTTGTGCATCCCCATTCCTTTTGTCGTACCTCATTATCACTTTTGCATTCAATTTCCCCTTCCTCCTTTCTCTTTTTCTTCGCTAATACTCTTTATTCCTTTTCTGTTGTATTCCCATTTTCCGTCTCCTGTCGCATTCCCTTTTCCCACTTTCTGTTGCATATCTATTTTTGCTTCTGCTTTAGCACCGCCCTTTTTCTTTCCCCTCTCTTATCCCCTCTTCCCGTCTCCTCTCTCGGCAGTAAATAAACTTCCTGAATTTGTTCCAGTTTTGGAACCCCCAATATGTGTTCATTTTAATGGAATTATTGTGATTATAGTTCTTT
>RKSL01000098.1 GCA_008633435.1 Candidatus Desulfobulbus rimicarensis | reverse complement strand
GAGACCATGGATGTGGTAGAGATGGTGCTGGTGGGTAAGGTGAATAAAGAAATTGTCGGGCTGATCAATCATTGTGGCGGTAAGGCTGTAGGGTTGTCCGGGCGTGATGGTGATCTTGTTCAGGCCCGGAAGATGAAAATTAAGAGTACGCCGGAAGTTGAGAATGCGCCTCCTGAGCTGATTGATCTGGGCCGCGTGGGCGAGGTGACCAACGTCAATCCGGACATCCTGCAGACCCTTTATGCCCAGGATTTTATCCCGACAATTTCTTTATTCACCTTACCCACCAGCACCATCTCTACCACATCCATGGTCTCACCATCGGTCACCCGCATGCCCTGGATATAGTTTGAGGTGATCTGCATTTTTTCCAGAAAAAGGTTAATCTGCGGACCGCCACCATGCACTATCACCGGATTAAGCCCTATATATTTGAGCAGAATCACATCAAGAGCAAAACTCTTTTTCAACTCCTCATCAACCATGGCGTGACCGCCATATTTGATCACCACGGTTTTTTCGCTAAACTCCCGGATATAGGGCAGTGCTTCTATTAACACTTTGGCTTTTGCCACCTCTTCCTGCATGATCAACTCCAGTAATAAATTAGTAATGACAGAAGAAAAAATGTGCTTCCCCGCCACAATCTGCTCAAAAATGATACCCGGCAAAGACAACTATACCAAGCCCTTGCAGATATTGTAAACAACTCTCTGTTTCTCGTCCTGCGGGAAATATATGCATCAGGGAAAGCCTTTACTTTTGCACCTGAACCCTGTATTCTCGGACAGCATTGCAAAAACTAATCCACAATAACTATAAAACATAATTACATGAGGATACCAATGCATTCTTTTTCATTTCCTCTCCACAGGGCGGCTCTGACAGCAATAACGATAATCCTTGTTTTGCTTTCTGCGGGAACGAGTTTTGGCGAAGATGACCCCATTCACATCGAAGCTGACCGGATGGTTTCACAGGAACAGGATAACTCGGTTGTCTTTATTGGTAATGTCGATGCCAGCCAGGGACACATCAATATTCGCTCCGATGAAATGACAGTCTACTACTCACAAAATGATTCTTCAAAAAGTAAAACCAAGTCCAGCACGGTCAAAAAACTGATCTGCCGCGGCAATGTGGAAATCACCCAGGATGACTGGCTGGGCACAGGAAAGCGCATGGATTATTTTGCGGGAGAACGAAAAGTTATTCTCACCGGAGATGCCCGGGCCTGGCAGGGACAGAACATGGTGTCCGGCAAAACCATTATTTATTATCTCGATGAAAAACGTTCCGTTGTTGAACGCGACCGCAAGAGCAGCGGGCGGGTATCTGCCACCATCCATCCGGAATCTGATTCCAAGAAAAAATAATGGCAACCCGATCAATCCTGGAAACCAGAAATCTGGTCAAAGAATACCGAGCCAGACGGGTCGTTAACCAGGTTAACCTGCAAGTACAGAACGGCTCCATTGTCGGCCTGTTGGGACCAAATGGAGCCGGTAAAACCACCACGTTTTATTCCATAGTCGGCTTCATTCGCCCCACCGCAGGTTCCATCCACCTTGACGGTGAGAATATCACCGCATTGCCTATTCATCGACGGGCCTCAAAAGGTATCACCTACCTTGCCCAGGAGCCATCGGTGTTTAAAAAACTGACAGTTGAAGAAAATGTCAGGATCGTGCTTGAACCGCTGGGACTTACCCGCAATGAGATCAACAATCGTATTGCCGAATTAATGGCCGAGTTAAAAATTGAATATCTTGCCCAGAACAAAGGCCACGCGCTTTCCGGTGGTGAACGCAGACGGGTGGAGATAATGCGGGCACTGGCCACAAAACCCCGCTTTATCCTGCTTGACGAACCCTTTGCCGGAGTTGATCCGCTTGCAGTTGCAGACCTGCAGCAGATTATCAGGGGGTTGAAGGCCAAAGGCCTGGGGGTACTCATCTCGGATCATAATGTTCGGGAGACGCTCCAGGTATGTGATTTTGCCTACATCATGAATGACGGCGAAATCCTGACCAGTGGAGCAGCAGCAGATATCATCGAAAGTGAACTCGCCAGAAAGATGTATCTTGGTGAAAACTTCAGCATGTAGGCACCCGGCACCCCATGGCCCTTGAGCTCAGACAACAGTTAAAACTGGCACAAAAACTCGTTATGACGCCACAGCTGCGTCAAGCGATAAAGCTATTACAGCTCAACCGCCTTGAACTCACGGCAGCACTGCGTTCAGAAATGGAACAAAACCCTTTGCTTGAAGAAGCAGACCCCCTCCCCTCCCTCAACACCAACCCCGAATCTCTTTCTGCTGAAGAGCCAAAAGAGCGAGCTGAACCCGTGGCAACCACCCTGGTCAAAGGTGACGATCCGGCAACAGTTGCAGAAGTGAACTGGGAAAACTATACCAACAACTTTGATTCCGATTTTTCCTTTGCCAGGGAGACCCCGCCTGCTGATGCCCCTTCACAGTTTGATTTTATCTCAGCAGCTCCAGGGCTGACATCCCACCTGCAATGGCAACTGACCCATATTGGTTTAAACGAACTGGACAAGGAAATTGCCCATTTTATTCTTGGCAGTCTGGATGGCCATGGATTTTTTAAAGCAGACATTGACGACATCTGTGCCACCATCGGCTGCACAGAAGAAGAGGCCAAGGGCATGTTACGGCTCATGCAAAGCCTTGAACCTGCCGGAGTGGCTGCAAGAGATATACGAGAATCGCTACTCCTGCAGCTTGATCGCAAGGGTCTGGAAGAATCGCTTGCCTACCAAATAATCGATGAGCATATAAACCTGCTGCAGACAAGAAATTATGCCCTTATTGCCAGGCTTTCCGGGGTTACGGTTCGTCAAGTGCAGACAGCGGTAACCGTTATCTCCTCGCTGACCCCTTATCCCGGCAATGAATTCAGTAACGAACAGACGAATTACGTTATCCCCGATGTCTATGTTGATAAAATCGATGGTGAATTTGTTATTCGTCTCAACGATGACGGTTTGCCCAATTTACAGCTTTCCACCGATTACCAGGAGATGATTAAAGAAGGAAATAAAATCAACAAAGATTCGAAAAACTATCTACAGGAAAAAAAGCGCAGTGCCCAGTGGTTTATCAAATCTCTACAGCAACGGCAGCGAACTATTTATAAGGTTATGGAAAGCCTGCTCAAGTTTCAACACGACTTTTTTGAAAAAGGGCCAGGCCACCTCAAGCCCCTGATTTTGCACGATGTGGCCGACGATATCGGTATGCACGAATCGACAGTCAGCCGGGTCACCTCAAATAAATATGTCCATACCCCGCTGGGCATTTATGAATTAAAATTTTTCTTCTCCACAGCCGTAGCCACCACCAACGGGCAAACTGTCGCTGCTGAATCCATAAAAAACCGAATCCAGCAGCTGATCAAACAGGAAGATTCCACCAAGCCACTCAGCGATAATAAAATTTCAGAAATGTTAAAGAGCGAGGGAATCAAGGTCGCCAGACGTACAGTTGCCAAGTATAGAGATCAATTAAAGATTCTCCCAGTCAAACATCGCCGGAAGGCCAGGAGATAACCCGGCATGATCCAACTGGAAAGACAATGTATCATCCTTGATCTTCAAGCAGCAAACAAAGAAGAGGTTCTTCTTGAACTGGCCTCGTCTGTCCACAATTGCTGCCCGGAAATTGATTTGCAGGCCATCAACACTGTTTTGCATGAACGAGAACAACTTGGTTCAACAGGCGTTGGCAACGGAGTGGCCATTCCCCATGGTAAGATTCTGGGGCTTGCCAAATCACTTCTCTGTTTTGGCAGATCACGCCAAGGCATCGGCTTTGAGGCAATGGATAAACGCCCGGTACACCTCTTTGTGCTGATCCTTTCCCCAGTTAATTTTGCCGAAGATTACTTAAAAACCCTGGCCAGTGTAAGCAGGTTACTCAAAGATGATACCAGCCGAACACAACTCATGCAGGCTCAAAACCAGCAGACCATTATTGACCTTTTTACGTCTCACACACTTTCGAAATAACCCCATCCCACCGTTTCCCCAAAAAACTTGCTTTTCTCAAATTCTGCTGTAAGTTTGTCCAAAAGTCGCAGCATTTACTAACGTGCCACGCCGCAGGGATCAACTTTCATGTTTTTTTGCGGTTGGCGAATATGGCCAGCCATGCTGGTTTGTCCAAAAGCCGCAGCATTTACAAACGTGCCACGCCGCAGTGGCCGACTTTCATGGTTTTTTGCGGTTGGCGAATATGGTCCAGCCATGCTGGTTTATCTGATTTTCAGGAGGTGTCATTATGGCACGAAAAAAACGCCAAAAGAAGAAAGTCACAGCACGTGACTGGGGAATTGTTTCTCTCATCTGCCGGAGCGGTGGCAAGGGGAGACACACGTCAAAAAAGCACACGGCCAGATCAACGGCCAAAGCTGCAATGAAAAAAAGCCTCATGCGCAACGACACGCATGAGGCTTTTTTGTTTCCAAACAGTTATACCTTCAGCCCATTCTCTTACCTGCAAACCGCTTCATCCGTGCTGGTAACGGAAAAATCACGCAGCAACTACACCGTAGCATAAAAATTTTTCGATCGCAGAGTACATCGCAAGCTTGGCACGGTTTGTCAGGGTACTCTTAATGAACCGCTGTCTTCACTGATTTTTCGGCAAGGGCGAGCCTGGCAAGTTTCAACTGCGTATTCTTCTTAAAGCCGTATTCAACCAACCTCTTAATATCTGACCACATAGTAGAGCTTCCCATGATAGCGACAACAATGGCATCTTTTCCACGCTGAAACTTCCCCACATACGTCTGACGGGCAGCATTGGTGTAGCCGGTTTTACCACCAACCGCCCCCTTCACCATCCAAAGGGCTTTATTGTGGTTGCGAAGGAGTTTGCCATAAGAGGTTGTAATTTTTGTACGCTTCATTCGTCTGGCAAAGTCCTTGTCCTGCATGGCATGCCGAAAAATCTGGGCAAGATCTCTGGCAGTAGTGTGCTGCCCTTTGGCAGTAAGGCCATTGGCTGTTCGACATACAGTCCGTTTGGCGCCCCAGAGTTTGGCTCGAAGGGTCATCATAGAGGCAAAATTTTTCTCACTGCCAGCAATCCGCTCCGCCAGCGCTACACTGGCATCGTTGGCGGATGCCAACAAAACTGCATTAATCAAATCATCAGCCTTGTATCTTTTTCTGGTATCAAGATACAGCTTTGATCGTGGCATTTTCTGGGCATGCCGAGTGACCCGAACCAGATCATTTCTTTTGAGGGACTTCAAGGCGATCATGCCGGTGAGTACTTTAATGGTTGACGCTGGCTGGCGAGGCACATCAGGATTTTTAGCAAAAATCGTTTCCCCGGTTCTTGCATTAAGGATCATCACCGTTTTCGCTGTAATCTTTCTGCTTACGCCGGGAAACGACGAAAGTACATGCAGCCTGCGGGCTGAACGAACCCTTGCCTTTACATGCGAGATGTCCCCTCTGGCGCCCAGGGTAACAACCCGAATCAGACCATTATCGACAGGTGCAGAATTTTTTACCCGCGCATATGGCCTATATTTGGCATGGCTGTCAAGAGTAGGTATAGGGGCAGCATGCAAGGTCGCTGTCACCACGAAAAAAAAGGAGAGCAATAATGTTAAAAAAAGATATCTACGCATGGAGTTAGATCAAATTGTTCACGTTAATTGAGAGCTTTTAATAATTTGTATAGTGAGGAGCCCTCCATGTCAAGCTTTTTGGGCGATTTCATATGATATTTTCTTATTTCCAGAAAACCGATACCAATTGACTTTGTCCCTTTTTGATGTAATATTTGCCTTCTATATGATTAGATTAATGGTATCTTTAGCCCCATTGACAAATACACCAGGCCCAAACATTCGAGCTGTACAGCCTGAAGAGTAATAATCTTTATAAAAAAATATTGTGAGCACTGAAACAACCCCCACCCCCGGAGACAATCTTCCTGCAACTCAGGAGCAGGCACGGACTCTCAACGAACTCCTTGATATAAGTTGTCAAAAATTTAGTGATCTCGACGCCATAGGCATGGCTCTTGAAACTCCACTGACTTACAACCAATTCCATGGCCGGGTCCTGGTACTGGCCGCTTACCTGAAAAGCCGTGGAATTGATTTTGGTGATCGGGTCGCAATCCTCGCAGAAAACTCACACAACTGGTGTACTGTCTACATGGCCGTTGTCCGGCTGGGTGCAGTTTGTGTGCCTATTCTGCCTGATTTACCGGAAGCAGATGTTCATCATATTCTCACTGAGATGGAATGTGACATTCTCTTTCTTACCCAACGCCAGATAGAGAAAATCTACGACATAGACCGTAAAATTGGGCAAATAGTCAGCCTGGACGACTATCTTGACGATTCAGGACTGGTCAAACTCACCACCTTTACAGATTTTCTGACAGCAGCCAGCAAGGAGTTTGGCGAGCAGCTCAACAACAAGGAATTGCAATTCCAGGCAGTCCCCGAAGATCATCTCGCCTCAATTCTGTACACTTCCGGCACATCAGGTTTTTCCAAGGCTGTCATGCTCACCCACGCAAATCTTTGTGCTAACGGCTACTCTACTGCAAACGTTATGACGCTGCCGCCGGGCGGTGTGTTCTTATCAGTGCTCCCCATTTCCCATACCTACGAATTCACGACAGGATTTCTTCTGCCCCTGATCAAGGGAGCATCTATCCTCTACGCCGGGAAAACGCCTACTCCGATGGTGCTGCAGAAACTCTGCGGCAGAGAACGCCCCCACGTCATGCTGGTGGTTCCTCTTATCATGGAAAAAATTTACAAAAAAAGAGTTCTACCAGCCATCGAAAAGAGTAAGATGCTCTCCCTTGCCTGTAAATTCAACCTTGGCAGAAAACTCGTTTATCGCAACATTGGCGCAAAGCTGCAAAATTTTTTTGGTGGACGCCTCCAGGTTATGGGGATTGGTGGCGCGGCCCTCAACCCTGAAGTTGAATCATTTTTACGGGATGCGGGTTTTCCCTACCTGGCCGGATACGGGCTTACAGAATCTGCACCTCTTTTAGCCGGAGGCCCAACCGGAGACAAAAGCATCGCTCTTGGCTCTGTGGGCAAGCCGGTGCCCGGGGTTGAAATCCGTATTGACAATGCCGACCAGACGACAGGTATCGGTGAAATTACTGCCCGCGGCCCAAACATCATGCAGGGCTACTGGAATGATCCGGAAAACACTGACGCCACTTTTACAGAAGATGGCTGGCTCAAAACCGGTGACCTTGGGTTTATAGACGATATCGGCAATCTCCACATCAAGGGACGATCTAAATCTGTCATTGTGCTTGCCAATGGCGAGAACGTGTACCCTGAAGCCATTGAGCATAAACTCAACACCTACCCCTTTGTTGTTGAGTCACTGGTTGTGGAAAACCGCAACATGCTCGAAGCCTGGGTATATCCTGATTATGAATTTGTGGATGCACAAACCCAGGGACAAAGCCGTCAGCAACGCCATGAATATATAACGGAACAGCTGGAACAGATACGGCGTGAAATCAACAGCCGACTCAGTAATCAGTCCAGGCTGTCACGGGTTCTTGAACGACGAGAGCCTTTTATTAAAACTGCAACCCATAAGATTAAACGATATCTCTATTCAGCAGACAACATGAGCATGTAAACGGGTACCCTGTTCCATTGCTTCGCTGTAACTTTTGATTACATACAACATCCTTAAGGAGGAAGAGAATGAAGAAAAAAATTACTGTTGCAACACTGAGCTTGCTTGTTGCCGCCGGAAGTGCTTACGCATCAGGATACAGAATCCCTGAACAGTCGATTGATTCCACGGCAAAAGCCGGTGCCAACGTGGCTTCAGCCAACAGAGCTGATGCTGCTTTTTTTAATCCCGCAAATATGTCATGGCTTGACAATGCTACGCTTTTTGAGGCAGATCTCACCTATATAGGCCTTAAAAGCATCAGCTACACAGACCGCCGCACCGCCATGTTTAACGGCGAATCTGACACAGAATCCTTCCTGATTCCGACGTTTTTTCTCGTTTCCAAGGACTACAGCGGGATGCGATTTGGCTTAAGCCTTGATGCACCGGCCGGCCTGTCAAAAAAATGGAATCAGCCGTTCCCCCGTACCTTTGCCGAAGAATTCAGTCTGACAGTGCTGGAAGCTAACCCCTCTGTTGCGTACAAGATAAGTGATAGATTTTCTGTTTCTGCAGGTATTCGAGGTATCTATGCCGATGCCACGGTAAAAAGTGCAGGCTTAATCTCCAGGAGCTATGGCGGGGTTACTGCCAGAAGAGACATGGACGGTGATACCTGGGAATGGGGCTACAACCTGGCAGCAAGTTACCGCCCTGTGGAAAACATGAATCTTGCTATCACCTACCGTTCCAATGTGGATCTTAAGCTCGAAGGTGATGCAAGCCTTGCGACTTCCGCCTCCTTTGCGGGAACCCCGGTTTACAGAGGTGACGGCGCAGTTGAGATTCCTCTGCCTGCAGTGCTGGCTATGGCTGGTTCATACACCTTCATGGATAAACTGACAGTGGAACTTGAATTTGACCGAACCTTCTGGTCAGAATATGATACCCTGGATTTTTCCTACCCGACGCCCCTGGCAAACCCCTTCCTGAGTGCAGCCTTTGACGCACCCAAAGCAAAAGACTGGGACGATACCGATAGCTGGAGAATAGGCGTAAGCTATGATATCAATCCGGCGTTTACCGTTATGGCAGGATTTGCCATTGACGAAAACCCCATTCCCGACAGCACCATTGGCTTTGATCTGCCCGACTCAGATGCGCAGCTGTACTCTATTGGTATGCGCTACACCATCAGCGACAGCCTGAACATCGGCATGGCGTATCTCTATGACGATAAAGATTCACGCAGCGCAGTCAATGATCATATTAACGGAACATTTGACGGTGCTGGCGCACATCTGTTTACCGTTGGCCTGTCATACTCACTGTAGGCTTAGCACATTATTCACCTCTTACCCCCTGCATCAACAAGCGACCTTATCGGGTCAGTTTGCTGATGCAGGGGCACCCCCATGCCTCTTTTTCCGCGCAGCATCACCGGCGCATCCAACGCCTCGGATACACCGAATTATCGCCCAAACAGTCCTCACTGCTGCGAACAACTGTTGCGCCAGCAGGTTGGGTCTGAGGCCAGATAATCGCCAGTGAGTTGAAACGCTGCCCCCCGGCAGCCATAACATTCGGCAGCCTTATCGCAATCACGACATTCGCCTTTGATCATTTCCCGGTAATTCTTCAGGTTATTAATAACTTCGCTGTTACGAATAATATCAGCCAGATTGTCTTCCCGGATATTGCCCACAGGGATGGTCACCCCCACACAGGGCATGACATCGCCGGTGGCTGAAACCAGGCAGGAAACCTGATGCCGCATACATTTATTTCCCACCAGCGGAGGTTGCGGCTCCCATTGGTGACCGTATTGTTCCCGGTCAATGACTGATAGCTTTTGAAACAGGGTTTTAAGCTGCATGCCATCCACACTGAGCCAGCTGTTACTCACCGCATTTTCCTGGGGAGTAATCACCTCGAAATATGGTTCAATGTTTTCATCCCTCAACCATTGCCACATGGCAGGCAATTCATCAATATTTTGCTGACAGATCACCGTGCTGATGGCCAGAAACAGCTCATCAGAGGGGTAACCGGCCTTTTTCAGATTGGCAAGAGCTTTGGCAATAATGGTTGCAGCTCCGGATTTTCCGGCAAGTTTATCCTGAATATCGTCATCAAATGAGTTGCGTTTAAGCGCCACCCGCACCCGGTGTTCAGCCAGCACTCCGGCAAGGTCGCTGTCAATACCTGTGCCATTGGTAAACATCTCAATGGTCATGCCCTGGCCAGCTACAAAAGCGATCATCTCCTGAATATGCGGATAGATGCTCGGTTCACCGCCAAGGATGATAATTTTGCCGGCACCCAGGGCTTTTGCCTGCAGCAGCACATCCTTTATCTCCTTTCTGCTTAACTCATTACTAAGCTGGGATTTCGTGGGTACATAGCAGTAGGAGCAGCGAAAATTACAGACCCTGCTGAATTCAATTTCCATGGAGAGCAACCTGCCCGCTGCTACGGCTTCTTTAATTTCCTGTTCAGTAAATTCAAGATTATATATCTGCATAACATCTCACTATCATTTGAGATCTTTAAAAGCATTAAGTTTCTGCCAACGCTGAACTTCGCGCTGGTAACGCCCCTGCCAGCCTATTTTTTTGAGCATGGTTTGGTAACGCCAACGTAAAAACGGTTTAAAGACAAAACGCCATATCCCTATCCAGAGGCCACCCTGTTTCCGGGTATTTTTGTCAGGATTCCAAAAACCGAGCACCTGCTGACGGTGATACCAGAACAAAAACTGAAGTTGTTCCGCTTCCAGGTGTTTTGTCCGTACATTTGCCCATAATCCGTTATATTTTCTCAGATCATCCGGGTTAGTCACCAGTTTATCCGCCAGTAACGACCTGCGCATGGCGGTTTTCGGGTACGGCGTGAGAATCTGGCAATACGCAGCATCCGCCCCCAGATCGTTATAAAAACGATAATTGGCAACGATGTCCTCTTCGTCATCGTCGGGAAAACCAAAAATCAATCCAGCAAGCACCATTAAACCGTACTTATGACAAATATCAACGGCTTTTTGAGAAGAAGAACGAATATTCCCTTTGCCGGCTGTTGCCAGATTCTTTTTAGAGACATTTTCAATCCCCAGAAAAACCGAACAAAAACCGGCCTCTGCCATTGTACTGACCATCTCCTCATTCTGTGCAATTGAAATACAGTCAGCCTGCACCATGAGATGCAGCCCCTTATACTGGCGGGCAATAATGGCCTTACAAAGCGCAATAACCCGTTTAGGGCTAAGCACCATGTTATCATCCACAATAAAAACCCAGCGCACCTTCTGCTGGTAATAAATGGCATCAAGGTCTTTCAGCACCCGGCTGATGGGATAGGTGCGAAACGTCCTGCCATACATGTGGTTCATGGAGCAGAAACTACATGAACGGGTACAGCCCCGTGAAGTCTCAAGCACCTCAATTTTATGGTAAATAAAATGGTAACCGCTGGTCAGTCTGCGTTTATCCCTGATGGGCAGTTGAAGACGGGAAAGATCTGCTGTTTCGCCGCGCGAATTATGGTGCCAACCATACTCATCTTTACAGGAAAGCGATGGCACAGCTGCAAGAGATTTCCCTTGGGCAAGCGCATTCACAAGCTGCCTGCAGGGTTCTTCCCCTTCGCCGCGGATCATAAAGTCGACCGCTGTAAGCTCCCCGGATTCAGCAATCTCCTCAGCCATCAGGGTCGCATGATAGCCACCAATAACAATTTTTACCTCAGGGATAATTGTTTTAATCAACCGGGAGATTTTCAAACAGGTATCATATTGCCAGGCCATGGCCGACAGCCCGACCAACTGGGGATTAATCCTTTTCAACGTTTTTGTGAGATACTTCTTAATGGAACGCCGTTTCCTGATCAGGTCGATAAGAAAGACATCATGTTCCTCATCAATATTACCACCAATACTGGCAATCCCAAGGTTAGGCAGGTGAAACGCTGTTTCATGGATAATAATCGGCACCACATCCGGCATCGAAATCAGTACAACCTTCATGGCAGCTCTGGTGGCACATTGGATTGGGCACACCCGGCACTCTTGTGCTCTGTATCTTCCAACAACCTGACCGCCATCTGTTGAAGTCGGACAGCAGACACGTTCTTTGCAGAATAATCAGGCTCAATGCGGCCCACAATATGCACAGAAACCGGTTCATGCCCAGCAGTTGAAAACATAAATCTGGACGGTGCAAACAGGGCATCACTCCCCTGAATCCTGATAACAACCAGGGGTGCCTTGCACAACCTGGCAATTTTAAACGCTCCCTTCTGAAAAACAGCCGGTGCACGTTGCCGCTGGCGAGTGCCTTCGGGAAAGACAAACAAAATACCGCCGTTGGCTAGAAATTCCTCCATTTTCTCCATCTGCTCAACCATCATGGTTGAAAAGCGTCCTCCGGTTGTTGACGGGATATAACCCGACATTCGCAGCAGCCAGCCAAAAACAGGAAAACTGAAAAACCTGGTTTTAACAATAGTTTTCTGTCGAGAAAACAATGCGATCAGAATCAGTGGATCAAGATAGGAAACATGATTACAGATAAGAATGGCCGAACGAACTCGACAGACATCTTCATCTATCTGCCAGCCATGCATGGGAAAAAGACATCGAACAAGACCGAGAAATCCTCTAAAAAACAGCCAGTTAACCCGTTGAAAGCACCGCTCTCTGTTGCGAGATACAACGGCAAGCGGTAGATACAGGACAACGACAAAACCAATCCCTGCCCCTAAAAAATAGCACCAGAGCAACAGGGTTGCCCCAAAAGCATAGAGCACGCGCCACACGCGGCGAACTATTGTCCAGCCCAGCCCATCAGCTGCGTAAACCATGACTGAGAAGCAAGCAGGTATTCACCCCGCCAAAGGCAAAATTCTGGACAGCAGCAATATCTGCCCGGCATTCTGTAACCCCGCTGGTATGGCGCAGCATGTTGCACCGTTCATCAACTGTTTCCAGATTGAGTGTCGGCGCAATAAAGCCCTGCTCCATCATGTACAGGGTAATAATCAGCTCAATGGCTCCGCAGGCTCCCATGGTGTGGCCCATATAGCTTTTAAGTCCGGTGACCAACGGGCCGTCGCCGTACACATCATACATGGCCTGGGATTCAATCACATCCCCCATTTTGGTGGCCGTGGCATGGGCGCTGACAAAGTCCACATCAACAGAGGTAATCTCTGCGTCGGCCAATGCCAGTTCAAGAGTTGCGGTAATCCCCTCGAGATTGGGAAGGATAAGGTCACCGCCATTGTTATTGGAGGCAAAGCCGATGACCTCGCCAAGAATTTCCGCCCCCCTGGCCCGGGCGTGTTCCAGTTCTTCAAGCAGAACAATCCCTGCCCCTTCCCCCACCACAAGCCCATCCCGGTTCTGATCAAAAGGACGTGGCGTTGCCTGCGGTCTATCGTTATAATCCACAGAGCAGGCCAGCAGGTTATCAAAGACAGCAACGGTTGTGGTATCATACTCGTCAGCACCGCCACAAAGCATGGCAT
Source organism: Candidatus Desulfobulbus rimicarensis (assembly GCA_008633435.1). Classification (GTDB taxonomy): domain Bacteria; phylum Desulfobacterota; class Desulfobulbia; order Desulfobulbales; family Desulfobulbaceae; genus Desulfobulbus_C; species Desulfobulbus_C rimicarensis. The sequence continues at coordinate 15,689 of RKSL01000098.1, read as the reverse complement.
CCTGAATGCCGTATTTGACCATCTCATAGCCAAGGCCGATGGACTGGCTGGAAGTGGTGCAGGCAGTCGACGAGGCAATCACCCGCCCGGTAATGCCAAACATCCGGGTTATGTTGACCGCAGTGGTATGAACCATGGATTTGAGATAATCCACAGCCCCGATTGAAGAGAATTCTTTTTTCGACTTGCTGAAAAACGTCTTGTAAATATCGCGCTGCACTGTAGGGCTGCCATGGGTGGAGCTAAACGACACCCCAAGACGCCCTGAAGAGATGAACTCCGGCTCAAGTTTTGCCGCCTCAAGCACATCTTTTGCCACCTGACAGCCGTAAAAGGCCACCGGCCCCATGGTTTTGCGAAAGGTACGGGAAAACTCGTAATCAATGGTATAATCCACCGTACCAAACACCCTGGAATGGATATATTCGGTGAGCAGGCCGTCATCCCGTAGCGGTTTGACCCCGGAAACTCCCCCACGCAAACTGCTGACAATTTCGTCCTTGCCATAGCCGATGGGCGTTATGGCCGAACACCCGGTTATGACCACTCGACGCGTCATCAGCCTGCTCAGCTCCGGCGCGAGGCAGCCATTGCCTCGATGTAATCAAGAATATCGTTGATGGTACGGATGGACATGGCCTGTTCCTTTTCCTTGCGCTCCAAGGTAAAGCCGAGCATCTTTTCTATTTTTGCCAGTAGCTCAATGGCATCAATGGAATCAAAACCGTGATCATCACGCAGGTTGTCATCAAGGCCTGGATTATCAAATTCAAAATCTTCTGTTAAAATGGCCAGGATTTTCTCCTGAATTTCATTTCTGGTCATCATCGCAACGGGTAAAAGGTTTACAGCGTATTGCCAGGAAAACTGATACTACACTTTTTTTCTGCAAAAACAAAGGTTGGCTGGTGAAAAAATTGCCCTTGGCCCCACGGAAAATCATTCCGGGAAATGGTCAAAATGATACCATTCAAAGGGATGATTGCGCACCATGTCCGCAAGAAGATCTGCATACTGCTGCGCGGCCCGCTTGATGCTCTCCTCCCGATCCTGACGGGAAGAGCTTTGTAGTATAATCGGCTGTTTGAGGGTAAATGCGTATCGGTTCTTTCCGGTACGGAAGGTGAAAAAAGGCAGCAACGGCGCCCCACTCAACAGGGCAAAAATATAGGGGGCTGCCGGAAGCCGGGCCTGATGTCCCAGAAAATCGACCTCAACGCTGCGCTGGTCTGCCTGCCAAAGCATATCCCCGGTCATGGAGACAACACCTCCTGCACGCAGATGAGTAATTCCTTCGACCCCGTCAAAGGCAGAACCGCCGTCCTTATCTACTCCGACAATGCGAATGCCTGATTTTCGCAGCTGTTCCTTCTGAAGTTGCTCCACCTTTTCTTTTTCCTTAATCCCCATATAGAGCAGCAGGGGAGCCGCCCCCCCCTGTTGCTTGAGCAGGTGTGCGGCAATATCCCAGTTCCCCAGATGCGACTGGAGGATGATCGCCCCGGTTCGAGGGTTGATTTCACGTAAATAGCTTAACCCGCTGGAGCTGTATCGGATACGCTCGGGCATCATTTTCAGCACCAGCCTGTCAACATGAATAGTGCTGAAATTCTGGAACTGCCGCAACGTACAGAACCGGTGGTACAGCCCGGGGCGTCCGGGAAAAAGAATCTGGTAAAAGCGATGGCTTTCCCTGCGTCTGGCCGGGATAGCAAAAAAACCAAGTGCAATACTCCGGGCAATGCAGGCAAACAGCACAACAACCAGTGCCTTGCCTGGAGTGGGAATATACTGCAGCAGACGACCGGTCATGGGTTGCGAAGACAGTGAAGAATACGGGTCATTATCAGCCTGGAAAAAGTTGCGCTGTTGCGTAAAAAATCAACAACAGGGCGAAAATGAGAAACCCGTTCCTTCCCCTGATAGATGACCTGTACCGGAATTTCCAGCACTGGCATGCCGATCATCCCGGCATGGACAAGCACTTCAACCTCGTACTGATATCTTTGCGCTATAACGGGCAGCTTCAGGACTTCCGGTAATGGATACAACCTGAAGCCGCTCTGGGAGTCACTCACCCTGGGCCCTCCCGAAACCCGAACCCAGAAGTTGGAAAACCCCCGGCCAAAACGGCTTGTCCAGGGAACGTGATTATGCTGCATCCCCTGACGCACGCCTATAATCAGCGGTCGGCCTGTTGGAGGAATGGCTGCCAGCAGCTGGTGACAATCTTCCGGATCATGCTGACCGTCGGCATCCAGGGTTATGGCCCAGTCACTTCCCTGCATGGCAAGACCAAAGCCGGTAAGCAGTGCCGCCCCCTTCCCCATGTTCTTTTCATGCCGCAGCACGGTTATGCCACGTATTTTTTCAAGAATTGTCGCAGTATCATCGGTGGAACCGTCATCAACAACAATGATCGGTAACTGCAACGACCGGCATCCGGTAATGACCCGGGTCAGGCTTGCAGCGTGATTATATGTGGGAATAATAATTGCCGCCCGCATAACTCACTCTTTTCCGGCAAAGGCAATTGCCCAGGTACCCGGCCCCATGTGAACGCCAGAGGTAAGCGACAGGGGCAGCAGCAGAACAGCTGCATCCGGGTGCAACTTCAGCAAGGCAGGTGCTGCTACGTCTTCAACCCATTGCCTGTTATCTGAATACTGGAGAAGAAACAAGTCGGCTGACTCTCCGAAATTTCTATATTTTTCGCAGGCAAAAGCAAGCTGCTCCCTGCGGTTGCGCACCACTCCTTGTTTGGTTGCCCCGTCTGCCAGGGGAGTAATGACCGGCTTCATGTGGAGGAGATCACCAACAAGATATTTCATTCGGGAAACCCGTCCGCCTGCGGCCAGATATTTGAGACTGTCAATAAACACATATTCACGACAGATATGCTGTTGTTTCCTGGCAAAGATTATCACCTTATCGGCAGGCGTGCCAGATGCTGCAAACCTGGCTGTACGCAAGGCCATCAGGGCAAGTCTGCCAGAAGCTGCACCGCTGTCGAGTACGGTCAACCGTTCTTCTGAATCATGGCGTTGTTTCCAGGCAGAGGCAGCTGCGTAATTACCGGTATAGACAGAGCCGGCAGCAAGGTAGAGCACATGGCTGAACTGCTGCACAGCGCTTGCATAATGCTGGTGCCGTTCAAAGTCTGAGGCCTGAGCGGTGGTCACCTGCTTTCCCTGGCCAAGTCTTGTGTAAATCCCGGCATGATCACACAGGCTCTCAGGCATGGCAACATCTTCACAGATAATATAGCTATCCAGCAGGGTTATCCCCTCGGCCGCCGCAGTTGCAGGATCCAAAGAACCGGCAGCGTCAGTCATAATATGCACCTGCCCCTGGGTATATGCTGCAGGCAGGGATTGTTGTGCCATGTCTTCATCTTTCCAGCAATCAACCCTGCCCATGCCCGTAAGTTCACTTTGTACCCGTTGCGGATCTCTGGTATGCAGATGAATTTTCAGGCTGCCGTCCTGCTTGTTTACCACAACGCTCTCGCCCAGGGCAGATAACACCTCATGGTCAGGCAATGGGGAGTTGTCATGGGGACTGAGCAACAGATCAAGACAATGAACAGGCGCAGCAGAAGGCTGCCACGACTCGGACAGGGCAAGTTTTTCTCCAAAAAGCCGCATGATTGGCGAAGAAGTTTGGGGAAATTCGATCAATGATGTAAAAAATCCCTCAAAAAAAATAAACATGGCCAAAGCGCCGGAATCAACTACCCCGGCCTCCTCAAGTTCAGGAATCAGTTCACTGGTCGCAAGCACACTGTTTTGCAGCTCACCGCAAAGGGGCAGAAATTCAACCGTTGTCAGAGGGCCAGGCGTGGCAGCAAGCGCGTTGTGAAGGGTCGCAAAAACATCGAGCATCGTCCCCTGACGGGGATCAAGCACTGCCTGCCGGGCTTTTTCATATCCAGCAAAGGCCATATCTGCAAGATGACGTGGGTTTTTCACCCGAAGAAACTCCTGGAAAAATGCGGCCGCAATATTCCCTGAATTGCCGACGGCTGTCCGGGCCAGCAAACCGGGCAGATCAGCATGGCTTAACTGCTCATTTTGGAGCGGGGCAAGAGTGATGCGCAAATTTGTGCCGGTATCACCGTCTGCCACCGGGAACACATTAATCCGGTCAAGAAGCCCGGCCCAGGAAGCCAGACAGCTGTACCCCTTAGCCGCAGATTCAAGAATACTCCTCATGGGCTCAATAGCTTACGGATTGCAGCCTGATCATATTTTCCTGCTCTGGTCATGGGCATCCGGGGGACAGCACGTATCAGCCGTGGTAGAGCCGCAGGTTCCAGCAATGACTGCAATCCTGAAAAAACCAGTTCTTTGTGAAAATCCGCGCTCTGGACAAGGGCGCAAATCCGATTCTCTCTACCGCCCGGGCCGGGCAGGCTGAGTACAAAACAATCCTCCACCTCCGGCTGTTTCCTGAGGGCCTCGGCGACCTCATCAAGATCAACCCGTTCCCCACCTACCTTGGTTATGGTATCAGCCCGACCTTTCAAGATAAAGCCGTCTCCACCATCTGAGTCCACCCGATCACCGGTAATAAAGAATCCATCCCTGTCAACGTGGGTCCGAGCAGAGACATACGGGGAGCGCACTGCCAGACGGCCATTGGAAACTTTCCAGTCAACGGTGGCAAACGGAGTAAAATCCTGTTCACCGGCAGCCCGGTTGCGGGTGGCAATGCCACCAGTTTCTGTGGAGCCATAGACCTCGACCACCGCTGTAGTGTTATGGGCAACAAAGGCATCATTATCGTCTGAGGCAAGCATCCCGGCCGAGGAAACAGCAAGACGCAAACTGCCAGGGTTAACAGATTTATGTCTCAAAGCACGATAATGAGCAGGGACTGCCGCAAGGATGGTGGCCGAATTTTTTTGTATCGCCTCTTCAATTTCTGCAGGAAACGAAGGCGTTTCGGCAAGTACAGTGGCCGAGCTGACCAGCGGCAGCAGTACAGTAAAAAGCAAACCGTAAATATGGCAGGGGGATACCGTGGCCACAATACAGTCGGCAGCGGTTATGTGAAAATATTCTGCCAGAAAAGCTGCCTCTGCAAAAAGATTTTCCCCGCTCTTTGCCCAGATGGAGGGGGCTCCGGTTGTGCCCCCTGTAAACAGAGAAACCAGGTCGTTGTGATACGAAAACTCGCCAGTAAGACTCCCGCTGAAATGGTGTTCAGGCCAGAAAGGCATGATTCCGGACGGGAGAAGATCATGATTTTTTTGTTCAGCAAGAGCTGCGCCAAATCCGGTTGCCTGCTGCATACGGGCAAGCGCCCGCTTTGATAGCGCGTTGGGCAGCAGCAACCTGACCTTACCGGCAAGTGCAGCCAGAAGAGCAGCCGCAAGAACAGCTCTGTTCTCTGTGGCCAGGCAAACCAGCGGTTCCCGGCTGTGGGCAAACATCTTCTGGAGGCTTGCTGCCATGGCATAGACATCGCCAAAACTGTTTTTGAATTGTACAAAATCCTGTTCAGGATTTTCCGGAACAGCAGGACAATATGACTGAACTGCACTGTTCATTTTAGCGGGTAGTTCTGCCAAAGGCCTGGTCTGCAAGGGTTCTGTCCCTTGGCACAAAGGTATTATCTGCCATTTCCTTCTGTACAACCTGCTGAAAGAGTTTAAACATTTTTACTTCCTGCGGTTCATCATGATAAAAACTGTTCCAGGCGTAATCAAGCAATTCCTGCAACCGTTCGGCACTCATCTGTTTGGGCTGAAACACCACCTGATCAGCAGAATATTCATTCCAGTCATAGGTAAGAATACGTTTCTGGGCATCAAGCTCCTTAAAGGCCTTGGTATGGGGAAAAGGAGTAAGCACTGTAAACTCGGCCAGATCAAGCTCAATTTCAAGCAGGAAATCAATCAGCTCTTTAATAAAATCCTCTGAATGGCTGTCCAGCCCAAGTAAAATTGTTCCCTCAACCCCGATGCCATGATCGTGATAACGCTTAATGCGCTCTTTAATATAATCTGAAGTATCAAAAACTGCCTGATACACATACCAGGCACCAGCCTGGGCAGCCAGATCAAGCACTTCAGGCTTGTCCTCAATGGGATGCGAACACCATTTCTTTTTTAACGGAATCATCTCCCGAAACAGGTCTTTTTCCCACTGGGTATCCTGAGCCAGGGAGTTATCAACAATAAAAAGGCGGTTGTTGTCAATTCCGGCCATCTCGGCCACAGCCACGTCAATGGGGCGGGGCCGGAACGACCGGCCACCCAGATAGGCAACCGCACAGGGATAGCAGTTGAACTTGCAGCCCCGGGAGGCGTGCATCAGATCAACCATCTGCACACCTTTATAATTGTAGAGTTGACGATTCAGGATGTCACGCCGGGCAGGGCCAACCAGAGAAATATCGGGTCGGTCATCCATATAGTTATAGAGTGGCTTCAGCTCGTTATTGCGAAAATCCTCCAGCACCTGTTCCATCCGGGTTTCAGCCTCGCCAAGAAAAACAGCATCGGCATGCTGCATGGTCTCCTCGGCATGGAGCATGGTGGAAATACCACCGAAAATTACCTTAATACCCTTTTCCCGGTAACGGTCAGCTATTTCCCATCCCCGTTTCACCTGCACGGTGAGCATCATGGATATGCCGACAAAATCGACTTCTTCATCAAAATCAATTTCCTGCAGATTTTCGTCAATAAAATCCACATCAACATAATCAGGCAAAGTCGCTGCAAAAACCACCGGCCCATGCGGAGGCAGGTGAAACTCTGTCTGGCGGCTCAGTTTATGCCATTTGGGATATATAAGCTTAAATTTCATAGAATATCAATGGTATAGAAAACTGCATAGTCGACAATCCTGCACATATTCACAACACAGGGAACAATGTAGCCTATGACCAAAATTTTGCCAATGCTTCATGGGTGGGCAGCGGGATTATTTTGCAGCAGATTTGCTCCTCATCACACCAACCCCTTGCAGGAACACTTTTTGAGAAAAGACCGGAAAGGCCAGAAAAACGGCCTCTCCGGGAGAGCAGGTTATCTTCTTCTGCGACGGGTATTACTTTTGCGTACCGGACGTTTTCGGGAAGAAACAGCTCCCGGCACAACCTCAATAGACACGGTTTTTCCGTTAATTTCTGCATGCTGGAAGGCGGCTAGAATCTGGGCTGTGAACTTTGTTTCCGCCTCCATATGGGCGGAATTTCGCTTAATGTTGATCTTGCCGATCTTAATACGCCCAACCCCTGGAATTTCATTAATCTTACCAATCAATCCTTCCGGGCCAATTCCCTGCCTGCGTCCGACATTAAGAGCAAAGCGGGTAAACCGGCCATGCCCTGCCGTACCCTGGCGTGATTTTTTCTGTTTGTCTCCGAGACGTTGCTGTTTTCTGCCATCATCCCGGACATTAAGATCAGGGGCATCTTTATAATAGCTGAGAAAACGATTGAATTCCAGCGAGATAAATTTTTTAATCAACTCTTCCCGGTCAAGATGAGCAAGCTGCTCAGCAACAGGGGCGTAGAGAGGATCAATCTGGTCATGGTCGACATCAACCCCAATGACTTCCTCAAGCATACCAGCCAGTTGCCTGCGGCATATTTCCATGCCAGTCGGGACCTTACACTGCTTGAATTTTCTGTTAATACGTTTTTCAATCTGAGCAATGCGGTACTTTTCTTTCATGTGGATCAGAGCAATGGAAATCCCGCCCCGCCCGGCCCGTCCGGTGCGGCCGCTGCGATGGGTGTAGGCAGAGACATCATCGGGCAGATTGTAGTTAATCACATGGGTGAGATCATTCACATCAAGACCACGGGCTGCCACATCGGTGGCAACAAGAAGCTGCAGGCTCCTTTGACGAAATTTTTTCATCACCTGATCACGTTGAGCCTGGGACAGTTCTCCGTGCAGAGCATCGGCATTGTAGCCATCCTGAATGAGTTTTGCGGCAACATTACTTGTTTCAAGACGTGTTCTGCAAAAAATAATAGAATAAATCCCCGGATGATTATCCACAATACGCTTCAGGGCAAGATAACGATTTTTCGCATGCACCATGTAATATTCATGGGTGACATTTTCTGCCCCGGCATTACGTTTGCCGCAAGTAAGCTCCACCGGATCGGTCATGTACCTGCGGGCAATCCCGGCGACTTCTTTGGACATGGTTGCCGAAAAAAGCAGGGTATTTTTATCTGCAGGAGTATGGGACAGAATGGCATTAAGCTCATCCTGAAAACCCATCTGCAGCATCTCATCAGCCTCATCAAAAACCACATAACGCACGCCACTGATGTTCACTTTTTCGCGCCGAATCAAATCGTTTAAACGACCCGGAGTCGCCACAATGATCTGCACCCCGCGCTGCAGGGTTTTAATCTGCTCGTAAATGGATGTTCCGCCATATACTGCCAGTACTTTCAGCCCTTTGACAAAGCGTGAAAAATCCTGCAGATCCCTTGCAACCTGGACACACAGCTCACGGGTCGGACAGAGAATAAGGGCCTGCGGTTTTCTGTTTTTCAGATCAATCCGTTCAATCAACGGCAGGCCAAAAGCTGCTGTCTTGCCGGTTCCGGTCTGGGCCAGCGCCACCAGATCCTGTTGTTTTTCAAGAACCAGAGGAATAACCTTGCTCTGCACCGGGGTCGGCGTGGTAAAACCCAGCGATGAAAGCCCCTGCAGGAGCTGATCGCTGATACCAAAATTTTCAAATGATTTCATATTGTTCTCTTTTAACTCTCAATTATGGCGCTCTTGAAAAGAATATCCTTTTGCCGTCCTGGCCCGCAACAAGGCTCCAGGACACAACAAGACAGCTCTTTTCAAAAGACTCCGTATATCTGACAGTTCCTGATTCTTTATGAAACCATCTCAAATAATCTTTGCGCAAAAAAGCCGCGAACCCTCCATTGGAAGATGCGCGGCTTTAAAAAGAATCCTTGCTACTACCTTATTTTCAATTTTTAACAGTTCACCGCTATCGGCAACTACCTGAATTGCCGATGCTTTTAGAAAAACTCAGCAGTGCGTCAGCTGTGCGTGATCGTGACTGGCCGTCTATAGCCTGCTATGCGGGCAGTCGCGAGCGCGTGCAGATGACGTGCTGCTAAACTTTTACCTCAATTTTTATCGTATTTCAACAAGAAAGCAAGGTATTTTTTATATTTATTAAAAGTTGTTTCAATGTCTCATAGTTGCCATGTCGAAGGAACCCACACTCAACAGGTGTTGAAGTTGACCACCTGGCAGCCATTCTGTTCGTTCTGTTCTCTTATGTCCACTCTTGCTTCCCACTCCTGCAAGGGCCACTGCCCCCTGCTTCACTGCCGAACGGAGGCAATCAGGCTCAAGAGATAGGTTACTGTTGCAACAAGGATAATCACCGAACCACTGGGCAGATCAAGATGGTAACTCAAGCCAAGCCCGGCGGTTATAAACATCGCACAGAGCAGGATGGCGCCAATCATCATCTGGAAGATAGTACGGGAAAAACGGCCAGCTATGGCAGCGGGCAACGTCAGCAGGGCAATAACCATGATAATACCGACAATACGCACCAGAAGAACAATGGTCAATGCTGTCATACAGAGCAGCAGCAGATAAAGCCAGTGGGTCTGTATACCGCGTAAACGGGCAAATTCCTCATCAAAGCAGAGGCCGATAAAGGCATTATAAAAAACACCGACGATAAGCAATACCAATGCATCCAGTCCCAGCACATAATAGACATCCTTGGCCGTTATCAGTAAAATATTCCCAAACAGATACGACATGGGGTCAAAATAGCCCGGGGTTGCGGCAATAAAAAGAAAGCCAAGGGCCATACCACCGGCCCATAATGCCCCGATGAGAGAATCCTCCCGCTCCTTACCCCGCAGGCTGATTGCAGCAAGTACAACAGCGGCAAGCAACGCCACCATGATAGCCCCGAACATGGGGGTAAACCACGTAATCCCGACCACATGATGCATGTAAAGCCCTGCGCCAATACCGCCAAGAACACAATGGGAAATGGCTCCGGCAATATAGCTTATCCGCCGGACAACAACAAAGGTGCCGATAATACCAAAGGCAATGGAGGCAAGCAGTCCGGTAACCAGGGCGTACCGTAAAAAAGGCAGGTTGGGGTCAAACAGTGCCGCAAAGAGTTCAGTCATGCTCGTGTCCCTCTGCACTGCAACGATGATCGTGACGGATCATCTGCAGATCACCGCCATACATGTTTTGAATCAGCTCTCCGGTGAGCTTGCTGGTTGGATGAATAAATACTTGTTTATTCACACAGATAATCCGCTCAAAAAAAGTTGAGGCAAAACCGACCTCATGGGTGACCATCAGGATAGTCATCTGTTTATTGAGCTGTTCCAGAAGTTTAAAAAACAGCTGTTCAGATTCATGGTCAATGTTTGCCGTGGGTTCATCAAGAATAAGTATGTCTCCTCCGGTGGCCAACGCTCTTGCAATGAGTACGCGTTGACGCTGTCCCCCTGATAATGCAGCAAAAGATCGACCAGCCAGAGGAAGAAGATCGACAGCAGCCAGGGCGTCCTGAACAGCGACATTATCCTCTGCTCTGTAACGGCCTGTGAACGACCTTCCCAGGCGTCCCATGGCCACGACTTCACGAACCGGGATGGGAAAACTCGCATCAAATTTCACGTTTTGCGGCACATAACCGATTCGGCGACGCTGCTCATCAGGCCTACCGCCAAATATTGTAATTTCACCTTCAGCTGGCTCAAGTAGACCAAGGATTAGTTTAACAAGTGTTGTTTTGCCACCACCATTGGGGCCGACAATACACACTGAATCCTGAGGATCAATATCAAATTCGACATTTTTCAATACCTGGACAGGGCCAAAAAAAAAGCTGACATTCCTGAATTCTATTGCTCTGCCGGACTGGGAACGAGACGCTCTATCGACCATGACAGGAAGACCCTATTTTTTCTGCCATGAGCTGCAGATTGCCCACCACGTTCTCTCCCAGTGGATCAAGCACCACGACCTCTCCGTTCACAGCACTGGCAACGGCTTTGGCACTCCTGGCATCAAACTGTGGCTGGACAAAAATAACCCTCACCTGGTCGGCTCTGGCCTGCTTGATAAGCGCCCGCAGCTGTCTGGGACGAGGCGATTTCCCTCCCGATTCCACCGCCTTTTGCCGCAAGCCATAGGCATGGGCAAAGTAGCCAAAGGCGGGATGAAAAACAAAAAACGTCGTCCCCCTGCACGGAGCCAGACGCTGGCTGAGGGTGGCATCCAACTCTTCGAGTCGCTGTCTGAGTTGAGCCAGACGTTTTTCATAGCGATTGCCATGATCAGCATCCGCCGAGATCAGGGCTTTAGCCATTTCATCTGCCATGAGCAATAGATTTTCCGGATCAAGCCAGACATGGGGATCAAGAAATTCTCTGGTTGTTTTTCTCAAATCTTTCCCATGTCCGACAGGAAGAACAGGGATTTTATCAATTCGGGCAACGGTATTAACAAATTGCACACCATGGGTCGATGTTTTGATTTTTTCAAGTATCTGTTGCTCAAAAGCCATACCAACAGTGAAGTAGATTCGAGCCTTATACAGCTGAGCAATCTGCCTGGGAGTTGGCGAAAAATTATGGGGTTCCTGGCCAGGGCTAACAAGAACGTGAACCTCTACATTATCCCCACCAACCTGTTCCGCCAGCCATTTCTGCGGCAAAAGAGAGACAAAGACCTCAACCGGGGAAGCGTGGACAACGGGTGCCGAAGATACCGCCATAATCAACGTCAGCATGAGGACTTGTCTGCAACGGGTCGGGGTCCAATAATGTTTTTTTTTGTTCGAGCTCAAAGATTGCGAAGAAGATAAGCGCAGATACATACTTAATATCCCATTGATTATTCTTTGTGCATGACACAAAGTTCGGGTAAAAAGACCATGTATTGACGGGCGCCAGCTAACGAGTGTAGTTCTTTGCGTCACAAGCGTGCTAAAAGAGGTTAACTGACAACAAAACAAGCCATTTCTGTCCAGGATGTACTTGTGGTACATTCCGTGCAAAAATGGTGGAACAGACAAAGCAGAGTTGCCCGTATCCGCCTTCGAATTCCGGGCAACATCAGGATTAAGATTACATTTTTTCATGGCTGTTACTGTAATTCTCACGCCTCTGTTTAGCAACCTGTTCCTTGTCAACAAGAGACAATCAGCAGCTTTGCATTGTAAAAACAAGCAGACTCCGATAAAATTACAGTGTAATGTATTCCCTGTTTTTCAGGGTATCGCCACGTAACCGTTCACTGGGGCGCTATGAACTTGGCATTACCTCCAAATTGTAAACGTTCCCCAGTGCCCCATATTCGTTCAAGCAGGCCGACGAGTCAGGTAAGCGGAGACTCCGATAGCCCGCTATGCGAGGAGGCCTGATCGGACGAAGATGGGGTGTGGTGAACGTTTACATCGCCACAACAAAACCTCACGGATACTTGCTGTATCTGCAGTTATATCCATATTCCCGCCAGTCAAGGGCAACACCACGATTAAAGGTCGTCTCTATTGAGAACCGGAAAGAAAAAAGACATTCGCCTGCTCAGTGATAATCTGGAGTCAGTTTTACGTAATCAGCAATGGGGCAGACAACTCCATCTTTTTCCGCTGACCCGCAGTTGGCCAAAAATTGCTGGAAAAACAATAGCTGACCACAGTATGCCTGCATATTTTCGTCGAGATGTGCTCTGGGTGTATGTTCACAACTCGTTATGGATGCAACAGATGCAGATGGCCAAGCCTGAACTTCTGGAAAAAATCAATACGTTCTTCCAAGGCAATCCGCAGGTGGACGATTTACGCTGGCTGATCCAGCCTGCAGCCTTAATTGACCGGAACGAAACGCATTATATCCCGCAACAGGGGATCGTTGACTCTGCGGCCGAACAAAAATTCAAGGCCATGGCCGAGAGTATTCCAGATCCGGTCACTAGAGAAGCCTTTTGTACCATGTGGCGAAGTCTCACGGCAAAACACGACACTGAACAGAAATGAGCCGCAAAGCTCGACAAAACCGACCAACAACAATCTACAAACTACTCACTGCACCATGGCAACCATGATGCTTTGCAAATAACTTTTTGAAAAATCATCTCCTTATCCTTGCCCGGAAATGCGTATATTGCTATCCTGCACTGTGAACAGGAGCAACCCGGTAATACATCTCTCCCGGCCCCCAGAAAACGATTGCGACCATTCTTATGAATATTCTCAAATTAATCGGTAACACCCCCATTGTTTCCCTTGACCGGCTCCCCTCATCCAGCGGAGGGGCTATTTTTGCCAAACTGGAATGTCTTAATCCCGGTGGTTCAGTCAAAGACAGAATTGCCCTCTCCATGGTGGAAGCCGGAGAACAGAGCGGAGAACTCACCGTAAATACGATCCTGCTTGAGGCAACCAGTGGCAACACTGGTATTGGCCTTGCCATGGTCTGCGCGGCCAAAGGATACCGCTGCCAGTTGGTCATGCCGGAATCAGCCAGCATTGAACGCCGCCAGATCATGAAGGCATATGGGGCTGAAATATTGTTGACGCCAGCCAAAAGATCCACTGACGGAGCCATCGAAAAAGCCTATGCCATGGCCAGAGAACATCCAGAACTCTACTTCCTCACGGATCAGTTTAATAATCCCGCCAACTGGCAGGCCCATTATAACACCACCGGCCCCGAAATATGGCAGCAGAGTGAAGGCAAGGTAACCCACGTCATTGTGGCACTGGGCACCTCGGGTACAGCCATGGGGCTTTCTGTCTGGTTCAGAGAATTTCACCCGGAGGTCAAGGTCATTGCAGTGGAACCGTTTCTGGGTCACAAGATCCAGGGACTCAAAAACATGAAGGAGTCGTACAAACCGGAAATATTTGACAAAACTCTCCCCCACGAAATTGTTAATGTTGCCGATGAAGATGCCTTTCGCACGGCCAGATTATTGAGCCGAAAAGAGGGGATTTTTGTTGGCATGAGCTCAGGAGCGGCCATGTTCGCGGCTATGGAACAGGCGAAAGCCGATCCGCAAGCCCATATTGTCGCCCTGTTCCCCGATGGAGGAGAACGCTATCTGAGCACACCGCTGTTTACCCGCAACCAACAGCCCAGCATAAAAAAGCAACTCAGATTTTATAATACCATGTCCCGCAAAAAAGAGATTTTTTCTCCTGGCCATGAGAAAAAAATCACCTTTTACGCCTGCGGCCCCACAGCCTATGAACCGCCCCATCTCGCCCATTGCCGCCGCTTTGTGGTTGCCGACCTGATGACCCGCTATCTCTTGTTTAAAGGATTTGAGGTGAAATCATTTATGAATTTTACCGATCTCGATGACAACACCATTGCCGGCGCGCTTAAGGCGGATATGGATCTTGAAGAATTTACCAACCAGTATATTTTCGCCTTCAGGGATGCCATCAGAACACTTGGTATGAACGATTTTTCAGGATATCCAAGAGCCTCAGAGCATGTTGACGACATGATTGAGATGACACATGAACTTATCCACAAGGGATATGCCTATGAAAAGCACGGCTCTATCTATTTTGATATTTCAAAATTTAAAGAATATGGTCGCATGTCAGGCATTGACTTGAGCAAGATGCAGCTTGGTCATACTGTGGATCTCGATAATTATGAAAAAGATAATCCCCGTGATTTCACCCTGCTCAAACGTTCCACCCTGACCGAGCTGAAAAAAGGGATATTTTTTGAAACTGACTGGGGCAATATCCGGCCTGGATGGCATATAGAATGCTCTGCCATGTCCACCCGATACCTTGGAGAGACCCTGGATATTCATACTGCCAGCCAGGATCTGATGTTTCCGCACCATGAAAATGAAATCGCCATTGCCGAGGCACTCACCGGCAAGCCACTGGCCAAGTACTGGCTCCATTCAGGCCTGTTACTGAAAAACGGCAAAAAAATGTCTGCTGAAGCCGGTAATGTGGTCACTTTACAGGAGATTCTGGACAGGGGATATACCGGCCGGGAAATCCGTTTCATGCTCCTGGGCGTGCATTACCGTAAATCGCTGCTCTTCACCTATAAAAAACTCGATGCTGTGCGTACTGCCCTGAAACGCATTGACGAATTCACCCGAAAACTGCTCTGTCTCCCTCCGGGATTGCCACACCCTGAGATAACAGCAACACTGTCAACCCTGGAGGAACGCTTTGTTGAGGCCATGGATGATGACCTCAACATTTCCGGAGCCATTGGTGCCCTTTTTGATTTTATCAAAAAAACAAATCCCATTCTTCACTCAGGAACCCTTGACCTGGAGCAGAAAAATGATATATTTGCCGTGCTGCGGCGAATGAATAAAGTACTTGGTTTTCTCCAGCTTGAACAATGTACTCTGGCTCCGGAAATCAACCGCCTCATCAAACAGCGTGAAGATGCCCGCCAACGCAAAGACTGGCAGGCTGCAGATGAGGCACGTATGGAACTTCTCCGCCGGGGCATAACGGTTCACGACACTGCAACCGGCCCGATATGGGAACAAAACCAGGCATGCAAGATCTGTGAAAACGCAACGCGAAATGAGAGTTGATTTCTCTGCCACTCCCCGGTACAGTAGGGGCGAAAATTATGCGCCAATAGCTCAGCTGGATAGAGCAACGGCCTTCTAAGCCGTAGGTCGCAGGTTCGAA
>RKSL01000097.1 GCA_008633435.1 Candidatus Desulfobulbus rimicarensis | reverse complement strand
GCTGGAGTACAAAGTTTTTAATTCAGGGGGAACCAGCCCCCCCCCCCCGTTGATAAGACGGAGGGGGGAGTCTTACCTGGTGCCTGTCCCACAATGGTCTTTATGTTCGATCTCTGCGTCATGCTCAAAAAATAATGCTCGGAATATCCGGCCTGCGCTTATTTTTTTCGCAATCCTCGGAGTCTCCCGCCGGTCGCTTACCTGAGCTCGAACAAAAATCCTCATTTTTGGACAGACACTACTTGGAAAATTTAAAGTTCATCCCTTTGGTGGTGTGGCCTATTTTCACTTTTCCTCCCTTGGTCAGTTGACCAAAAAGGATCTCTTCGGTGAGGACATCACCGATCTCCTTCATGATCAAACGACGCATTGGCCGGGCTCCGTAAGCGGGGTCGTAGCCTTTGGCCGCCAGCCATTTTCTTGCACCGGGAGTAAGAGATATTGTCACATTTTTATCGGCCAGCTGGACTTGAAGTTCGCCGACCATTTTATCAACCACTTTTTCAACAGCATTCATGGGTAAGGCGTGAAAGGTCACTACGCTGTCCAGACGGTTCCTGAATTCAGGAGCAAAAAGGTTTTTCAGTGCTTTTTGCTCTTTGCCAGAGGAATCGCCAAGAAAACCAATACTTCTCTCGCTCATTTCCCGGGCTCCGGCATTGGTTGTCATGATGAGGATAACATTACGGAAATCTGCGCGTCTGCCGGAGTTATCCGTTAAAGTCGAATGATCCATCACCTGAAGGAGTATTGAGAATACATCAGGATGCGCTTTTTCAATTTCATCCAGGAGTAGTACCGTGTATGGATGGCGGCGAATGGCATCGGTGAGCAGACCACCCTGTTCAAATCCAATATAGCCGGGAGGTGCGCCGATGAGTCGGGCAACGGCATGCTTTTCCATGTACTCACTCATGTCAAAGCGTTCAAAATGGATAGAGAGCGCATCGGCAAGCTGCCTGGCAACTTCGGTTTTCCCCACCCCTGTTGGGCCGGCAAACAGAAAAGAGCCAGTGGGGGATTGAGGATTGCCAAGACCGGCTCGTGATCTTTTTACAGCCCCAACCACAGCCTCGATGGCCTCGTCCTGGCCAAAAATAACTTTTTTCAGGCGAGTGCCCAGTCGTTTTAATCCCTTGACTTTACTTGTTGTTTTTGAGGTAACCGGGACTCTTGCTATCTTGGAGACAATCAGTTCCACGTCACGAATCCCCACAGTCTTGCCGATTTTCCCGGCCAGGCGAAATGAGGCTCCCACCTCATCCATGACATCAATAGCCTTGTCGGGCAGAAAGCGGTCATTGATGTAGCGGTGTGCAAGTTCGGCGGTTGCCTCAATTGCCGCCGGTGAATAGCGTACCTGATGGTGCTCTTCATAGCGGGATTGCAACCCCTTTAAAATACCGCAGGTGTCAGGTACGGAGGGCTCTTCAATGTCAATTTTCTGGAAACGTCTGGACAAGGCCCGGTCTTTTTCGATGTGATTTTTATACTCTTCGTACGTTGTGGAGCCGATACAGCGTATTGTACCTGCCTGCAGCGCTGGCTTGAGAAGATTTGATGCGTCCATGGAGCCGCCGCTGGTTGCTCCGGCACCGACAATGGTGTGCATTTCGTCTATAAAAAGAATGGCATTGTCTTTGTGCTCAATGGCGCCAACAACGGCCTTTAACCGTTTTTCAAAATCACCCCGATATTTGGTGCCGGCAACCAGAGTACCCATATCAAGCATATAAATTTCTGTATCCTGAAGAAGATCCGGCACCAGTTTGTCAGGGTCAGGAGTTGTATCCGTACGGGTGACTTTGTCCTCATGGATACGCAACGCCAGTCCTTCTGCCATGGCTGTTTTGCCCACGCCGGGCTCACCCACCAGTAATGGGTTGTTTTTTCTGCGACGGCAGAGTACCTGCATCATCCGTTCGAGTTCTCTGTCCCGGCCGATGAGCGGGTCAATATTGCCCTGGGCAGCACGCTTTGCAAAGTTCACTGTAAATTTGGCAAGGGGGCTTTCCTTTTTCTTCGTTTTCTTCTTGCCCGGAGATAAGGGGGGAGTTCGCAACGGTTCTTTTTGCAGGCCATCGGGCAGCTTATGGGAGATATATTCCACAACTTCCATTCTTCCAACCCCTTCACTGCCCAAAAAATAGACTGCATGGGAGTCGGGTTCTGCAAAGATCGAGACGAGAACATCGCCTGTATCAACCTGCTTTTTCCCACAACTCTGGACATGATTAACAGCCCTTTGCAGCACTCTGTTAAAGGCGACAGTCTGCGCTGGTTCAGCTTCTGCCTCTTTGAGAACAGGCATGCCACCTGCAAAAAACCGCTCCAGCCGTTCCCTGATAGTATCGTGGTTGCCACCGCATTTATCAATAATATGGGTGGCCAGATCGTCATGGAGCAGTCCCCAGAGCATGTGCTCGACTGTCACATATTCATGTTTTTTGCTCTTTGCCTCTTTAATGGCCTTGATCAGAGCCAATTCCAATTCTCGACTTAACATATATTCTCTCCTTGCAGAGAACAGCTCAGCTTACTTTTTCCAGGGAGCATTTGAGCGGAAACTGATTTTTTCGGGCCAGTCTATGCACTGTGACCACCTTGGTCTCCCCGATTTCACGGGTATAAACACCTGCCACTCCATACCCCTGTTGATGGACATTGAGCATGATTCTGGTTGCCTCTGCCGTATCTTTGCCAAACACGGTTTCCAGCACCATGACCACAAAATCCATGGTTGTGTAATCATCATTATGGAGAAGAACCTTAAACAGGGGAGGTTCCTGCAGGTTTTCTCTGTTTCTGGTCAGGGTTTCTTCCTGATGTCCTGAATGTGTTTTTCCCATGGATAAAGCTAAAATTATTCTGCGTATGTTCGCTTTGCCTGAAGGCTGACAGCTTGCAGGCAGTACGTATTATTATTGAAGAATACCACAGACTCAGTCAGAATTAGACAATGGCTGCCTGGCTGGTCATCTGGTTACCTGCTGATATTGTAATGCTCAATGCTGATTTTGCAAGTTTCCTTTGCCGACAGGCTTCAGCATGGACAGCAGAAGATGGTCGATAACGGTAACAGCTGCCACCGGAGAACCCTTCAGGCGCATCTCTGCTTGTAAGATATGACGCATCCAGGCTGTCAATGTTGGCAGGGAAAATTTGGAAGCTGTCGTAAACTGCATGTAGATGGCAAAGGGATGGGCTGTAAGTTCTTTTTCCCAGCGTTCATTTTCTTTGAGCAGAGGCAGACATTGCTGTTGAAAGACTTTTGGGGGGATTCCCGCAGTGAACCCATATTTACTTTGACGCTGTAGAGAGGAAAAGAGCAGGAGCTTGCGGGTGAAATTTCTGAGGGTGGCGATTATGGCCAGGGCGTGGATGCTGTTTTCCTGAAGTCTTTGGGCGACCAGCAGGGCTGTATCCAGTTTGTTTTCACCAATGGCCTGGGTTAATTCAAACAGGGCTTCCTGGCGAGTGCGGCCGACTACGGTGTTGAGGTCTTCCAGGGTGATTTTTGGCGAGTCGCCCACGTATAAGGCCAGTTTTTCAGTTTCCATGACCACGGCCACCGGATGAAATCCCACCCGTTCAAAGAGCTGTTGGGCAACCTGGGGAGCCATGGTTTTATTCATTGCCCGCAAAACAGTGTTCACCTGTTCCTGGAGGACGCTCTGTTGTGTTTTTTTGGCTTGATAGCCTGAGCCGCTGTCGACCTTGAGATCGAGAATTACCGCATTTTTTTTGAAAAATTTATACAGTTTTTTCCGTTTATCCACATCTTCTGCCAGCAGCATCAGAATATTATCTGTCGGGATTCCTTCCTGCAGGGTCGTGAGCAGCTGTGTTGCTGAATCATTGCCGGATGGGGGCTTGGAAGCAGCCTGTGGGGCAGCGCTGAGCAGCTCTTTTGTCCAGTCGATATTACCGGCAGGTTTTGCAAAGCCGAAACATTTTTTCCATTGCGCTGCTGAGAGGTTTGGCGGCGCATTGTCCTGATCTGTACTGTCCAGGCCACCGGCCTCCAGCATGGCTCGGATGCAGCTGGCTGCCCGCTCATTTTTGTCATCATTTATGGCCTTTACTGCTCTGTTCCACAGTGCTTTGGTCACTTTTTTAGAGTGGAATATCCGGCTGGAATTTACCTGGTATATCTGTTTTCCCGGCAACAGGCTGAAGCTTCGCAGTTTGGCAATGGTTGCGCTGATGTCTTCGTTTTCACCATCAATGGAGTGAATGATTCCGCCATTTTCGCAGAGTGCTTTGCCAATTTTTTCTGCCGCCTGCCTGCAGAGAAATCGTTCCCCAAAGAGCAGGTACACCGGAGCAATAGTGTTGTTCCGGATTTCCTTGAGCAGAGCTGGCATGGTTTTACGGTCGTAAACTGGCATAACTATGGAAGACGCTGTTGCAATGAACGTTGGGTATAAAACACAATGGTTGCCATTGGGCTAATAATAGTCTGCATCACGGATCGGAGCAGTATGGCTTTGCCCCTGGTGTTGCTCTTCATCCAGAATCTTATGCAGGATTGCTGTCAGTGAGCCCGGCTGCAGATAATCATTGCCCCGGCCGCCGCTAAAAATAAACGCTGATTTTTCAGCCATGTCCTTCCAGGTGATTGTGGAGGGATTTCTGGCAACGACCTCAAAGAAATTTTTGTTATACGGATCATTGATAATTGCCATGCCCGTACCTATGGTGGCAAGGATATCAATGTGGCCAAGAAACATTTTAGTGAGTCGGGTATAGGCCTTGACGCCGCCGCACGAACCAAGACTCAGGAATCGCTGTTTATCAGTGAGGTCTTTGTCGGTGACGATATGATCCTGCCGCAGTTTAGTGAGTGGATCGGTGATCTGCTCGGATCGCCAGTAGGAATGCCCCCGTTGGGCAAACATTTCATCGCCGCCCTGGATGAATCGTTTGAGTAGTTGTTTTTGTTCGGCCTCTCCAACATAAACATATGCTGCGTGACGTAGGGTTATCCCGTTGATTTTTTTGGTAAAGGCAATGGAAAAATGCAGTTTTTGCATGGCTGAAAAAAGTCGTGCCATATTGGTGCCTGGAGAATTCTTTGCTGCGCGTATCAACCCTTGTATCTGTTGTCTCATTGCCGGACTGAGCAGGGCCATGGTGTACTGCTGGGCAAGCTCAATGGTGTAGCCGTTTTTTCTGAGCGTGCGGCTGTTGGAGAGAAAAGAGGTGCGTCCATCGTCGTCGGGGTGAAATACAGAAACTGAGCCAAGCCTGCCGTCTGCTTTCCATTCGTCAAAAGGGGTGCCAAGATAACGGTCAAGATCAACCGCACCGTGCCTGATTGTTGCCCGGGTGACCAGTACTTTATCTTTTGGGCCAAGCAGCTCGGGATATTCCTGGAGGTAATACTGCAGGATAACTGTGATTAATTTGGTAAATGTATGGGTGCCCTTATCTGTTTCAACGACCATCTTGTTAATGAGAAAGCTGCGCGCCTCCGGGGCAAGCACTGTGAGCAGATGCTTGAATGTTGCAGAAAAAAGGAGGATAGTGTCCTCATTCTTAAAGGCGGATTTGGCCACAAGATCAAGTATTTTTTGTTGTTCACTGCCGTCCTGTGGAAAGAATGTGGTGAGTTTTCCTTTTTGAGCAAGGCTGACAATAAAGTTTGAGACCAGTAAATTATCCGGGTCAATGCCCTGGATGAATCCCAGCAGGTTTCCCTGGTGATTATCAAGTATTCGCTGTTTGAGAATCGGGACAAGAATATCCCTGAACGAAGAATCGTAGAGTTCGCTCCCCTGGGCCAGCAGGGCATAAATATTTGCAGAAACCAGATCTTCTGCTACCTGTCTCCGGTCGCGCGAGGTGGCCTGATGCAGGACAGCGATCATCTGAGCGCGATTGCCGGAACGATAGGCCTGGTAAAATTTTTTGCCATAGGCAAACTGGGTTTGCCTGGAGAGCTTTTTATACATTGCATACAGCTCTTTTCCTGCCATTGACCGGAGTTGTGACTCTGAAATTTCAAAACCGAACCGGTTGGTTATTGCATGCAGGTTGTTAATCTTCCATATGATCTCTTCGCCGCCATCGTAAAATGCCTGGAGAAGATGCTTTCGTCCCGGCACGTCCTGACGGTAAAACTGGGCTTCCTGCACAGGGGGAGGTGTGGCAAAATAGCTCACCAGCCAGTTCCAGGCCGCCTTTGGGGTCATGGTTTTTTGGTTGTAGAGAGTACGGGCATTCCAGGCGTCGTCTTCCCGTAACTGGGCGATAAGGGGGAGGGCATCAATAATGGTTTCCCTGTCCATCCCCTTGACAAGGCAGAGTGACTCACAGGCCCATGCCTGTTTTCTGGTCAGACGGCCAATGCCGACCAGACCGTTTAACGCCTCCTGGGCATCCATGCCGTCAATACTGAAAAAACGGCGCGCTGCCCTGTTATTGGCGTCTTCAAGGTTGGTGAGCAGCGGAATGGTTTTCAGGGCAAGGTTGGGTTTTATCCCTGAAACACTGATAAAAGCGCGAAAGGCTTTTCCTGCGTCATAGTCAAGGGTGAGTATTACGGGTAAGGATTCAATGGCCATGGTCATGGTGGTTCCGGGAAGGTCAGCCCAGTCTTCAAAGGCAAGCATCTGCTCGTAGGTAAGATGGAGACGAATTAAGCTGTCCCACGCTCTCATGCTTTGTGTAAAATCAGCTCCTGACAGCAGGCTCATCTTTCGAAAAATGCGCTGGGCGTTATATTCCAACCCTCTGATGATTTCTTTGCCGAACGCCTCCTGATCACTGCTCAGGCAGGGGATCTGGACAAAGGACTCAACCGTGTTTCTCCAGGTTGCATCACCCTTTAAGGTGAGTGCCTCCCCGGCTAAAGGGAAAAAAATGATGACCTGAATGATACCCAGAAAAATGATATGTTTGCGGAGATTGTCCATGGCGTATATGTTAAGTTGATAAAAAATATGAAGACTCAAAGCCAAAAAAAAATGCACAGGGGCGCTGACCGTTTGCCTGACAAGGGGAGATTCCTCTCCAGCCTGTCGCTTCTTGCTGCAATGCTCCTTTGGGGCAGCTCTTTTGTGGCCATGAAATACGCATTTGGCTATTTCAGTCCTCTGGTGGTGATTTTTGGCCGGATGATTGTTGCCACCTGTTGTTTCTTACCCTTTTTACCTGCTTTTGCAAAACTTCATTTGACCAGGGCACATATTCTTCCTCTTGTGCTGATGGGATTTTGTGAACCCTGTCTCTATTTTTTATTTGAAGCCGCGGCCCTGACAAAAACCACAGCCTCGCAGGCTGCAATGATAACGACTCTGCTTCCCCTGCTGGTGGCTCTGGCCTCAGGGGTGTTTCTGGGCGAACGTATCACCCGGAGAACCATTGCCGGGTTCCTGCTTGCTGCGGCAGGAGCGTTATGGCTGAGCCTGGCTGGAGCAGTCAGTGAACATGCTCCGGAGCCTCTTTTGGGGAACCTGCTTGAATTTTTTGCCATGGTCAGTGCTACAGGATACATTATTTTAATGAAACAGTTAAGCAGGAGTTTGCCACCGCTTTTTTTAACGGGTATGCAGGCCTTTATTGGTTCGCTGTTTTTTGGGCCATTATTGTTCCTGCCCGCTGTGCAGTTACCGACTCAATTTCCTCTTGTGGCGGTCTTTGCCGTGCTTTACCTGGGGGTATTTGTCACAGTTGGTGCGTATGGCTTCTATAATTTTGGTATAAGCCGGGTTCCTGCCAATCAGGCAGCTGCGTTTATCAATCTGATTCCTGCATTCACTCTGCTCATGGGGTTTGTGCTGCTGGGAGAACGGTTGAGCTTCTGGCAACTCATTGCCTGTGGAGTTGTTTTTGGCGGTGTGTTTTTAAGTCAGGATAGCAGCGCAGTATCGGCAAATGATATGCATAAAAACAGCATTGTCTCTACGTCTTCCAGCTAATTTGTGTAACGGATGGCAGGGAGCTGCATTGATAACGCTATGAAGAGGGGATGTTCCGGCTATTGTCGCAGTTGCGGGCGTGACCATTTTCTTCCTGCAGAACCTGCCCGTAAAGCAGGTCTTGCCCTGATGGATGAGCTTGCTGCCGGGAAATGTCTTGTCTCAACTGAGCAGGATTCGTGCCAGCTATCGCGCTATGGTACTGCGTCATTATTTGGCGATGCCCGTGGAAAAATGTTCGGGGTTATGGTGGCTCAAGACCGCTCCGGCGGTGAGCATATTATCCGCGCTTTTTCCGGGCAGTTTAGAGGACGCTGGATCGTGCCTGGCTGGGCCGGACCTCTTTTTGATCGTGCGGCGTATCGTGCACTACATGACCCGCAGGAAACAAGGATTAAACTTCTGGGGACAAAAATTCTTGATGCTGTACCCGGCTCAGCAGAATATCAGGCACTGGTTAAAAAGCGAAAGGCCTTGTCGCAACAACTGATGCAGCAGCTTCATGCCCTGTACCGGCTCAACAATTTCAAGGGAGAGGAGGCCGGGCTTGCTGACATATTTTTACCTGGCCAGGGCATCCCTACCGGCACCGGGGATTGCTGTGCGCCCAAACTTATCCACCATGCCATACGCCATGATCTCAAACCGCTTGGCATTGTCGAATTTTTCTGGGGACGTGAAAATGCATCAGGCACCAGGCAGCATGGCTGCTTGTATTCTTCCTGTCGGGCAAAATGTTACCCTCTGCTCGGGTTTATGCTCTGCGGACTGGGGTAGCGATGTTTTCGGGAGATACCATGGCGGAGAGTGGGCTAAGTGTTGTGTACAGTGACGGGCATCTTGTGGTGGTTGAGAAACCGGGTGGGTTACTGGCTGTGCCCGGTCGCGGCCCGGAAAAGCAGGACTCTGTGGCGACTCGGGTAAAAAAAATGTTTCCTGGATGCATTGAGCAGCCAACCGTACACAGGCTGGATATGGCCACGTCCGGATTGATGGTACTGGCTCGTACCGTCGATGTGCATCGCCACCTGAGCATCCAGTTTGCAGAGAAACAGGTTGAAAAAAAATATGTGGCGCTGCTTGAGGGGGAGGTCAGTGGGGCAGGCGGAGAAATATCCCTGGCCTTTCGGCTTGATCCGGATAACCGCCCCTGGCAGATCTATGATCCTGTTCAGGGCAAAATGGGCCTGACCCGCTGGAGACGGCTCGAGCTTGAAAATGGACGTACCCGGGTTGAGTTTATCCCGCTGACCGGAAGAACACATCAGCTGCGTCTCCATGCCGCCCATGGTCGTGGCCTTGGTTGCCCCATTGTTGGTGACAGCCTGTATGGCAGCGGCCGTTTTGGTGACACCATGTATTTACATGCCTCTTTTCTTGCCTTTACCCATCCTGTAAAGCAGATCCGCCAGGAGTGGCAGAGTAAAGTTCCGTTTTAACAGTTATGATCTCTACTGGTTGGCCATCACAGTTGAGTGAAAAAAGGGTTCACAACAACCGGAGAACAGCGTAGAATACAGGTATACACTTGTTACTTTCAGCCCTGAGCAGCACATCGTTTGTATCAGAATATGCTGTTTTTCCTGTAGGAGTAGTCATGAAAAAAATAATTTTCCTTGTTGTGTTGCTCATGGGAGCAGCTGGAGCGGTCTGGTATTTCAGCAGTTCTTCCGGATCTTTGAAGGCAGATTACTATGCAGCGTACCTGCCACAAAACACTTTGGCAACGGTAAGTTTGCACGATCTGAAACAGTTGTCAGCAACTTTTCCGGCATCTCCTCTGGGGCATTTTTTTGCCAAACCTGCCATGCACGGTGTACTGAGTGAGCTGGGCGTGCCTGAACAGGGGGTGCAAGAGTATGATGATATTTATGACGGAATTGCCGGGGTGATGACTGACCCTGCCTTTCAACAGGTCTTTGGCGACGACGGAGTTGTGGCAGTGTTATCGCCGGATGTAACCCGGTTGCGAAAAGATGGTGGAGACGAGTTGAAAAAATCCCTGCTGCTTTTCGGTACATCTTCAGTTGCCGGACCTTTGGAAAGTTTTGCCCGGCTTGTGATGAGTAAAGATGTCAGCCGTGAAACTGTGAACGGGCTTGAGATGAGCCGAATCACTGTTGATGATAATGAGGTGTTGTACGGGTATGCAAAAAAAGGTGTGCTGTTGCTTGCCTATGAGGCAGCAAACATAGCCCGGGCAGTTAAGCAGAAAGAAAGCGGCAGTGGCCTGCTGGATTCTACAGCGTTCAAGCAGGCGCAGTCTTTCTGGGCAGAGTCGTCTCTTGCGAGGATATACAGTAGAAATTTTGTCAACTCAGCTGCGGTTCGCTCGCTGTTGACGGCAACAGATGACAAACAGGCAGAGCAGGTTGCGGCTTTTCTGCAGGGGATTTCCTCTGTTAATTCTGTAGTTGCCGGAGATGACAGTACTTTGCGTTTTTCCACCCGTTTTGAACATGTGTATGATCAGCTCCATGCAACGGTAAAAAAACAGCTTAAAGCAGCCTCTGATAAGAATCTTTCCCTGGGCATGGTCAATAGCAATGCCTTGATTTATTACTGGGTATCTCCGCTGCATAAGGAGTATCTCCAGGAGCTCCTGAGCGTGACAAACATGGCCAGGTATGAGCAGATTGACAAAATGGTGCAGCAGGAATTAGGTGTTGACCTGGCAACTCTCCTCTCAGCAGTGGGGCCGCAGCTGGGGCTGGTAATGAATGATATGGTGGATACCGGGCTGTTTCCTTTGCCGAAGATCGTCTGTTTTTTGCAGATCCGTGATTCCCAACGTGCAAAAACGTTGCTTGATACCTTGAGAAAGCGCATTAAAGAGCAGGGTTTTGCCGCTGAACAGACTGAACAGGTTAACGGGCATACCATTTATTACTGGTCAATTCTTCCTGGTGAAGCCACTCAACTGGCTCTGGTTCAAACCAAAAATATGTTTTACCTTGCCAATGGTAAAGCAAGCCTGAAACCCTTTTTACAGGATGATTATACGCCAGATGCTCTGCCTGATCAAATGTCGGGAGTGGTTGGTACTGATCTGGCCAGGCAGATAACAACGAGTAATTACACAACTGTTGTGGTGCGACCTGCACTGCTGGCCACCCGGATACGAGGAGGCATCAATTGGCTGGTCGGCATGCTTGAGGCAACCCAGGGGAAAAAGGCCGATGCTTTACGCAAGTCCTTGTTTGGCCTGCTCGAATCTGTTGATGTGTTCACCACGACCACAGACATTCGCAAAGAACGGACATTGGCCATTATGGATTTCACTTTAAAAAATGAGACTGCTCCAGTCAGCAAATAATGATTAACCTACATCCTGCCGTTGTCCGTGCACCGAGAATGTCGAGACAGGTGCAGATACAAGGAAATACGCCGTTTTTGGTGCAGGTGTACTCAGAGTCCAGCGCTTACCTGCGGTACGTTGAGCACGAAAATAGAGAAACTGACGCAGCAGATGTACCTGTATCGACGTTCGAATGTCGGACGACTGCAGGATTCAGGTTTAAACGTCTCCGTACGTATTCTTCTTCAGCGGGTAACTTCCTTGCGCTGTTGCTCTTTGTACTGTTGCTGTCGGCCTGTTCAATTTCTTACTCTATCGGGAAATCCTCTGATACAGTCTCACTTATGCTTGACTCGGTATCGGGTTCGTCAACCAGCATGTTTGACAGCAATGAACTGGCCATCCTGGAGGAGAGTTACCAGGAGGAAATAACCGCAGCCACCAGCCTGTTTGTCGCAAATGGCAGTAATCGTGAGCAGTTTTTAACCTGTATTGACGTCATTGCCAGAAACCACGGTATTGCTGACTGGACCCGGAAAAGGCAAAGCTATCTGGCCATGGGCAGGGGGTTGCATTTGGCCGATATAGATGAGGATGATATTGCCGGATTGCCCTTTTTTAACACCCTGGCAGGGACAGCAGAGTATGCAGTGCTGTTACAGGGGTATCATCGTTCTTAAGCGGTGGGCAGCATTTTTTTTCTGCTGGCTATGCTGGCAGGGAAACTGTCTTGCGGCTCCTCATACTCCAACGCTGGATGTTATCCATGTTGAGGCCAACACCGGAGAGGCCGCAGGGGGACATAGCGCTATCCTGCTTGGCCCGACAGTGTTTCATTACCAGTTTTTTCCAGACCAGACCTTTCTGCTGGTTCGTGATTCCTGGGTGCATTTCAAGTATGTGTATACAGAACTTTGTAACAGATCACTCAGGCTGATCTCTTTGCCGGTAACCAAAGAAATTTTTGAACGTCTTGGCAACCATTTCACAACAATTATTGTGGAGCAGCAGTATCAGTTTTCCAGGCTTGGCAAGATAACACAACAGCAGGATTTTGTTCGGGCATTGGCTGATGGCACAGATGTGGTGATGCCGTTTGTTGGCCTGTTTACTCGAAACATAAGTAAAGATCCTGCTACTATGGCACTGGTTCGCCTGCTGGAGAAACAACTCGGCGCCGGGAGCCTGGAACACTTTGCCCGGGAAGCCCGTCAGAGAGCGGGACGACTGTTGGAGGCAGCCGCTCAACAAGGTATAAATGAGATACGCAGGAGTGCTGAACTGCGCAAGGCTGTTCTTGAGCAGGAATTTTTCACCCTGCTGGTCAATGGTGCCTCTCTTGATCCAAAAGCAGTGGTCGAGATACCTTCGCAGCCGCAACTGTTGCCGCATGAGAAAGCACATCTGGCCAGCTATCAGCAAGTACTGCTCAACTCACTGGTCAGCCAGATGACCAACCATCGTCCCGGCTGGCAGGAAAGCGTTTTTCTACAGGCGGCCAGGTTTCTTGCTGTACAGAGATCGCTGAGTTCTGGAAGGGTCTGCACCCTGGTTCCTTTTTCCAGCAGGGCAGTTGTTCATGCGATACGAACTGACGTGAATGTTGCCCCTGTTATTGCCAGGCTCAACCGGGAGGTCACAGAATCCCGTACTGTGTTTTTGCAGACCAATACCTCCATAAGCCTGGCGTATACCCTGCTCGAATCAGCGGGTGGTCGCTTAAATGAGTTGTCGCAGGCGAAACATCTGCATCACCTGCGAACTGAAAACGGGATATTACTGCCTTCCAGAAGCGGTACTGTCGTTGTGGACTGGCTACCTGATGCTTCCGGATATCTGGCTGCGATGCTCACCGCATTAAAGGCAAAGCGCACTTTTTTTCAGCAGCAGATACAGCAAAAATTCGGGTATGATCTGGCAACCAGAAACTGTGCAACTGAATTGGTACATGAAATAGAGACGGCGTTGGCCGGTTGCCCCCTGGAAAATATCGGAGTGGACGAGAGATTTCTACCCGAAGGTGTGCTGTCGTTTATCCCCTGCTGTATGTATGACCGTATTCGGCAGGAGTTTCCAGCAGCTGAAGAGCAGCTGGTCTCTTCCCGCAGGCTCAGAGCATTGGCCGGACGCTATACAAAAGGAAATGACCTGTGTGTCTGGCTCCAGGAATCAAATATTTTCAGTTCCACGTTGTACAGACACCGGATAGAGGACAGTTCATTTATTTTTTTCACAGATGATATGGTGTTGCTGCGTCCAGTGTTGGGTGCGGTTAATCTGGCCTGGGGAGGGCTGACCAGTGCAGTCGGTCTGTTGAGCCTGCCTGTTGATAATGGAGAACAGCTCTGGCAGGGAATGCGAGGAATGGTGTATAGTCTGCCGGAACTGGTGTTTTGTACTATTCGTAAAGGCACTTATCCGCTTGCTGATGTCGCCATTATTGGGCCTTGAGATCATGAGAAAATCCTTTATACCATTGAGAAGACCATGAATAAAAGCATGGAAGATCACGTTCACGAGATCCGTCAGGAATTCTTGGGGATTTGTTTGTTCATCGGCGCTATCTGGCTGGTATTTTTGCTGGACAGGTTTCTGCCCTTGGAACATCTAGGCCTGATTCCTCGGACTTTTCGCGGTATTGTCGGTATTGTTGCCTGTCCGTTTCTCCATTTGAATCTTGGCCATATCATGGCCAATACCGTGCCGTTATTCATCCTGCTGATGCTGCTTGCCGGGTCACGTTCAGATAGTGCCACTGTGGTTTCCGGTATCATTATCCTTGGAGGCGTCTTGTTATGGGGCTTTGGCCGGGAGGCGCGTCATATTGGAGCCAGCAGTCTGATTTTTGGCCTGGTGACGTTCATGATGGTTTCCGGGGTGCTGGAGCGCCGCTGGCAGGCTATCCTGGTTGCCCTTGTTGTGGCAATCCTTTATGGCACCACGTTGATGTCGGCAGTTATGCCTTTCCAGCCGGGAGTTTCCTGGGATGGTCATCTCTTTGGTGCTGTCGCCGGTGTGGTCATGGCCTGGCAGCTGGCCAGATCCTCAGGGAGAGTATAACTTAAATCCTGCAGTCGTCCGGCATTCGAACGTCGATACAGGTACATCTGCTGCGTCAGTTTCACCATTTTCGTGCTCAACGTACCGAAAGTACGCCTGCGCCGAAAAAGGCTTACTTCCTTGCATCTGCACCTGTCTCGATATTACCGGTGTACGGACAACTGCAGGATTTAGGTATAATGATTCACCGTTTACGTTGATTATGGAGTAGTGTGCAGAACATCAGACAAAACAGCGGTCCCGGTTTTGACCGGCGCATGACAAAAGAAGAAATTAATCAAGTACCTGTGCGTAAATGGCAGGGGGCTATACAAGTGGTGTCGACTCCGGAGGCTGTGGATGATGTGCTCGGCCATCTTGGTCGGGAGAAGGTGCTTGGTTTTGATACTGAAACCCGGCCCGCGTTTAAAAAAGGTCAGAAATATCTGCCCACGCTGCTGCAACTGGCAACGGCCGAATGTGTGTATGTATTTCAGCTGCAGTTCACCGGCCTTGGTTCGGGATTATGTGCTGTTTTATCAGATCCTGTCACGATAAAGGCCGGTGTGTCGCTAAAGTATGATCTGAAAGAATTACAGCAGCTTGCTGGTTTTTCTCCGGCCGGTTTTACAGGTCTTGGTCGGCTCGCTAAAACACGGGGTATAAAAAATCAAGGTCTTCGAGGGCTTGCTGCAGTTGTTCTGGGCATTCGTATCACCAAATCTGCCCAGACGAGTAACTGGGCAAGAGACAGGCTTACAGAAGCACAGATACGTTATGCGGCTACCGATGCATGGATTGGCCGGGAACTCTATCTGCGCTTGCTACAGCTGCCAAGTGTGGGCTGATAATACAATGAACATTACGTTTTCTTAACTGAGTGGATGAATGGTAAATAAATTTTTACATCGTGGAAGACAACGAACGCGCACCCCGGCGGACGCTAAGAAGCGTCGTAACGTACGCAGCACGTTTGTGCAATGGTCTCCTTCCCCCGTGATAATTCCTGCCAAGCCCTGCACGCAAGCCTTGGCAAGTGCTGCAGTAAAGCCGGGAACAGACGATGCCCCTGATACATCTTTTGGGCAACATGCCCGGAAGAAAAAAAGTAGATCAGGCAAGCCAAGGTGGACAAAGGAACAGTTTAAGGTTGCTGCTGTTAAAGGTAAGGCCAGGTTTCATGATTTTGCCCTGCCCCCCTCACTCATGCACGGGGTGGCTGATCTTGATTTTAAGTATTGCACCCCGATTCAAACCAAGGCTCTGCCGGTTGCCCTTGCCGGTAAAGATATGATCGGTCGCGCCAGCACTGGTATGGGCAAGAGTGCTGTTTTTCTGGTCGCCCTTTTCAGCAGGTTGCTCCGTCAACCACAGCAGAAACGAAAATCTGGATGTCCGCGGGCATTGATCATCGCTCCGACCCGTGAACTTGTGATTCAGATTGCCAAGGATGCCCGAGCCATAGGTAAATACACACCGCTGAAAACCGTGGCTGTGTATGGTGGCGCCCAGTATCAACAACAGATGCAGGATTTACGCAGTCGACCGGTGGATATTGTCGTTGCCACCCCGGGGCGTCTGCTCGATTTTATTTCAAAGAGGGTTGTTCAGCTCCATCAGGCAGGAATATTTATCCTTGATGAAGCTGATCGGATGCTCGATATGGGATTTATTCCCGATGTGCGGCGTATTATCTTTAAAATGCCACCTAAGGAAAAACGACAGACATTGCTCTTTTCTGCTACTATTACCGAAGATGTGAAGCGACTTGCCGGACAGTGGTGCGTGGATCCAGAGTTTATTGAAACAGAGAAAGAACAGGTTGCAGTGGAGAGTGTGGAGCAGATCGTCTATATGACCACCAGCGAAGAAAAATATACTGTGCTGTATAACGTCATTCAACATCAGGAACATGAACGGATTATGGTGTTTGCCAATATGAAACGTGAGGCAAAATCCTTGAGTCAGCGATTACAGCGGGATGGTGTGCGCTGTGTACTGCTTACCGGAGACGTTCCCCAAGAGGAACGCAGTAAACGGCTTGAACGTTTTCGGCAGGGAAAAGTGGAGGTGATGATAGCCACTGATGTGGCTGGTCGGGGGATTCATATTTCCGGTATAAGCCATGTGATCAACTACACTCTTCCCTATGAGCCTGAAGATTATGTCCATCGTATCGGCAGAACCGGGCGAGCTGGAGCCGCTGGGATATCAATGAGTTTTGCCGATGAAAAAGGCTCGTTTTATATTCCGGAAATAGAAGAATTTCTCGGCGTTCCCATGCCCTGCGTTCAGCCGGAAGAATCATTACTGAAGCCGGTACCGCCTGCACGCAAAAGTCGATCTCAGCATAAATGATTCTTCATGATTCTAAGCTCGGGAGCAAACGAGAAGTTTTCAGTACATCAATTGGCTGGGGTATTTGGTAGTTCGGGGTAGCGATGTCTGTGAGCCGGAGGAATGTCTTCTTTAGAAGGCTGTTTCTATAGCTGTTCGACCGAGAACAATGTTCACAGGTAGTAATAATTCCCTATCGGCTGCCAGGAGTGATTGCTTACAGGTGTAAACTGTCAGGTATGAGAGTCTTTGATGAACCGATTTCCTCACTAAACTCAGCAGAAAATTGGTGTTTACTGGTACAAAAAAAGGCATCATTCCAATCGGCTTTACCAATA
>RKSL01000096.1 GCA_008633435.1 Candidatus Desulfobulbus rimicarensis | reverse complement strand
CTGCCGCTGCCCCTGTACAGAAGCCAACCACAAAGTATCATCAGCACAATGAATTTCAAACTGTCAAAAACTGTTGAATATGTCTTTGACTTCTTCATTATATTCATAATTTCATGGTAGCGAATTTTAAAGAGTGCAGCAAGGATAAGTCATCAGGGATCAGTTTTTCTTGACAACCCCAGCCATGGCTTGTAAGGATTTTGGCAGTATTTGTATATGGTGGGATAAAGATGATGAGAGTCTTTATCACTATTCTTACACACTCAGGAAAACAAACCTGGAGACCTCAATGAACAAACTGTTATCAATTGTACTCATAACAGCGCTGTTTGTATTTTCCGGATT
Organism: Candidatus Desulfobulbus rimicarensis; assembly: GCA_008633435.1. Lineage (GTDB taxonomy): Bacteria > Desulfobacterota > Desulfobulbia > Desulfobulbales > Desulfobulbaceae > Desulfobulbus_C > Desulfobulbus_C rimicarensis. Next base: position 6,634 of record RKSL01000096.1, on the reverse strand, counting down.
ACCTGTTTCCGCAAAAGAAACCAAGGAAAAAAAGATGAAAGATGGATTGTATGCACAAATAACCACTCCCAAAGGGGATATTCTGCTCAAACTCTACTACGACAAAACGCCACTCACTGTTATTAACTTTGTCGGACTGACAGAAGGTAGCCTGAGTTTGGGAGGAGCCGACAAGCCAACCGGTACCCGTTTTTATGATGGCCTGAAATTTCACAGAGTCATCAAAGATTTTATGATACAGGGCGGTTGCCCCCTTGGTACGGGAACAGGTGGACCGGGGTATACTTTTGCCGACGAAATTGTCTCTTCACTCAAATTTAACGGCCCTGGCGTTCTGGCCATGGCCAATGCAGGCCCAGGAACCAATGGTTCACAGTTTTTTATCACCCACGTTGCGACCCCGCATCTGAATGGCAAACATACAATTTTTGGTCATGTGGTTGAAGGACAGGATGTGGTTAATGCCATTACCCAGGACGATGCCATTGAACATATCAAAATTCTTCGTGTTGGCGATAAGGCAAAGAAATTCAAAACCGACCAGGCTGCCTTTGATCAGGCACAAAAAGACATTGAAAAAAACAAGGATAAAGCCGAAGAGGAGAGCCAGCGGGAAGTTATCAAAATGATCAAACATAAATGGCCCAAAGCACATCACAGTCATACCGGTATGTACTGGGTTGTCGACAAGGAAGGCAAAGGTGACAAACCAAAGGCAGGCAACACCATTACTGCTCATTATACAGGCCGGCTACTGGCGAACAATAAAAAATTTGACAGCTCTTATGATCGAGGAGAACCCATCAAATTTGAAATAGGGGTTGGTCGGGTTATTAAAGGTTGGGATCAGGCATTGCTCAATATGAAACGCGGAGAAAAACGGACATTGATTATTCCACCCAAACTTGCCTATGGTGCCCAGGGAGCCGGCGGGGTAATACCACCCAATGCCTGGCTGGTCTTTGACGTGGAACTTGTCGATTTTTAATTATTTTTTCCCTTTATTCCTTTTTCTTTTTCAGACTTAAAGGGGCTTGTCCTGTAAAATACAGGATAAGCCCCTTTAATTTACTGACACAAATGTAATATCAAGGCTACAGCTCCCTTGGTGAACGGTTACACATAAATTAATACTTCAACCCTACTCTTTCTCTGACCAGCTCCAGGGTTACCGTTGCTTTTTCCCGTGCTTTTCCTGCTCCTGCTGCCAGAATTTCCCGTAAATAATCCTGGTTATCAAGAAGTTGCTTTTTCTTTTCTCTGGCACCTTTGAAGTATTCATTAATGAGTTCAAAGAGATCCTGTTTTAAATAGCCATAAGCTGCACCACCATTGACATACAGATCATGGACTTCAGCCATTTTATCTTCCGGGGCAAAGAGTTTGAGTAATGCATAAAGATTACAGTTTTCAGGATCTTTAGGATCTTCAACCGGCGTTGAATCGGTCTGCACCGCCATGACCCGTTTACGAAGCGATTTTTCATCAAGAAAAATCGGGATAGTGTTGCCATACGATTTGGACATTTTCTGGCCGTCAATCCCTGGCACAATTGCTGTTGTTTCACTGATTGCCGGTTCCGGCACCACAAAAGTCTCGCCAAAGGTATTGTTGAATTTGATGGCTATATCGCGCGCCACCTCAAGATGCTGCTTCTGGTCTTTACCCACCGGAACAATCTCTGATTGATACAGCAAAATATCTGCAGCCATCAACACGGGGTAGGCAAACAGACCGTGGCTGGCAGCGATTCCTTTGGCGACCTTATCTTTATACGAATGACATCGTTCAAGCAACCCCATGGGAGTGAGCGTAGACAATATCCAACTCAGCTCACAGACCTCAGCCACGTCAGATTGTACCCAGAACGTACACTGTTGAGGATCAAGGCCAAGAGCAATAAAATCTGCAGCAGCCTCAAGGGTGCCGGTGGCCAGTTTTTCCCGATCATGCACGCTGGTGAGAGCATGGAGATCAACTATAAAAACATGCAGATCAGATGATTCCATGTTGCTGATCATGGTCTTCATCATACCAAAATAATTACCTATGTGGAGCTGCCCTGAAGGCTGGATACCAGAAAGAATACGTTTCATATTTTTTGTGCTTTTGTGTTTTTGTTTTTGTGTTTTTGTGTAAGGGGGGATCCACTCCGTTGGCCTTGGCCATAGTGTAGATTGGGTTAAGCGGATTACATGCAACATCATTGTCGGGTTCGCCTGATTCTGCGACATCTCAACATGTGGAGATGAAACAAAAGTTAGCTAACCCAACAAAATTTGATCCGGCCGCCGGCTTACCCCAACCGGAACCGTCCACAAAGGGAGCTGTAGCCGATATTACACCCAACCTCCAATTTGTCGTTTAGCCCAGTAAAGTGGATCCCCCCTTGTATAATTGTGTAATACTCTTTGTGGGCAATGGTTGAAAGAACACGAATAAAGAAATCTCCAAGAGAATATACCAAAACACAAAAAAAGGGGAGAGCAGATTTTAGCTGCCCTCCCCTTTTTATGTGCTCTTTTAAAAAAGACTTTTTTTGTTTTTTGTTTTTTTATTTTACTTCTTCAAAATCAGCGTCTACAACATCGTCATCATCACCACCGCCGGAACCGCTGTCAGCTCCTGCTGCGCCCGCTGCACCTCCTGCTGCGCCGCCCTGATCCTGAGATGCCTGGGCATACATGAGCTCAGCAAGTTTATGGGATGCCTGAGTAAGTGCTTCTGTGGCGTTCTTAATGGTATCAAGATCATCACTTTCCAGCGCTTTTTTCAGGTTCTCAATCTCACGCTCCACATTGCCCTTGGTCTCTGCATCGACCTTGTCGCCAAGTTCAGTGAGGCTCTTCTGGGTCATGTGCACCATGGAGTCGCCATTATTTTTGGCTTCTACCAGTTCCTTGCGTTTTTTATCCTCATCGGCATGCAGTTCTGCATCCTTTTTCATCTTTTCAATCTCTTCTTCACTCAGGCCCGAAGAAGCCGTAATCTTGATGGACTGCTCTTTGCCGGTACCCATGTCTTTTGCTGACACATGAAGAATACCGTTGGCATCAAGATCAAAGGTCACCTCGATCTGCGGTACCCCGCGAGGCGCTGGTGGAATATCTGCCAGCTCAAACCGACCAATGGTTTTATTATCAGCGGCCATTTCACGCTCGCCCTGCAAGACGTGAATGGAAACAGCAGGCTGGTTATCTGCAGCCGTAGAAAACACCTGGCTCTTTTTCGTGGGAACCGTGGTATTTTTTTCGATCAGCTTGGTCATGACACCGCCCAGGGTTTCAATGCCAAGGGAAAGCGGCGTAACATCAAGTAAGAGTACATCTTTCACATCACCCTTTAAGACACCACCCTGAATAGCAGCGCCAATAGCCACAACCTCATCAGGATTAACGCCTTTATGCGGATCTTTACCAAAAATGGCCTTCACCTTTTCCTGCACCTTGGGCATACGGGTCATACCACCAACCAGAATAACCTCGTCAATCTCAGAGGCATTGATCCCGGCATCTTTGATCGCAGTCAGGCACGGGCCTTCACAACGGTCTATAAGGTCTTCAACCAGAGATTCAAGTTTTGCCCTGGTGAGCTTGACATTAAGATGTTTGGGGCCAGAGGCATCTGCAGTAATAAAGGGCAGATTAATATCTGTTTCCATGGCTGTAGACAGCTCTTTCTTGGCCTTTTCAGCTTCTTCCTTAAGACGCTGCAAAGCCATGTTGTCACCACGCAGATCAACCCCCTGCTCACGCTTAAACTCATCAGCAAGCCAATTAACAATGCGCATATCAAAGTCTTCACCACCAAGAAAGGTGTCACCATTGGTGGATTTTACCTCAAAGACACCATCACCGATCTCAAGCACAGAGACATCAAAGGTACCGCCGCCAAGATCAAAAACAGCAATTTTTTCTTCGCCCTTTTTATCAAGTCCGTAAGCAAGCGAGGCTGCAGTCGGCTCATTAATAATACGCTGTACATTGAGTCCGGCTATTTTACCGGCATCTTTTGTTGCCTGGCGCTGAGCATCATTAAAATAGGCTGGTACAGTAACTACAGCATCTGTTACCGGCTCACCCAGATACTCTTCTGCTGTCTGCTTCATTTTGCCCAAAATCATGGCAGAAATTTCTGCAGCAGAATATTTTTTGCCATCAACCTCAACCATGGCATCACCGTTTGGTCCTTCAACAATGGTGAAGGGGCTGACCTCCAGTGACTTTTTCACCTCAGCATCGGTAAATTTACGTCCGATAAGCCGCTTAATGGCAAACAGCGTCTTGGTCGGGTTGGTCACAGCCTGACGCTTGGCCACCTGGCCGACAAGACGTTCACCATTATCAGCAAAAGCGACAATAGATGGAGTTGTACGATTTCCTTCTGTGTTTTCAATGACTTTTGGCTCTCCACCATCCATGATGGCTACACAAGAGTTGGTGGTACCCAAGTCTATTCCAATTATTCTTCCCATGAGTATATCTCCTGTCTCCTTTATTCCTGTACTCAAACAGTCTCAAAGTTGGTAATTTTGATTATTTTCGCTTTTCTACAATGCGCATGAAACCCACAATGTCAAGGGGAGCACAAGTGCATCTGGCAAAAATTATTCCTGCGGCCCACTGGAAACCACAACCTGGGCATGGCGCAGAACCCGATCTTTAAAGGTAAAGCCTTTGGCAAACTCCTGAACGACATGGTTTGCAGGGACCTCGTCAGTGGCTTCCATGGTAAGGGCATCCATTTCTTCAGGATTAAATGGCTTCCCCACGACCTCAATAGGCTTGACATTAAAGCGTTCAAGCATCGAGACCAGCCCCTTGCGGGTAAGATCCACTCCAGCAAGCAATGCTTCAAGTTTTTGCTGAGGATCTCCGCCCTCTACACTCCCCTGCTCCAGGGCACGGTCAAGATTATCGACCGTGCTCAACAGTTCACGCAGGATATTTTCCCCTGCATACTTGAGCAGCTTTTCCTTGTCCCGTTCCATCCGCTTCTTAAAATTGTCAGCATCAGCGGCAACGCGAAGTATTTTTTCGCGGGTTTCTTCAAGCTCCTGCAAAAGTGTATCTATATCCGGCCCGTCATCAGTGGGTTGTTCCTGCTCAAGCTCTTCCTCAACTTCAGGATTTTCCTGGTCAAGATCCGGGGTATTTTTGTTGTCAGTCACGTCTGCTCTCCTTTAATAATGAATTGGCAATTTGTTGATCGGGCAAAAAAATAACAAGAACAAAACAGCGTTAAAAAATTGCTCAAAACAAGCAAATCTGGTCGAACAATAAGTATGGGAATTTACTGTGTCAAGGGAGACAGGGAAGGAAATCACGATGCCGGCCTAAACAGCACAGCATCGTGAAGCAGGTGATAACAAATCAGGCAGATTTCAGATAGAGGGCTATATTTTCGGCTAAAGTTTCAAATATCTGAATAAACGCCTCTTTATCTCGCTCCAGCAGGGTTATCCGAAACCCCTGAAGCGTTGTTGCAAAAGAGGACAGCGGCACAACACAAACACCTGTTGAACCAAGCAGATAGTAGACAAAACGTTTATCAAAAGAGACATCAGATCCGCTCACCATCTTTTCGACAGTCTGACGCACTTCATCATTTTCTATGGGCAGAGACTGTGTACTGTTGAGCAGCCCCTGTTCGAACGCTGCACTCATGTAAAAGGCACCGTTAGTACGATTAACAAGAAGACCTTTAACGTTTTTTAAAATATCATAGGCAATATTTGAATATTCTTCATAGCGGGCAATGCGCTCTTGTAAATACTCCTGATACCGGGGATGGCTCTTAATAGCAGGCAAGACTAACTGCGGCAAAGTTGTAGAGCAGACTTCCACCATTTTAGCGTTGAGGATAGAGTTGATATACTTCTCAAACATGGGATCATTATGGCCGTTATAGACCTCAATCCAACCACAACGCCCCCCTGGCCAGGGCATCTCCTTGGATACTCCGCGCATGGAAATAGCAGGAACCTTGTTGCCGATAACCGTGGCCAATGGAACGGATTTTGTGCCGTTGTAGACCATATTCTGATATACTTCGTCGCAGATAATAAAGAGATCATTCTTTTCGGCAATGGCAACAATGGCACGCAGAATATGCTCAGGATATACAGCCCCTGTCGGATTGTCCGGGTTAATAATTAAAATACCGGCAACTGCGGGATTGTATTTAATATGATTTTCTATATCTTCCAGATCCGGATACCAGTTATTATTAGGATCTAAAACATAGGTAACCGGTCTGTCACCGGCATGGGCAGCCTCGGCAGAAGAATGGGTGGTATAACTGGGCGTTGGCACAATAACACGGGCTGTACGCTTCAAGAAGCCAAAAATTTTTGAAATGGCATCACCCAGTCCATTAAAAAAAATAATCTCTTCCGGATCAATCTGCGCCCCACCAAGTGCATTGGTTTCTCTGGCGATGAACTCTCTTGTGCTGAGCACACCCTTTGTCGGCGAGTATCCGTACGACGCATCCTGCTGCACTGCCTCGGCAACAATATCCTTCATCCAGGCCGGAATCTGCTCGCCCTTGGCCACAGGGTCACCAATATTTTCCCAGTTAACCCGCACTCCGAGCGACTGCAATTTATTGCCGACATTAACAATATTACGAA
>RKSL01000275.1 GCA_008633435.1 Candidatus Desulfobulbus rimicarensis | reverse complement strand
TTGGCTGCAAAATCATAAAGTAATGGCCGGGGTAAACTGACAAGAATGCGGTCAATATCCTGTGTATCCACCACACCGGCAAGGGCTTCCTGCAAAGAACAATGGGGCTGGGGGGGAATGGCTATGGCATGAGGATCTTTTACTCTATCCTCTGCCCACCCGGAATCAATAAAGGTTGATCCCCGAAAGAAGAATGGATTGGCTATTTCATAAATTGGCCTTGCATGGGTTTCTGAAATATCACCAGCCGGGAAATTGGCACTATTATTGTGAACAGAGCCGTCTTCAAACGTTCCAAGAGGGAACAGAGCCTCCTCCTCACGCAGGTTCATTACATCATACCGTGGTCGGTGTATGCCCACGCGAAAAACACCAGTTGGCTGTACACAGGTTCTCATATTGTCTACCAGAAAAAATCAATGAGGCGGAGAAGATCAGATGTCACATGATCTTCTTGCTGTCTTATCTCCGACTGTAATTGTTCAATTGCAAAAAAACAAAAACCAAAAAAATAGTTTACTCTATTTTTTACTGATACGCCAAATCTGAATGAGAACTGAACATGTTTTGTCCAGTTCTCATTCAAAAATATACCCAGAAAGAGCGTGTCCTAAACAAGAAACCTCAATTCTGAATCTGGAAGCCCCACAGCGTTCCAGCAGAGCTAAAAAACCCCATTTTACGGTTGTCTTCCTGCCAACTATTGAATAGAGTGCAGACAGAATGATCATGCAGAGAAAATTGCAAATAACATCTTATTATTAATAGATAAACAGGAATTCGATATGTCCTGGGTCAGTGAAGCAGGTTCATCCTCACTTGGAAAAAAATTCATCATGGCCGTTACCGGCCTTATGCTCGGCGGTTTTCTGCTGGTTCATGCAGCGGGAAACAGCACTATTTTCTGGGGCAGAAACGCCTTTCTCAGTTACGCAGAGCATCTCCATTCTCTGGGGCCGCTGGTGCCGGTTGCCGAGATTATCCTGCTTATAATTTTTCTCGTTCATGCCTTTACCGGCGTTACCCTGTTTTTTGCCAATCGTCAGGCCAGGACACAACAATACGCAGTTGCTGCCTCTGCCGGAGGAAGAACTCTTGGTTCCAAAACCATGCCCTACACCGGGGCGTTTATTCTGCTCTTTATCATTCTCCATCTGGTCAATGTCCGTTTTACCGACCAGAGTGTTCCTGTGGCCGATATTGTCAGTAAAGTATTGACCCACCCGATGTACACTCTTCTTTATGGTGCAGGAATTTTTTGTCTAGGGCTGCATATCAGTCACGGGTTCTGGTCACTGTTCCAGACCATGGGGGTCAGGCATCCCCGCTATGACAGCTTTATCCGCCTGATATCGACTATTGTCTGCACTTGCATTCTTGCTGTTTTTTGCCTGATTCTGGTGCTGTTGCTGACCAACTCCAGTCTGCTGGCCTGATCATGAAGATAACCGGAATTGAAATTGTACATGCACCACTAGGATCTGCTTGATCAAACCAGGCGTAATACAATAGCTCACCCTTAATCATAACTTTTGAGAAAAATAGACCATGCAGCTGGATGCAAAAATACCTGAAGGTACGTTAGCTGAAAAATGGGATAATTGTCGTTTTGACAATAAACTGGTTAACCCTGCCAATAAACGAAAATATTCCGTCATTGTGGTTGGAACAGGTCTGGCCGGGGCATCAGCTGCGGCTACCATGGCTGAACTTGGCTACAATGTACAGTCGTTTTGTATCCAGGACAGCCCCAGGCGTGCCCATTCCATTGCAGCCCAGGGCGGTATTAATGCTGCCAAAAATTACCAGAATGATGGCGATTCTATTTTTCGTCTCTTTTATGACACCATAAAAGGCGGCGATTTCAGGGCACGCGAGGCCAATGTCTACCGGCTGGCTCAGGTTTCCAACAGCATAATTGACCATTGCGTTGCCCAGGGCATTCCCTTTGCACGTGAATATGGCGGCACCCTTGCCAATCGCTCATTTGGTGGTGCTCAGGTGTCGCGAACTTTTTATGCCCGCGGCCAGACCGGGCAGCAACTTCTTCTTGGCGCATATTCTTCGTTAATGCGTCAGGTGGCAGCTGGCAAAGTGACCATTTTTTCCAGACGCGAAATGATGGATCTCGTTGTCATTGACGGTAAAGCCAAAGGAATAATTGTCCGCAACCTGATCACAGGTGAACTTGAACGGTACAGCGCCAATGCGGTTGTGCTGGCCACTGGCGGATACGGCAATGTCTTTTTTCTGTCAACCAATGCCATGGCCTGTAATGTCACAGCGGCCTGGCGTGCCCATAAACGCGGTGCCGGTTTTGCCAACCCCTGCTTTGTGCAGATTCATCCAACCTGCATTCCCGTGCATGGCGATTATCAATCCAAACTGACCCTCATGAGCGAAAGCCTGCGCAATGACGGACGGGTCTGGGTACCCAAAAAGCCAGGCGATCCCCGTAATCCTGCTGATATTCCTGAGGCAGATCGGGATTATTATTTAGAACGCAAGTATCCAAGTTTTGGCAACCTGGTTCCCCGTGATGTGGCATCAAGAAATGCCAAAGAAGTCTGCGATAAAAACCAGGGCGTGGGCGAAACAGGATTGGCAGTTTATCTTGATTTCCAGGAGGCGATCAACCGCGATGGCCTGCCCTTAATTATGAAAAAATATGGTAATCTGTTTCAGATGTACCAGAAAATCACCGACGCTGATCCAAGTAAAGAACCCATGATGATTTATCCGGCCGTGCATTACACAATGGGAGGATTATGGGTGGACTACCAGTTGCAGTCCACCATTGACGGCCTGTTTGTCATTGGCGAGGCAAATTTCTCTGATCACGGCGCAAACCGCCTGGGTGCAAGTGCGCTCATGCAGGGTCTGGCAGACGGCTATTTTATCCTGCCTTACACCATTGGTAACTATCTGGCAAAAGCAGGATTTGACAAACAAAACGTTGCGGGTCAGGAATTTACGAACGTCGAAGATGAAGTAAAAGAGCGCACAGCCAACCTGCTAAAAAATACCCACTGTAAAAATTCAGCTGCCCAGCCGGTTGATTATTATCATAAAAAACTCGGAGCAGTACTCTGGGATTACTGTGGAATGTCCAGATCGGAAGAGCGT
>RKSL01000095.1 GCA_008633435.1 Candidatus Desulfobulbus rimicarensis | reverse complement strand
TGGGGATGGGCTGGTACACCAAACATGTTGAAGGGTTCCATTGGTAAAATAGATGAAGAAAGCGTTAAACAAGGACACAATGTGTGACAAAAAAGTAAATAAATATTGCCTAAAAAGGTAATATTTATTTATTATGTACATGTTGGATTCTTCGCGGGGAAGATGCTTGTTCTCACCAAGTAATGAAAACTGTTCCCATCAGGCTGAAACTCTGGCTATATTTATAAGGACGATGAATGAGGGGTCATTTTTTTTGTAAAAAAAGAAAAATCATATTATTTCGCTGTTCAGTGCCCGCTGTGAATAAGCGAAACTTCGTCGTTTCTTTGATTCATCAAAATATTTGAACGTTAACTCATTAAAAATAGATTACTCTTTCTTTAAAGAGTGATGTAAAGTGTTGCTGTTTGTAAAAATGATGAATATTTTCAAAGGGTTGGGCTGTTTGTGGAGGTGGAGGCTGCCTTTTAGCTTACCACGTTCTGATGCGAAGTAGCTAAAATAACATAAAAAAACGAGAGAATAATTTTTTACGTTTTTTTTTGTTAAAAATTGATGATGGCAGTACGGCTCTTTGGAAGGTGCATGATAAAGTTTGAGTAAATTTTCCAGGAATCAGTGGGCTGGCCAATTACCATTTGAACCCTGTGGCGCAATATTTAATAGTTATTTATCGCGTCCTGTAAAAAATCAAGAGGATGATCATGAAAAAATCTGTGTATTCCATCTGCGGCATGTGTGCCGTGCGTTGCCCCGTTACGGTAGAGGTTGAGAACGGAGAGGTAACCTGGATTGAAGGAAATGCTCATGATGCTGGTATGGGCAAATCAATCTGTGCCAAGGCAGCTTCTTCCATTCCAATGCTGCATGACGAGCAACGCCCCCTGAATCCGATGATTAGAGCCGGTGCGAGGGGAAGTGGTAAGTGGAAGAATGTATCGTGGGACGAAGCTTACGATTACATTGAGAAAAAGCTTAAGGGCGTTGTGGAGCAGCATGGTGCTAAAGCCATCCTGTTTTCTGACAGGGGCGGGCCATTTGCAGATTTACATAAAGCATTTATGAAAGCCTTGGGATCTCCTAATTATATCAATCATGATTGTACTTGCGGCCGTAATCCAAATCATGCCTCCAAGTCAGTGAGCGGGCTTGGCCGGACTGCCTTTAACTATGATTTTAAAAATGCCAAACATATCGTTTTGTTTGGTCGTAATATAACAGAGTCTTTTAAAGTTAAAGAAGTTAAGAGTTTTCTTAAAGCTGTTAAAAATGGCGCACGGGTAACATACGTAGATCCGAGAGTCACCAATACGACTGGCAAGGCGACCCGTTACTGGGCTGTCAAGCCTGGAACCGATTACGCATTGCTCCTCGGAATCACAAACTACATCGTGGCTAAGAAGTTCTACGATGAAAAGTTCGTTAAAAAATGGGTAAGTGGTATGAAAGAACTTCGTGCCTTTCTTAAACCCTATACGCCAGAGTGGGCAGAAAAAGAAACTGGCATTTCTGCTGCTGAAATTAAAGCTTTCTGCACCGAGATTAACGAAGATCGGCCAGCAGTTATATTTCACATTGGCTGGTTACTGTCAAGATATAAAGATTCGTTTTATGCCAGCCGTATGCTGAATATACTTAATGCGCTGATGGGTAATGTTGAGCAGCCTGGTGGTTTGATTGTGCCTAAAACTCCAGGTGATGCTGGTGCTAAAGGATTGAAAAGTCTTGGAGCAAATATGCCTGCAGTAAAAGAACCCAGGGCTGATTTATGTGACAGCGAATACAGTCATTATGATAATGGCGCAGGAATGCTCCAACTTGCTTATCAGGCTATTGATACAGGTAAGCCGTATCCTGTGAAGGCTTATTTTGTTGATCGGCATAATCCGTTGTTTGCCATGCCTGATCCAGAAGAGCAGAAGCGTATTCTTGACAAGCTCGATCTGTTGGTGGCGTGTGAGGTAAATTATAGCGAAACTGCATGTTATGCAGATGTTATACTTCCTGAATCAACTTTTCTTGAACGTGATACCTTGTTGAGGACTGAAAAAGGTCCTAAACCTGGGTTTGGAATGCGAAGGCAGTGTATTGAGCCAATTCATAATACCAAAGCTGGTTGGGAGATCTATACAGAACTTGCCCGCAGGATGGGTAAAGGAGAGTATTTCCCTTATGATACCATAGAAGACCTCTGGAATTTCCAGTTGCAGGATACAAACGTCAAAATTGAAGATTTTGACGCCAAGGGATTTGTTAAGCTTTGCGACAAGCCCATTCCAAGCAATCCTGATAAATTTAAACTTGGTACCGAATCCGGAAAATTTGAGATCGTCAACAAAAGCTGGGAAGATAAAGGTATTCAGTGCTTGAAACCTTATGAGCCACCTGTTGAGCCTCCTGAGGGGAGCTTCCGGTTACTCTTTGGCCGAAAGGGGTATCAAGCTCATGGGCAGTCAATTAACAATCCTGTCCTTTCACAGTTGTTGGGATCCAATGACTTGATGATTCACACCGAAGCTGCTGCTAAACTCGGCATTAAAGACGGTGATACGGTCGAATTGGCCAACGGTGATGTTAAGGGGACGATTAAAGTAAAGGTAACGGATTTCATTGACCGTAACTGCGTGTTTATGCTTCATGGTTTTGGTAAAAATAACCCACTGTTGGCAAGAGCTTACGGTAAAGGGCTGGCAGATGAGGCGTTCATGAAGGGTAAGCTTTTTGATTTTGATCCGGCTGGTGGTGGAATCAACCTGTGTGAATCTTTTGTGACCGTTAAAGCTGCGTGAGCCGGAGGAAAAGACAATGAGCAAATACTATGTGACCCAGGATGTTGAGCAATGTATCGGTTGTAAGGCCTGTGAAGTACATTGTAAAACCAAGAACAATAGCGGTGAAGGTGCGTTTTTCTGCAAAATGATGGAAGTCGGTCCAAAGGTTCGAAATAATGTTCCTGTGATTGACTTTGTCTATATGGCTTGCTTTCATTGTGAAAAGCCATGGTGTGTAGATGCCTGCCCTACTGGAGCAATGCAGAAACGTGAGAAAGATGGCATTGTTTTTGTTGAAGAAAGTTTATGTGTTGGTTGTAAGGCGTGTATGACTGCTTGTCCCTGGGGTGTACCACAGTGGGATGTGAATAGCGGCAAAGTCGATAAATGTGATCTCTGCAAGGATCGTATTGACGAGGGACTTGAACCTGCCTGTGTAACCAAGTGTACAACGAATTGCCTCACCTTCTGTACACCGGATGAGGCATCTGATGACAAGAGACAGCAGTTTGCTGAGAAAATGTTTCAAAACAGAGGATAGGGGCTAGATCATGACTGCACAGTCAATCCCACAGGAATACCTTGCCATAGGTATACTGATCGTTTTCGGTATTCTTTTTGGTGTGGTGACCTTGTTTGCGGGGCGTTTCTTCAGGCTCAGTCGTCCGTATGACGAAAAGCTCATTGCCTATGAATCAGGCAATGAGCCGACTGCAGCACCGCGGATGCGGTTTTCAATTAAGTTTTATATGATTGCTATCCTGTTTGTCGTCTTTGACGTGGAAGCAATTTATCTCTATCCATGGGCTGTTGTGTATGACCGGCTTGGCCTGTTTGCACTGGTTGAGATGATGATTTTTATCGTCCTGCTGCTTGTTGGTTATATCTACGCCTGGAAGAAGGAGATCCTGCAATGGGAAAAATAAAAGATGTCGACCTTGTCGAAATTGATGACGGGGTAAAAATGATTCCCGGTGCCAATGCTGTACTGGGGCCGTTGAATAAGATTGTTAACTGGGGACGTGCGGGGTCTATCTGGCCGATGACTTTTGGTCTAGCATGTTGTGCTATTGAGATGATGGATGCAGGTGCATCCACTAATGACCTGGATAGATTTGGTATTATATTCAGGGCAAGTCCACGCCAGGCAGATTGTATGATTGTTGCCGGAACCCTGACCAAAAAAATGGCTCCAGTGCTTCGACGTGTATATGACCAGATGCCGGAACCTAGATATGTTCTAGCCATGGGGAGCTGTGCTTGCAGTGGTGGTGTCTTTGACACATACTCTGTTACTCAGGGCGTTGATACAATAGTTCCTGTGGATGTCTACATACCTGGATGTCCTCCACGCCCTGAAGCATTGATTGAAGGTCTACTTAAACTGCAGAAAAAAATCATGGGGGAAGAATTCAGATGGAGTCAATGGAGATAGCAAAGCGTCTTCAGGCACAGTTCCCCGATGAGGTACTTGATGCCTATGAACACCAGGGACAGAGAGCGGTAATTGTTTCAGGTGAAAAGATTGTCGATATACTGCGCTGGTTGCGTGATGATAGCTTGATGGATTTCAAGCATCTGATGAGCTTGTGTGCAGTTGACAATATAAAGAGAATGGAAGACGGGTTACTTCGGTTTGAAATCGTCTATAACCTTTACTCAATCAACAAGAAACACTCGATTCGGATACGTGCTCAGGTACGCGAGGCTGATCATAGCATAGATACAGTAACTACGTTATGGACGGGTGCAGACTGGCTTGAAAGAGAATGTTACGACTTGATGGGGATTACTTTTATTGGTCATCCTGATATGCGTCGTATCCTCCTTCCGGATGATTGGGAAGGCCATCCATTGCGAAAGGAGTATCCTCTTAAAGGTAAAGAGGAATGGATTGGCCTGACAAAAATTATTGAAAAGGCTGAAGAGTTACGTCAGTATTCTTTTGGGTACAAAAAACCCAAAGAATCAACCAAATCGTCAGAAAGTTCTGAACTGACTGATAAACAAGGGAATGACTAAGCATGACACGCCCCATATCAAAAACAATTAACGTTCCTGTTGCTGATGGAGATGGCGATCGTTATACGCTGAGAATGGGTCCGCAGCATCCTGCAACCCATGGTGTACTACGCGTTGATCTCGAGCTTGACGGTGAAACAATACTGAAGTGTACACCACATGTCGGCTACCTTCACAGAGGATTTGAGAAACTTGCTGAACATCGAACCTATGCCCAGTCGTTGATATTGACTGACCGACTTGATTACATTGCGGCCATGTCAAATAATGTTGGGTATTGTGTTGCAGTCGAGAAGCTCCTTGGTGTTTCATGCCCGATGCGTGCAAAATATATTCGTACCATTGTTGGTGAAATGTCTCGTCTCTGTTCTCATCTTCTTTGGCTGGCTACGCACGCACTTGATATCGGTGCTATGACGGTCTTTTTGTATTGCTTCCGAGAACGTGAAATTCTGCTTGATCTCTTCGAAAAACTCTGCGGTGCGCGTTTAACATTTTCCTATACACGGATCGGTGGTGTACGGCAGGATGTAACGGCTGATTTCATGTCTGAGTTGCAACGCTTTGTTGATATCTTCCCTTCGAAAGTAAGCGACTATGAAACTCTGATTGATACCAATAGAATCTGGCTAAAAAGGACAGTCGGCATTGGCGTGCTTTCAGCTGATGAAGCACTTTCCCTTGGGCTTACCGGAGCGTGTTTGCGTGGTTCCGGAGTTGACTATGATATTCGTAAACATCGACCTTATGATGCCTACGATCAGGTTGACTTTGAGGTACCCATCGGAGCAGATGGCGATATATATGCTCGTTATCGATGTCGAATGGAAGAAATGCTGCAGTCAAACAAAATCTTGCAGCAATGTATTGATCAGTTGCCGCCCGGTCCAATTTTTAATGACGATGCTCCTGACTTGGTTATGCCAATGCAGGGAGAACGTAAAATTGAAGCAGACACGACAACCTATGGTTCGGGCTTGATCAAGTTTATCGATGAGCATGGGAGTCATCCAGTTGGAGATGTCTATGTCAGCACTGAAGTTCCTAAAGGTGAACTTGGTTTCTATTTTATCAGTGATGGCAGTGGGCACCCCTATCGAATGCATATACGTTCTCCATCATTTATCCATATTGGCGCAATACCCTATTTGGCTGAAGGCGGATTTATTGCAGACTTGATTGCCAATATCGGGACCCTTGATGTTGTGTTGGGTGAATGTGATCGTTAACTCAAGAAGCATGCCGTATTCTGAAATAAGCTAAAGGTAAACTCCTATGCATGTTCTGATTGTCTTTATTGAAATTCTCGTTTTGTTTGCTGTTGTCATGTTGCATGTCGCTTATGCAACATACTTCGAGCGTAAAATCATAGGCCATATGCAGGTTCGACTTGGTCCTATGCAACAGGGTTGGCATGGCCTTCTGCAACCGATTGCTGATGGTATAAAAAGCTTTTTTAAAGAAGATATTGTACCAGCCCAGGCAGATGTTCTCCCATTTAGGGCAGCGCCGATCATATGTTTGACAGCGATGATGGCAGCTCTTGCAGTGCTTCCCTTTGCTTCAGGTTGGGTTTTAGCTGATATTAATATTGGCCTGTTGTTTATATTTGCAATGAGTTCCCTTGCCAGTTATGGCGTAATTCTTGCGGGTTGGGCGACTAATTCCAAGTATACTTTTCTTGGTGGATTACGTTCCATGGCTCAGGTCGTCAGCTACGAGATATCCTTTGGGCTCAGCCTTGTTGGCGTGATGATGCTCTCCGGATCACTTAACCTCAGCAAGATTGTCGAAGCACAGGGGAGTTCTTTTGGAGGTATGTACCTTTTTCCACAAATCATAGCTTTCTTTGTCTTCTGTGTTGCAATGCTCGCAGAAACAAATCGAGTACCCTTTGATTTGCCGGAGGCTGAAACAGAACTCGTTTCTGGTTACTGTACTGAGTACAGTGGAATGCGTTATGCAATGTTTTTCATGGCTGAATATATCGGTATGATGGTCATGGCTTCCATAGGAACGATTTGCTTCCTTGGTGGTTGGAATGGGCCTTTTGAAGTAGCCTTTTTCCCACCTTTCTGGTTTGTTTTTAAGATTTATATATTCATGTTTGTCTTTATCTGGATTAGAGCAACCATGCCACGGTACAGATATGATCAGCTCATGGATATTGGCTGGAAATTACTTATCCCGTTGTCACTGGTAAATATTGTACTCACCGGTATTGTTAAAGCGTTTGTCGGCTAAGGGGGCCTTAAGTTTTCATGCAGATTCAATATAAACCAAAAAGAAACCTGCTGCAGACCATACTGCATGTTGAATTACTGCAGGGTATGGCGCTCACACTGCGTACGCTCTTTTCTAAACCGATCACGCGTCAGTATCCCGAGGAAAGACCTGATGTACAGTTAGGTTTTCGAGGGCAGCATGCACTTGTTCGCGATGAAGAGACCGGAGCATCAAAATGTGTAGCCTGTATGCGATGCGTAACAGTATGTCCTTCACGCTGTATACGTATTCGCTTTCACGAAGATGAGGATACCAGCGCTCGTGTAGTTGATTCCTATGACATTGAAGCCCTTCGATGTGTCTATTGCGGTTTTTGTGAAGAAGTTTGTCCTGTAAACGCTCTGATCTTGACTGAGGTGTTCGAGTACTCCGGTTTTCAGCGTGAAGACATATTCTTTGACCAGGAGGCTTTACTTGATAACTGGGATAAGTTTGCAGAATCTAAAGGCGGTAAAATTGGTTCCTATGTGAATCCCTTTTGGCGCCCACGTGGAATGAATGCAGACAAACTCACTGCAGCAAAACGAATAGACGTGCCAGACGAATGGACCATTGAGGGTCAGGTCGTCGGGAAAAATTTTAAGGCAAAGGGAACTGAATAAGGAGCCTGTCTTTATGTTTACTGAAATCTTCTTTCTCTACTGTGCCGTTATGATAACAGGCACCGGTATACTTGCAATAACCAGGCGTAATCCTGTTCATGCAGTACTTATGGTACTCATACTTTTCTTCCATATGGCAGGTCTCTATCTTACACTGCAAGCTGAGTTTCTCGCAGCAGTACAGATTATCGTCTATGCCGGTGCTATTTTGGTTCTGTATCTTTTTGTCCTCTTTTTAGTCAATTTGCGAGAGGAAATGGAGGTCGAATCACTTGTCGACAGCGCTTGGATAGGGCGAATTATTTCAGCCGGACTAGCAATGATTCTCGTGAGTGTCATCCCCGCATTTGTTCTGGGGGAAAAAGGGAGTTGGCCTGTAGAAAGAATCAGGGAGTTAACCCATACGAAGGCACTTGGTCAGGAAATGTATACAACATTTATACTACCGTTTGAAATCGCTGGTTTGATTCTTCTTGTTGCCGTTATCGGCGGCCTGGTGCTGGCTAAAAAAGATAATACAACTCAAACTCTGGAAGGCTGATATCATGATCCCATTAAGCTGGTATATGGCTCTTGCGGCAATACTTTTTGCCATAGGAGTATGCGGGTTCCTGACCCGGAGAAATATTATCATAATGTTTCTCTCTATTGAATTAATGCTCAATGCGGTCAACCTCAATCTGGTTGCCTTGAGTCACTATCTACAATCTATGAACGGACAGGTGTTCACTTTCTTTATCATAACAGTTGCTGCTTCCGAAGCTGCTATTGGCCTCGGTATTGCGATATCGTTATTCAGAAGTAGACACACCGTCCATGTCGATGAAATTAATGAGTTGAAGGGGTAAGCATGAAATTTCGAGTATTACACATAGCTTTCCTGGTAATTACCCTGGCTGGTACATGCTGGAGTCAACATGCCGGAGCAACCGAACACCATGCGAAAGCTCAACATGTAGCTCCAGTTCTTTCTGCATTACAACACACTGAGAACAGCGTCGATAGCTCATTAGCTCATCATTCGATAACAGAGCACGTCGTAGTAACAGAAAAGGTCGCTACCAGTCACGATGAAATAGCAGAAACTTCGCTGCACAAGGTTACTAATGAGGAACATGCTGTTTCGGCAGAGCATGGTAATGTTGCTCATGAGGGTAGTGGCCATGCTGCTCCCCACAGGCAGATTGTTATGCCGCAGACCCATGGTAAAATTCCAGGATTTCTTTTTGTTATTCCTTTTCTACCGCTCGCCTCTTTTTTCTTTACCTTCCTTTTTGGTAAGAAGCTTGGAGTCAGATCACATTGGGTACCAATTATAGCTGTACTGATATCCTTCTCGTGTGCGCTTAAGGCCTTTTTCATGGTAAAAGCCGGCCATTATGTAAATCAGGATGTGTATACTTGGATTACTTCAGGTGATACCCGCATAGCTGTAGGGTTTCTCGTTGATCAGCTTACCTCTGTAATGTTGATTGTCGTCACAAGTGTCAGTTCACTGGTTCATATTTATTCTGTCGGTTATATGAAGGGTGAGGATGGCTACTATCGCTTTTATTCGTATCTGAGCCTGTTTACTTTCTCCATGCTGATGCTGGTACTTGGCAACAACTTTATGCAGTTATTTTTTGGCTGGGAGGCCGTGGGTCTTTCATCTTATCTGCTGATTGGTTTTTATTATGAAAAAGTCTCTGCTGCAACTGCTGGTCGAAAGGCGTTTATTGTCAATAGATTTGGTGACTTTGGTTTTATTCTTGGCCTCTTTCTTATTTATGTAAATTTTGGATCACTTCACTACCATGAAGTATTTGCACATGCCAGTCAGATTGTAGGACATTCCTTTTCAATTTTTGGTATGACCTTTGATCTTCCAACCACCATTGCTCTGTTACTCTTTTGTGGTGCTGCCGGTAAATCTGCTCAGATACCACTTCATGTCTGGCTTCCAGATGCTATGGAAGGACCAACACCTGTCAGTGCATTGATTCATGCAGCAACTATGGTAACAGCGGGTGTGTTTCTGATGGCCAGGTGTAATGTTCTCTTTGAGCTTGCTCCTTTTGCCTTGAACGTGATTACGGTACTTGCAGCCATCACCTGTCTTTTTGCCGCGAGTATTGCCCTTGTCCAAACAGATATTAAGCGAGTTGTTGCCTACTCTACCGTGAGCCAGCTTGCCTATATGTTTATTGGTTGCGGTGTTGGTGCATATTCTGCAGGTGTTTTCCACTTGTTTACGCATGCATTTTTTAAAGCATTGCTTTTCCTTGGTTGTGGTTCGATTATTCTAGGCATGCACCATGAACAGGAAGTTGAGTATATGGGCGGTTTGAAAAAATATATGCCTATAACTTATTGGACATTCCTTCTTGCATCGCTTTCCATATCAGGTGTTCCTGGTTTGTCCGGTTTTTTCAGTAAGGATGAAATCCTCCTTATGGCATTCAATTCACCACTTGGAGCAGGTAAATTTGCCTGGTTCATCGGTACATTAGTTGCCTTCATGACAGCTTTTTATTCTTTTAGATTGTTCTTCCTGATTTTTCATGGTGAATTTCGAGGAACCCAGAAACAAAAAGACCATCTCAAAGAGTCTCCTCTTGTCGTGACAGTACCTCTAATGCTTCTGGCTATTGGAGCTGTTATAGCTGGCTGGCTTGGCGTTCCGGGAATTCTTGGCGGTCAAAACCATTGGGGCCATTATCTTGCGCCTGTACTTGGCCATCCTCATGTTACTGTTTCTCATTACGCTGAATCTATACTCATGGGGACTTCAATTCTTGCCGGTGTATTTGGTATTTTACTGGCATATTTTATGTATATGATGCGTCCGGATTTACCAGGAAAGTTGGCTTCCAGCTTACCTAAGGTCTATGACCTGCTGAAGAATAAGTATTATATTGATGAGATATATATAAATTATCTTGTTGATCCGACCTTAAAGTTCAGTAAGAATTTTATTTTGAAGGTCGTTGATCTGGGTATCATTGAAAATATCGTCAATGGTATTCCACGAGGCATTGGCGGTATTTCCAAGAAGATGAGAAATCTTCAGGACGGACAGATTTCACATTATCTTACCTGGATGGGGGTCAGCTCGTTACTCATTCTAGTTTGGATGTTCACTAGCTAACTGAAACGTCCGAATAAGATGGTAAGTTTTGTTCAAAGGTTGTTTGCAGATAACTACCGAAACTAGAGAAATCAATACGTATGTGGGGAGTATTTTATACTCCCGTTTCCTAAAAAATTAATCACGGGAATAAGCATGTCTGTACCATTGTTAAGCACCTTAACCTTCTTTCCAATAATCGGCGGTCTTTCCCTGCTGCTTGTAAAGAAGGAGGAAGTCCATACCATTAAGGTCATGGCTCTGATTATTAGTTTGATAGAGATCCTCCTCTCTATTCCGTTGTTTTTCATGTTTGATAAAACAACGCATTTGATGCAGTTTACAGAGCATCATGCCTGGATCCCCGCGTTTAACATCAATTATTCGATGGGTGTTGATGGTATCAGTGTGCTGTTCATTCTTCTCTCGGCGTTAATTACGACTCTCTCTATCAGTGTGTCGTGGGAAGCAATACAAATGAAGGTCAAAGAATTCTTTATAGCAGTTTTAATATTAGAGGGTTTGATGATCGGTGTTTTCTGTGCCCTTGATTTCTTCCTGTTTTATATTCTATGGGAAGCGATGTTGATTCCGATGTTTCTTATTATTGGTATCTGGGGTGGGCCAAACAGATTGTATGCTACTGTTAAATTCTTCTTGTATACGCTCGTTGGTAGTTTATTGATGCTGATTGGCATTATCACCCTGTACGCTCAAGGTGGACATACCTTTGACATACTTAAACTTGCTGAACATTCTTTCCCGATTGGATTACAGAAGACAATATTTTGGGCATTCTTTGCCGCCTTTGCTGTTAAAGTTCCGATGTGGCCCGTTCATACCTGGTTACCTGATGCACATACAGAGGCGCCAACAGCTGGTTCTGTAATTCTTGCCGGTATACTGATTAAGATGGGCGCATACGGTTTCCTCAGATTCTCCATGCCAATACTCCCGGATGCAACGCAAGCTATGATGGTGCCAATGCTTGTCCTTTCGCTGATTGGTATTGTCTACGGAGCCATTATTTGTTTGTCACAAACCGATCTTAAACGCCTGATTGCCTATAGCTCTGTCAGTCATATGGGGTTTGTTACCCTTGGGATCTACGCACTCAATCAACAAAGTATTGAGGGCGGGATCCTCCAGATGATTAACCATGGTGTTGTTACCGGAGCACTATTCCTTTCAATCGGTATGGTGTACGAGAGAACACATACTCGAGTAATTGCTGATTACGGCGGACTGTCTTCGACAATGCCTGTGCTTGGTTCATTCTTTTTGTTTTTTACTCTGGCCTCAGTTGGTCTGCCTGGAACAAACGGTTTTATTGGTGAGTTTCTCATATTGCTCGGCAGTTTCATTAACCGTCCCTGGGTCGCTTTCTTTGCAGCTACAGGTTTGATTCTTGGAGCCTGGTATATGTTGTGGTTGTATCAGAGGATTTTCTTTAATCCTGTGAACAAAAAAGTTATTGGCCTTCCAGAGCTAAATGCCAGAGAGATTTGCACATTACTGCCCATGGTTGCCCTGATATTTTGGATTGGTTTGTACCCCAATGCCATGCTTGGGTTTATGCATGAATCAGTACGTCACCTTATTGAGCAGGTCTATGGTACCGGTGTGACAGAAACAGTAAGTCAGGTAAGTACGCTTATAATTCACTGATCTGATAATAATTTTTGCAAGTGAGATAAAGGATAGACAATGATGGATACAGCAATTGTCAGCTGGACAGCCTTTGAACCGATTCTTCCAGAAATGCTTCTGGTCTGCATTGGTCTGGCCATAATCGGATTCGATTTATTTGCAGGTAAACAACGTGAACAACTTATCCCCTGGATAACTGTTCTTGGTGGTTTGGCCGTTCTCGGTATGGTAGCCGGTGAAAAATATGGCCAGTCCTTTGGTGGAATGTTCATTACTGATTCCTATGCCTCTTTTTTCAAATCGATTTCGATGATCGGTGTGATAATGGCGGCTCTGATGAGTGAACATTTCAGGCGATCTGAAAAATTACCACTTGGTGAGTATAATGGGCTGATGGTACTTTCAGCTGTCGGTATGCTGATTATGGCATCTGCAGGTGATTTGATGGTGCTGTATCTTGGCCTTGAGCTGATGGCACTTTCTGTCTATTGCCTTGTCGGCATGCATAAAGGTGACCCCAAAACCGGAGAAGCCGCCATGAAGTATTTTCTCATGGGCGGGTTTGCATCAGCAATTCTTCTGTATGGTATGTCAATGGTTTATGGCCTTACAGGCACAACCAATATTGCCAAGATTGCCGAAATTTCCTCTTCAGGGCAATTATTGACAAATCCTGCATTAATGGCTGCTCTTGGTATGATCATATCAGCCTTTTGTTTTAAAGTAGCTATTGCCCCGTTTCATTTTTGGACACCAGATGTATATGAAGGTGCTCCTACTCCAGTGACTGCATTCATGTCCGTAGGCCCTAAAGCAGCCGGGTTTGCGGTTTTTGGTCGTGTTCTTGTTATGGGCTTTCCTCAGTTCCATGACAATTGGGGTGGCATACTTGCTGTCCTTGCCTTGCTGACTATGGCTATTGGTAATATTACTGCCCTTTCCCAGGTTTCAATTAAAAGAATGCTTGCCTATTCAGCAATCGCCCATGCAGGTTATGCTCTACTTGGTATTTTATCAGGCACTCCAGAGGGCTTATCAGCAACCATGAGCTATCTTTTAATATATGCCTTTATGAATATGGGTGCTTTTGCAATCCTGGTGTTGCTTTCAAGTCCTGATAATCACCGTGAGTCACTCGATGATTATAAAGGGCTTGCTAAGACTAACCCGGCCGCAGCCTTCATGATGCTCATATTTATGTTTTCTCTGACAGGTATACCACCGACGGCTGGATTTATAGGTAAATTCTATCTGTTGAAAACTGCACTTGCAGCAGGCTATACCATGACAGTTATTTGTGCAGTCATATTCAGTTCTATATCAGCCTATTTCTACTTGAGGGTAGTACGGTATATGTACATGAGTGATCC
>RKSL01000012.1 GCA_008633435.1 Candidatus Desulfobulbus rimicarensis | reverse complement strand
AAACCGATATTGAAGAATACAAACGCGAGAAGTTTGGCAAACTCAATAAAGAAGATGAAAAAGTCTTTGAAAGATTTATACAAAATCAACAAGACAATATACAAATCAAAAATCTCAACCTCATCGCCTGTGAAGATCGCCAACTCAATGAAAAAGGCAAGTGGCAAGGCATAAGCGCACTCACCACCCTAAAAGGTGATATTGATAACCTTGGCATGATCTTTCAACAGGGCTTAGGCGCAACCACCTTTGCCAAAATGGCAGGCTTATCACGACAAATCAATGCCTTTTTCACAGTTTATTTACCGTGGCTATGCCAAACCGAATATGAAAACACCTACACCGTATTTGCCGGTGGTGATGATTTCTTTTTAATTGGACCATGGCAATCACAAATCAAACTCGCGCAAAAACTGCAAAAAGCCTTTAAAGACTATGTTGCCGAAAATGAGCAAGTGCATTTTTCAGTCGGTTTAAGCACCACCAAACCCGGAATGCCAATTAGAACGCTTGCCGATATGGGCGAAGAAGCACTCGAAAATGCCAAAGCACATAACCCAAAAAACCTTGAGATCGAACCTAAAAATGCTGTTAGTTGTTTTTCTCAAGTCATGTCATGGGATAAATTTCATCAAGTCATGGCATCCAGTAAGCGTTTGCAAGCACTCAGCAAAGATTACAATCTAAGCACAGGCTACACCTATGGTCTACTTGAACTGCTTGATATGGCAAACGAAGTTGAAACTGACCCAGCCAAATCAATTTGGCACAGTTATTTTAGCTATCGCACCATGCGTATGTTAGAAAGCAAAAAAATCTCAAGCCAAGAGAAAAAAGCAGCTCTGCAAATACTAGCACATGATATTGCAGAGCAAGGCATTGAAACACAGCGCAATAACTATCGAGTTGCCCTATTTAACTATTTATATCAAAAACGGAGTTAATGATATGGCTCACCACAACCAACAACGTAACAGTTATAACAACAGAAATAACCGCCCTCCTCTGCCTACACTGAATACCAGCAATATAAAACTGGATAGCATTGCGACAGAGTTATTTAACAGCATCGCCCAAGAGACAGCAGCCACCATTGCCGACAACCCCAGTCGCATGATCAATAAGCCCACCCAGCTACGCCGTTTTTATGATGAAATCGTTATGTGGGAAAACAAAGCCTCTCTATTAACCGCCAATGAAGAAGACGAACAAAAGCGCAAAGAAAAATTTGCCGAAATGCTCCCCTTTATCAAAATGATAAATGCCAAAACAGCCTATGCACAGGGGCGCAAATTAGTGGACAAAAACTACGTCACACTTATTAACCACTGCCTAAATCAAGTCAATGACATAAAAACCATGAAGCACTTTAAATTATTTATGGAAGCCTTTATGGGCTTTTATAAGGTAGAACGACCTAGTTAGGGACGGCGCAATAATAACCGCAGTGATAGCAACATCCTGAATCCGTGAGGTCACTACGGCACAGGACGCAAGCTATTGATTTATCACAGGTTTAAAAAATACCCGCTTAACCTAAGGGTGAAGCTAAGATTTTTTAAATCCCGTGCTAAACCAATATCTTACGCCCTGTTATCCGCATTGACCTCACGGATTCAGGAACATAAAATTAAGTAAGGACAGATCAACATGAGACTCACAAACGTAACAAAAATCGAAGGCACTATCACCCTGCTAACAGGTTTACACATTGGCAGTGGCAATACCGAAATGCACATTGGTGGCACCGACAATCCCGTTATAAAAAACCCCATCACCCAAGAACCCTACATTCCTGGCTCAAGTATTAAAGGCAAAATGCGTAGCCTACTCGAATGGGAAGCAGGGCTAGTAGGTATTACCGATGGCAAACCCGTTGCCTTTGAAGACCTCAGCAAAGTTCAAGCAGACCCGCAGACCTTTAAAGAAGCCAAAACCATTATCCGCCTCTTTGGTGGCGCACCCAAGCCCGGCACAGATGAAAACTTACTAAAAGAAATCGGCCCCACTCGCCTAGCCTTTTGGGATTGTAATCTCAATGAAAAATGGGTAGCAGAGATGTATGAACGCAATCTACTACTCACCGAAACCAAAATGGAAAACACCATCGACCGCATCAAAGGCACAGCCGAACACCCACGCAATACCGAGCGCGTCCCCGCTGGTGCAAAATTTGATTTTGCCATAAGCCTCCGCATCCACGATGACGAAGACTATAGCGACACACTCATACGCGGTTTACGCCTACTCGAAATCACTGGACTAGGGGGTTCAGGCTCACGCGGTTATGGCAAAATCGCCATCACCCTAAACGATAGCGAACTACAGCAAAAGCTACAAAATTATGATCTGGAAAACGTCGCCTAAGCAGGCAGGCTATGCCGTTTAAGCAACGCAATAAAACCAGCACATAAAGGAAAACATCATGCAAGCCATCACCTACACACTCACACCGTTATCCGCCTTTGCCACCCCCATAGTAGGAGACACCCTCTTTGGGCAGCTTTGCTGGGCAATTCGCAATCGTTATGGCGAACAACGACTCGAGGAACTCTTGCAAGGCTATACCGAAAATCAACCCTTTGCCATTGTATCTGATGCTTTTCCCGCAGGCTATTTGCCTAAACCCACCCTGCCCGCTAAGTTTTTATCTAGCAGCAAAACACCCGCAAATGAGCGCAAAGCACTCAAAAAGAAAATCTGGATGCCACTCGCAGACACCGCAAAACCACTCAACCAATGGCAAGCACACTGCAAAAGTGATCAAGACATCACCTTAGCCTCAAAAACCGCCCAACAAATAGGGGAAAACAGCCTCGAAAAAAAACATATTCAGCCACACAACACCATAAACCGCTTTACAGGAACCACAGGCGAAGGGCAATTTGCCCCCTATGGCAGGTTACAAACATGGTATCAACCCAATATAAAACTGCAATGCCACATCCTTATTGATAGCGAGCGTTTTAGCCCCGAAGAATGCCAAGAATGCCTACAAGACATCGGCAACTTCGGTTTTGGGCGTGATGCCAGCATCGGCATGGGCAAATTTAGCCTAGAACAAAGCCAAAGCCAACTCGCACAAAGCCATCCACAAGCCAATGCCGTTATGACACTCGCCCCCGTAGCACCACAAAACATGGGCTATGATGCCAAACACAGCTACTACCTACCCTTCACCCGCTTTGGCAAACACGGCGACATTGCCGTACACCAAAAAGGCAAACCCTTTAAAAACCCCGTTTTAATGGCAAAAACTGCAGGTATATTCACCAGCAACAGCCAACAAAATTCTATTTATATCGGGCAAGGGCTAGGCGGTAGTAACGACGAGCAAAAAACCCTATCAAAAAGCATCACACAAACCGTACAACAAGGCTACGCCCCCGTTATAGGCGTATATCTTGAACCACAGGTGGAGTCACACACATGAAATCACAACAACACTACCCACTAAAAATTAGCACACTCTGCCCCGTGCATATTGGTTGTGATGAAGTTTATGAACCAACCAATTACATTATTGAAAGCATCAACAATAACGCTTGCCTGTTTGAATTTGACACCCAAAGCGTCATTAAAGCCCTATTGCCCGCACAGCGAGAACAGCTTAATAAACTTGTTAACGGCAAAGCCGACGAAACCATGATAAAAGCCATACAAAGCTTTTTTTATAAAAACCGTCAAGAACTACTCGCACACGCTAAGCATTTTTTACCCGTAGCCAACGGCATCGCCGAACTCTATCAAAAACGCATTGGCAAAACCGCGCAAATTGAAGCGGGCGGCAAACAAGTCATAAACAAACTCGAAATCGAACGCACCTTTTATAACCCACACACAGCCAGCCCCATATTACCCGGTAGCAGCATAAAAGGCGCGATACGCACCGCACTGCTCAACAGCATTAACCAAGGCAAAGCCCTAGCAAAAAATCACAAAGGCTACCCCGAACGCAATCAAGACATGCAAAAACGCCTGTTTGAATATCGTGATATGCACCAAGACCCCATGCGCCTTATCCACATAGGCGATGCTCGTTATCAGCCGCAACATAGCTCAGAACAAAATATCGGCACAGAAGTCCGCTTTGCCGTCAATCGCGCCAAAAAAATAAAACACAAAAACGGACGACTACTCCAATCACAAGCCGAAGAAAAAGGGCTCTACCAACTACTCGAATGCGTCACAGGCATGAACCCCGCCGCCTTTGACCTACAAATCAGCATACAAACACCACAGCAAATAGCAAACAACAAAACAGACAAAAAACTGCCTAAAATACACTGGACGCTAGACGACATATTCACACACTGCAACCGCTTTTACCTACCCAAACTCAATAAAGAACTCAAACTCCTACGAGAAATGGGCTACGCCGACAAAAACTGGCTCGATCAACTCGAAAACCTCTTGAGCGAACACTACCTCAGCCGTTTTGAAAACAACCAAGCCATGCTATTACGCCTTGGCAGACACAGTGGAGCAGAAGCCGTCACCCTTGATGGCATACGCGCCATAAAAATCATGAAAGGCAATAAAGGCAAAGACAGCTATGAAGCCGAAGCCCGCACCCTCTGGCTATCCGCAGGTGATGAAAAATCCCAACAACAAATGACCCCCTTTGGCTGGATTATTATTGAACGTAACCCTAGCGATTGGAACATCCCAACAGCAAACCAACAATGGCAACAAGAAATACGCCAAACACAACAACAACTGCGCCAAAAAATACAGCAAAAACAAGCCGATCACCAAGCCAAACTAGCCCAACAAGCCGCCGCAGAAGAACAACAAAAACAAGCCGAAGCACAACACCAAGCCGAACTGCAAGCCGCCAAAGCGAGCATGACAGAACAGGCAGGAGAATTTTTTGCCGAAGCACAACAACAAAACTGGGAAACCGACAAAAACGCCTTCCTTGTTTCAGGCAAACTCGAAAGCTGGATAGCAAAACTCCAAGAAAACCCCGACCAGCAACTTTTAGAACAAATCGAAACACTCCTAGAAATTCACTTTAAAGGCATAATGGCAAACCCAGAAAAAACCAAAGGCAAAAAGAAAAAACCCGTATACTCAGCGCGAATGCAAGACATCGCCAAACAACTCATCGCCATAAAAAGTTAAAAAAAAGGGGGGGGTGGTATATACAACCGTTTAAAAAACAAACAGACTATGCTAGAGTAAAAAAGTGACTATTGCAGATTTGTTCGACTTTTGTTTGATTTTTAAAGT
>RKSL01000094.1 GCA_008633435.1 Candidatus Desulfobulbus rimicarensis | reverse complement strand
GTGAATAACCCCTTGGGAGGCCTCCTCAACTGCGTTAAAGCCCTTCGTGATGATCCGGAAAACCCTCAGCTTGTTGAACGGTACTTACCTCTACTGGACAAGGGATTACGCAGCATTGAGCATACCATGCATCAGCTGCTCAACTTTGGACGGCACAAGCCCCTTGATCTAAAAAAAATAGATGTTGACCAGACCATACGCGAGTGTTTTGAACTGCTCAGTTATCGTATGCAGAAGATTGATTTACGACTTGATCTCAATCTTCAGGCGACATACTGCATAGATGTTGAATCGCTGCAGCAGACCATTGTTAATATCGGCTTGAATGCCATTCAGGCAATGGGTAAAAATGGAGGAACTCTCCAGGTACGGACTGAGGTTGTCAAAGAGAGTCTGCAAATACGTATTGAAGACAATGGCCCCGGCATTGCCCCGGAAATTCTGGATAAAATTTTTGATCCTTTTTTCACAACTAAAGACGTCGGTATAGGTACAGGACTTGGTCTTGCTGTCAGCTATGCCCAGGTTGAAAAAATGAATGGCACCCTTATTGCCGGAAGCAAGGCAGGTCATGGTGCAACATTTACTATAACTTTGCCCGCAACTCAAAATTGTTCATTACTTATCTCATAACACCCATGCAGACCCAGCGGCCCGTACAACGAACCAGAAAAGATCCTGTCGCACCGAGGGCAGGACAGACTTTCATATACACCAGCATGGCTGGATCATAATCGCCAGCCACAAAAAGCTATGAAAGTCGGTCACTGCGACGTGGCGCGTTCGTAAATGCTATGGTTTTCAGATAAACCGCAATGTCTTGAAGGCACAACAAACAATGAAAATCAACAGGTTAACGCTATAAATATCGCGCAAGCTATTTTTTAGATAAATACTTCCAGACTACGACTATGACGCGAATTCTCCTTGCTGAAGATGATGAAATTATGCGGATCACAGTTCAAGATAGACTTGAACGTCAGGGCTGGATTGTTGATGCAGCAGTCAATGGCCAGGAAGCTCTACAAAAAATACAGGGCAGCAATTTTCATATTGTCGTCTCAGATATTCGCATGCCGCAGCTTGGCGGGGTCGAACTGCTCCAGGCAATCACAGAAATTGCCCCGGCAACTGATGTGATAATGATGACTGCGTATGGCAGTGTTGATGATGCTATTAGCTGCCTTAAAAAAGGAGCAACTGATTATATACTCAAACCCTTTGACCTTGATGACCTGGTTATCCGGATCAATCGTATTCTTACCAATCAATCCATTAAAGCGCGTTGTGTTTCTCTTGAGGATTGCTGCAGACAACTGCACAGCCCTCTGCTTGGTAACAGCAGTTCCATGCAGCAGGTTTTTGATCTTATTCAACAGGTAGGCCCGACCCAGGCAACCGTACTCATTACAGGTGAATCTGGTACTGGCAAAGAACTTGCCGCAGGAGCAATTCACCAGGCAAGCACAAGGGCAGATAAACCTTATGTGCGCATAAACTGTGCTGCGATCCCGGAGGGGTTGATAGAGTCTGAGCTGTTTGGCCATGAACGTGGAGCCTTCACCGGAGCGCATAAACAAAAAACTGGCCGTTTTGAGATGGCAGACAGCGGCACGCTGTTGTTAGATGAAATAGGCGAGATGCCGCTTGCTCTTCAGGCTAAGTTGCTCAGAGTTCTACAGGAAAAAGAATGTGAGCGCGTTGGTGGTACCAGAACCATTAAACTTGATGTCAGGTTGCTCTGCTCAACAGCAAGAAATCTTGAAGATGAAGTACAAAAAGGACGTTTTCGACAGGATTTACTCTATCGCCTTCAAGTCATCCCGCTGACAATGCCTCCGCTCAGGGACAGAGTCGAAGATATCCCTTTGCTGGCTAACCATTTTTTAAAAGAGTTCAGTTTGTTAAAAGATACCATTTTAACATTGGCACCTCAGACGCTCACCTGCCTCATGAAGTATTCTTTTCCCGGTAATGTACGAGAATTACGAAATATTATGGAACGTGTTTCTGTGCTGGCCCCAGGCCCGGTGATTGTACCGGAAGATCTCCCTGGTGAGCTGCAAAATCAGAATTTTCCCTCTGATGACGATCCACTGGTGCCCTTGGGAGAAGCCCTTGCAGAAACAGAAAAACATTGTGTTCTTGCTGCATTAAACGCAACAGAGGGCAACAGGACTCAAGCAGCAGTTTTACTCGGGATAAGCCGTAAAAATCTCTGGCAGAAAATGAAATTATACAGCATTGAACTCTAACCCGCATGGCCGACTCAAGCTTCCAGCTCTATATGTCCATGCAATTTTGTCCTGCTGTCGATATATGACCTGCCGCTCATAAACATAAAGATTCTCCAAAACACCAGATGCTGCCTGCTTGACACCACATGGTAAATCCCGTAATGTGTGAGCAATTTACAGGTGAAATTTTCTTTTTCTTTATTCTTTCAATACTCCCTCTTACATTCTTGATTCTATGTTTGGTATTGGCCTTCCAGAAATGATAGTTATCATGGCCGTGGCTCTTGTCGTTGTTGGCCCTGATAAACTGCCTGAACTTGCACGCTCACTGGCAAAAGGTGTCAATGAGCTTAAAAACACCATGAACCAGCTTAAAGAAAATTTAAGTGAGGAAACCAAGGTAATAAGCTCGGTACAGGAAGACTTAAAAAAGACCACTGGCGCTCTGGCTGGCAGCCTGCTGGATAACGATCCGAAAATCTGGCAGCAGGAAGACAGCCTACCTGAGTCTGCAGATGATGAATCTGAAGTGATTGATCTCCAGCCCCTTGAAGAACGTCCCTGGGAAAGAGATGCTCATCTAGAACCTGAACTCAAAGATGAACACACTGATCCCCCTGCCCCTACTCGGGAACAAGAGACCGCAACAGAAAATCCCCCCCATGACCTCAACAAACAAACGCCCAACTCGCCGACCTCAGAATGATAGCAGCACTTGAACATTTCCGCCCCCATCATGAAGAGTTAAGAAAACGCCTGATACGTTCTTTTCTGGCTATCGCCATATGTTCAGTTATCAGTTACCTCTTTATTGACCAGATTGCAGCCCTATGTACGAAACCGCTCTTTCTTGCCCATCCTGCCTTACAAAATCTTGTTTATACCAAACTGACAGAAGCATTTGTCTCCTATATCAAGCTGGCTCTACTCACCGGCATACTAGTGAGTGCACCTTATCTGCTCTACCAGATCTGGATGTTTATCTCACCCGGACTGCTCGACCATGAAAAAAGACTTGCCCGCAGCATTGTTTTCTGGGCAACAGGACTCTTTACAGCCGGAGCACTGTTTTCTTTTTTTGTTGTGCTGCCAAAGACCCTCGAATTTTTCATGGGATATGCTGGTAACAATCTGCAGCCAATGCCAAAACTTGGCCTCTACCTGACCTTTGTTGGCAGAATGGTACTAGCCTTTGCCATTGCCTTTGAGATCCCCTTCCTGATGGTTATGGCTTCTTCGGCCAGGCTTGTCCAGCCTGGCCATTTTCGCAAAAAACGAAAGTATTTTTACATCGCTATTCTCATCCTCTCTTTTCTGCTCACAGCAGGAGATGTTACCGCAACAGTGCTGCTCTCTTTTCCATTGTTTGGTCTGTACGAATCTGGAATCATTGCCTGCAAAATTTTCACAAAAAAGCACAACAACACATCCTCGACAAGCGCTGAGTAAAGAGTCAGAATAGGTATTGGCATTGGCTATTGCCCGTTTTTTCAAGTGCGTTAAAATATAACCATGGATAAACGCTGATCCACTCGGATATTTGTTCTGGGATTACAGAATTGAACAAGAGCTGCTAACCATCGAGGGCGATCAGAAAAATATTTCCCATAAGCCAGTTCTCAGCTTCTTTGCGGATGCGTTCTTTACCAACAGCAAGCACACGGCCTCCTACCTGCTGAACAAGTGTTGATATATACTCGGGATTATGAGCAAAACGACCGGTAGAGCGAATTTGCCAGCGTCCATGTTCTAGGAATTCTGTGGAAAAAACAAACAGTCCCCCTGATACTGCACCATTTTTCACGGCAGTAAACAAAGGTTGAAGATCTGCAAGATACATGAGTAAATCTGCCGCAACAAACAGTTCAACACCCGTTTTGTATTGCGCCAGAAACTGCAGTACATCAGCAACTTCCAGCTGGTCATAACATTGTTTTTCTGCAGCATGCTGCACCATCCGGGTAGAAAGATCAACGCCTGAAAGCTGCTTAGTGAGCTGCCTGAACAATACCCCGGCAAGTCCGGTACCACATCCCAGATCGAGTGTCGTTGCAAAATATCTTTCGGGAAAATGTTGGGTAAGCATTGCAAACAACAGTTCAGGAACCCGGTAGCACAAGTTATTCACCAGGCTTTGTTCAAAATCAGCACTGTATTGATCAAAAAGTTCACTGATATATTCTGGAGACGGTGCTGTATCAGACGTCCCCTCCAGGGCTGCAAGCATATGCGCTGCTCCTGGATGATCAGGTTCCAGGGCAAGAAGACGGCTGTAGAGGGCATGAGCCTGTTTGTTGTCCCCCTGTTTATGACAGAGAAAAGCAAAATTGTTTATTGCGGAAATATGATCGGGATTACTCTTGAGAAGTGCTTCATAGTACAAGGCTGCATCATCTGTCCGCCCAATCTCACGTAAGCAGTTCGCCAGATTAAACAAAATATCTTCATCAGGAGCAAGCTCAAGTGCCTCTTCGTAAGCCTGGCAGGCTTTATCGAGTAAGCCACAGCCCTTTAGAGCAAGACCAAGGTTGAACCAGGTATCTGCATCTGCTTTTTCAATGGTAATTATCCTGGTAAAAGCAGATACAGCCCCAGGGAACTCTCTGAGCTGATACAGAGCCAACCCCTGGTTATAGAGAACAAGATCTGCATCAGGATGGGCAGAGAGAATCGTATCATATAACTCTACAGCCAGGGTATAGTCACCATTTTCATGAGCAACGAGCGCCCTCTGATAAATTTGCTGAAGATCGGTTGCCACAAAGATGAATATTTTTAAATGATCGGCAGAATTTCCTGTTTGAGCAAACAACAGGAAATTCGATGCTTAGGTGAACCGTCAGCCCTATACTCAATATTATCAGGCTGCAGCAATTTATTCATAACGCAGCCCTCAGGAATATCCAGGCTGAAAAAACGATTTTCGTTCAACCCCTCCAGCTTAACGAGATTATCCTGTTCTACAACATAACTATGGATGGCATAATCTTCACAAAGAGGACATTGATAGACACGGCCATTTGGGAAAATAAAAAAATTCTCGGAAACCTTTCCTGCGCATTGAAATTCATCTTCGGATGCAAGAAAAACCTTGGGAAAGATGACATGAATCCCTTTTTCTGCGGCCTCTCGGGCAACACCCGGCACAACATCAAGCCAGTGTTGCGGATCGACTTGCCACTCATCGACTTTTTCCGGTTTACCCGCAGCAGGTTTGCCGCGCAGGCCAATGACCTGGATAAAAAAACGTTGCACGCCAAGCTCTTTAAGAAGTGTTGGCATTTTATGAAGATGATCAATATTCAGAGCAGAAACAGTGTAGATAAGACTGGTATGAAATCCCTTTGCCACAGCTTTTTTCAAATTTTTCGTGCAGGTGACAAAAACATTATCACCGCGAATAGGATCGTTGACATCAGGTTCCGGGCCATCCAGGCTGAAACTGAGAAAGTCAAGTTCTGCAGGAGTGACTTTTTCGAGAAGATCATGAAACAAAAAACCATTGGAATCAACCGTTACAGCATAACGCAGAGATTTTGCAGCTCGTATAATTGCACCAAGATCAGGATGCATGGTTGGTTCACCGCCCAGGAGAATAAGATTAGTTTCCTGCTCGGCCCTGGCAAAGAGCTTAAGCCATTTCAATACTGTTGACAACGGCAGCATATTGCTGCCATGCTGTAGGGGATTAATATAACAATGCTTACAGGAAAGATTGCATCCAGTCAGCAGATGAAAAAAAACATTTCGTTCACCGGGTTTAAAACCTACTGTACGGGCAAGCAATTCACTGGACATGGGGATTCCTCAACTGATTATTGGGAAATAACAGAAAATACGGTCAGAGATAATTGGGCTGTTCATGAACATGGATCAAGTCATTTTTTCAAATTGTTCCCTGGTATAGCGCTCTAGTAAGCTGTTCTGCCAGTATGAATACCTGTCAAAAAACTGATAGAATAAAGCAAGACTCTGCTGACGCATAACAGCTGGTACTAATTCAATTTTCATTGCCGCATACAATGGAGCAACCCGGTCAAGCGGCAGTGCAGTTCCCCCGCCCATGACATCTTCATAAGCCCAGACAAAACGGCGTATTCCGGAAAGTAACAGGGTCGAGAAACACATCAGACAGGGTTCCATGGTCGAGTAAGCGGTAATGGCGCTGCAATCAGTTTGTGGCTGTCTGTCAAGAAATGAGCGGAGGGTAACAATTTCGGCATGATCCAGTTCATTGCCAGACTCACCTTCACTGTTTTGTCTGTGCCCTCTGCTGACTATCGTCTCACCATCCACCAGTACACATCCAACTGGGAATTCTCCATGTTCAAGGGCAATACTTGCCTCTTTAAGAGCATGCTCCATAAACGAGCAGTCTCGTTGTGCATGGATAGATGATGTCACCATAATCGTTTCATCCAGGATTCATAATTCTCGACTAAGGAACAGCCCATAAGGCTGAATAATTATATACCACATGTCATCGTGTTTTTCGAGTACGTCAAAGGATGTAAACAGTAAGTTTTGGAATATCTGTAGAAAATACAATTATCATCAACGCCAATATGCTATAAAGACCTTCCAAAGTTCAACACACTTTTGATGATTACAGCCCTGGTTCTCGGCTGTAACCAATCGTATTGACGATCTGTGAAAGGGAGATACACAAGACGAGATGAAAGGTTTTCAGGGTGTACTCCGGGAAGATACGGAAAAACTCTTTTCCTGCTCACACTTGACGCGGCCAACACCACTTTTATAGACTGCCTGGCTTCATTTAAGGGAAGAGTCACAGGGTACAGCGGCAAAGTGGTATGTAAAGGTTGTTCTTGGCCCAGTGCCCATTGATTAAGGGTACTCTGTTTACTTATATGTAAAAATGTCTTAGGCCGTAGTTTAAAAGCAGGAATCAGGAAACTCATAACCTTGTCACGCCATAATTTTCCAACAACCACTGGCTGGTTGGTGCGTTCAAGAAAATCTGCAAAACTCCAGATATTGAGTGATGGCAGGTGAGCTGATATTTTCCAGAAGGGAAGATACAGAGCATCCTTATCATTGCCCTGAACCATTGCTGCTGTTATACGCTTAAGCCCCTGATTACCAAGAGACCAGGAAGTCTCACAATTTAAACAATGCAACACAAGGGCATCACCTTCTCCGTCAAGACTCCATCCACAGCGCGGGCAAAGCGTTGCTGTAAATTTCACCTGCCAGCTCTTACTGGCACGAATACCTTTAAGAGGAACAGCGCGAACCTTTTCAAGTTCAACAAGGGGCGCATTGACTACTGCATCTATCAATGCCTGTTTTTCCTGACGCAAGGGAAGATAAATGTAACTCAACTCTTCACCTATAAAGGCCTGGTGATATGTTTTTTTGGTTTCCTTTCCAGCCAGGGTATTGAGCCTTGCAACTTTTTGAAGGATTACAGAAAGCTTGACAGATAGGCGAAGAAACCGACCCGGACTTTGCCCGTTGACCCGCAACAATGGCATGGCCTGGGGACGTAGCCCAAGGGATGGCGGCAGCCCGGACAAAGGAAAACCATCCTGGGTGGTATCCACAACCCGGTACGAAATCCCTGTATCATTGACTTGAAAAACATTCCCTTTAAACCGTATATAAGGGGCATAAAGAAGTCTACCCCCCTGCCCGCTCGTTTTATGGACAGGAAGAATAAAACGAAATGCACCTGCAGCCTGCATAAAGTTTTTAACCCCGCAATATGGGCAGGTTAATAGCCTGTGCGCGGCATTAAGGGTAATCTGCCCTCCACATTGCGGACAGGGTTGTTCGACCAGAACCTCCATTACTTGCTCATGCCTTCACTTTGAATGGCTGGTTTATAATTTATGACCGCATTGACTGCAAAATCCAGCATCTGGTAGATTTTCAGCATGGCATTGTGCACAGATCTTTTGAACAGGCTTACCATGAACAGGTTGGCCACAGCGTGAACAAAACTTAGCCCCGGAAGTAAGATTCTTTCCGCAACCAGAACATTGCATGATGACAACCTGCTGATGGCCACATAATGGACAAAATCGGGAATCATAGGGAATCATATTTTCACAATCCGGGCACTGCACCGTCGCTGACGGCTGCGAAGTTGAGCTGGATGATGCTGCTGAAGCAAACATACCAGGCATGAGCATACCAAGACCAAGGCCAAGACCACCACTGGCATCACCATTGGACGCGGCCGCTTTTTCCATTGCCATTCCAGCCTTCATGCGAATAAACTTATCCATGTCTTTAATCACAGTAAGCCTGCTGCGGTCATCAATGGCTTCCTGAACTTCTTCTGGAGGGGTAATGGAGGTAATATACAGGCCATCAAGGGCAAGCCCGAACCTGGAAAAATCCTTAAGAAGCCGGTGCTGTAGCAATGTGGCTATTTCATCAAATTTACCCGGTAAATCAAAAAGGGTCTCAAGGAGTTCACCCAACAAATCATTGAGCCTTGAAACAATAACCCGGCGCAGATATTCTTCTATCTGCTCTGTGGTATATTTGCCCATGGTTCCGGCCAAAGTATTGATAAAAAGAACAGGTTGGATGACCCGGATATTAAAAACACCGTGGGCACGAAGCCGTACCAACCCTAGTTCTTTATCACGGTAGGCAACCGGATCCCTGGTACCCCATTTAAGATTAGTAAAAACCTTGAGGTTGACAAAATACACCTCTGCGCGCAAAGGACTGGTCATGCCCCATGGTACAGAAAGAATTTTGGTGAGAAGAGGAATATTGCCTGTTTTCAAGGTATGACGTCCTGCGGCAAAAGCATCAGCAGCCTTACCTTTATAAAACAGCACAGCAGCCTGGCTCTCACGAACAGTCAGCTGTGCTCCATATTTAATATCGCCAGAACCATTTTCAGGCAGGCGATGCAGCAGTTCCTGGCCGCTATCATCAAACCACTCTAGATTTTCAAGGAAAATAACAGTTTCAACAGCCATAAAATTCTCCAGCAGATCAGTTAGAACATAAGTAAGTGTATTGCTTCAGCTGGAATTGGAATTTCTACGCTGCCCAATTAGTTGGTTGATCTAG
>RKSL01000093.1:5000-10923 GCA_008633435.1 Candidatus Desulfobulbus rimicarensis | reverse complement strand
CGAGAAAAAAGGTTCGCCACGTCGAACTTATCTTGACAAAGCCTTCTCATGGAAGGGTAGGCTCCGATATCACTTATATGCCTGCGTTTATTTTTTCGCGATCCTCGGAGTCTCCCGTCGTTCGCTTACCTGAGCTCGAACAAAAATCCTCATTTTTGGACAGACACTATTTAAGGTGGGTGCAAAAAACTTGCAAAACAACCGAGTACATCTGAACAGTTACGATATTTTTTAATATAAAACCACATGGATAGACATTTATAAACTCGCCAGGTACAGCCGATGCTGTCACCTGGAAAAGATTAATGCTTTTTTCATGGTTCAGGGGTATAATTACAGGTTCATATCTGCAAACGCAAGGGTGAGTTTGTCTGATATAAAAAAACGGCATGCAACGCCTTACCAATTGTGAATTCTACTTAAAAGAGAAACAGATGGCTAAACAAGAAAGTGCCTTTGATGTAAAGCATATTGAAGAAACCGCTGCAGTCGAGCCTTCAGGTATTCTTGATGAATTGAACTTGCCACCGGCATTGATCGATTTTTTACGGAAATATCAGCGTAAAATATGGACAGTGATCGGTATCGTCGCTTTTGTGGTTACGGTGGTTTCTCTTTACGGGTCATACCGTTCTTATATTCGGAACAAAGCCGCCCAGGCCTATGATCAAGCCTTGTTGCAGGATGGTGATGCAAAAGTTGCTGCTTTGCAGGCTGTGGCTGAAAAGTACAGTTCAACGCCATCGGCAGCCTGGAGTACAATTGAAATTGCACATCTTGAACAGGCTGACGGGAAGATTGATTCTGCCATAGAAAAATTGCGCTCTTTGAGCAATGGACGTAAAAATGATGATTTGCTCAAACCTCTGTTGCTGGCCAATATTGGCGGATTGTATGAGCAGGATAACAAGTTTGATGATGCAATAACTGTATATCAGGAGTTACAGACGCTTAAAGGATTTGAGCCTGAAGCCGTTAACAGCCTGGGCAGGGTTTACGAGGCCATGGGGAATAAGGAAAAAGCCATTGAGATGTTTCAGCAGTTTCTGGTGCTGACCAATACCAAGGAAACCGGGTTGCAACAAAATGATCCTGCGCGGATTATGGTTCAGTCCAGTTTAAGTCGTCTACAAAAATGATGGAAATTGTTAAAATGCCGTCAGAAATGACGGCCTGGTCACGCAAAGAACGATCCTTGGGGCACAGTATTGGCTTTGTGCCAACCATGGGTTTTTTTCATGAAGGACATCTTGCCCTCATGCGCCTTGCCGGACAACGGGCTGACAAGGTTGTGGCCAGTTTGTTTGTTAACCCCACACAATTTGGTCCCCATGAGGATTTATCCAACTATCCTTCAGATGTTGCGCGTGACTGTCAGCTGGCCGAAGAGTCTGGTGTTGCCGTGCTTTTTGTACCGGACGCCGAGACGATGTACCCAGAAGGTGCCTGCACGACAGTTGCTGTCAATGGGCTAACCAGGAATCTATGCGGCGTGGATCGCCCCGGCCATTTTGATGGTGTAACCACCATAGTCACCAAATTGTTTAATATTGTCCAGCCCGATCTTGCAGTGTTTGGGCGTAAAGACTTCCAGCAGTTGGTGGTGATCCGGCAAATGTGTCGTGATTTGAATATAGGGGTTAAAATTGTTGGCCATCCCATTGTCCGTGAAGCCGACGGTCTGGCCATGAGTTCGCGCAACAGTTATCTTACGGATTCTTTACGTGAGGCCGCATTAAGTCTATCCAGAGCAATACAGCTGGCCAGGAAACAAACAGCCAGTGGAGAGCGTGATCCCGGGATTATGGCAGCGTCGGTGAGAACACTTATTGATTCATATCCGGATACGGCAATTGATTATATTCAGTTTGTTGATCAACATGATCTCAAGGCCGTGAAGACTATTACCTGTGATACTGTGCTGGCACTGGCTGTCAAGATTGGCGGCAAGGTACGATTAATTGATAATGGTTTCCTGCTGGATAAAGATTCTTGACAGCGGT
Source organism: Candidatus Desulfobulbus rimicarensis (assembly GCA_008633435.1). Lineage (GTDB taxonomy): Bacteria > Desulfobacterota > Desulfobulbia > Desulfobulbales > Desulfobulbaceae > Desulfobulbus_C > Desulfobulbus_C rimicarensis. Next base: position 8,920 of record RKSL01000093.1, on the reverse strand, counting down.
AAATTCTTTCAGGAAAGTGTTATGCAGCGAATGATGCTTAAATCAAAAATTCATCGGGCAACTATTACTGAGGCAGATCTCAATTATGATGGCAGCCTGACCATTGATCGGGATTTACTCCAGGCTGCAGAGATCATCCCTTTTGAACGGGTCAAAGTGTATAATATCAGTAATGGTGAGAGGTTTGACACCTATGCCATTGAAGGGACTGCCGGCACCGGAGTTATTGGCTTAAATGGGGCTGCAGCACGTAAAGGGCACATAGGCGATCTGATCATCATTGTTACCTACGCTGCCTACGAAGAGAGCGAGCTTGATGATTTTGCGCCTGTGATTGTGCTATGTGATGAAAAAAACAAAATACGGGAAAAAATTTCTATCTGAGGTTGATTATGCCAGGTTTTGAAGTATTCGGGGAAGAGGAAAAACAGCAGGTACTGGAAGTTTTTGATACCGGTGTGTTGTTCAGGTATGAATTTGGCGATCAACGCAAAGGGGTGTACAAGGTACGCGAGTTTGAAAAAGCGTTTGCCGGTTTCACCGGTGCAGCACATGCCCAGGCAGTCACTTCCGGCACAGCTGCGCTTAAAGTCGCTCTGGCTGCCATGGGGGTAGGCATAGGGGATGAAGTTATTACCCAGGGGTTTACCTTTGTTGCGACATGGGAGGCCATCCTTGATATTGGCGCGTTGCCTATCTTTACTGAAGTGGATGAAACTCTTAATATGGATCCGGCAGATCTTGAAAAAAAGATTACAGATAAAACCCGGGCAATCATTCCTGTGCACATGATGGGTGCTCCAGCCAGGATTAAGGAGATAAAGGCCATTGCCGATAAGCACGGAATTGCTGTGCTTGAGGACACTGCCCAGGCAGCAGGAGCCCGTTTAAACGGACAACATCTTGGCACTTTTGGTCACTGCGGAACGTTTTCTTTTGATGCTGTAAAAACAATGACAACAGGCGAAGGTGGTATGATTATTACCTCTGATGAGTCTTTGTGGCGTAACTGTTCAGAGTATCATGACCATGGCCATGACCATGCTGTGAATCCCGGAGGACGCGGCGGGGAAGGGCGTAGTTTTGTCGGTTTTAATTACAGGATGATGGAGCTGCAGGGAGCAATGGGCCTTGCCCAGTTGGCAAAACTTGACGCCATGTGTGTCTCACAGCGGAAAAACAAAGCCATTTTAAAGGAGGCTGCATCGCAGATCTCCGGGGTGAGCTTTCGTGAAATTTTGGACGAAGAAGGTGATTCCGCGACTTTTTTTGCATTCATGTTGCCGGACAGTGATCAGGCTGGAAGGGTAAATCAGGTGTTACGCGATAATGGTGCCGGGGCAATAAATTTTGCTGAAAACACTTGGCATTTTTACCCGGCGTGGGAGCATCTTATTGAAGGCAAAACCCTTTGTCACAATGGCTGGCCTTTTCATGCCCATGGCAAGCGGCGTTTCATCTATGACCCTGTGGCTTTGCCTGCTTCAAGTGAGCTCATGAGCCGCACTCTGGTTTACCAGGTTCCTGTACAGTTCACTGATGACCAGCGGGATACTACCCTGAATGCATTAAAAGAGGCGGCGCAACTTTAATCTCTAACTTCTGCGACAAGGGTGTACAGACGCAGAATGATGTGCGGGGTGAGGAATTTCCTTTCATTCTAGACGATTTGTTTTCTGCAACTGCTCGGTTCTTGTGGCTCCGCATTGCACAATAACCATGGCCATCATAATTAAGACAATTCCGGGTATTGTTTTTAACTGAGGTAGCTGATTACTGAATATCCAGTCAAGAACGAGAATAAATGGTGGATACAGATAACTGTATGCCATTACCCTTGTCGGCCCCAAATAGAGCGTTGATAACTGGCTGAGAAAAAAAGAAAGTATTGTGCAGAACAGAGCCAGGTAAAGAATTCCTGCCCATACCTGAGAGGAAATAGCTCTCCATGGAACATCAGGCAGGTGGTATCCGGAAAAAAGCAGCAACCAGCCACAGCCGGTGACAAGTATCCAAAACGTCATTACGGCCATTGGCTCACCCCGGTGGAGAAGCTTGATCAAGGGGGTATATAGGGCCACAAGAAAACAGCTGACGAGGAAGATACCATCGCCCATGTTCAGCTCAAAAGAGAGAAGTTGGGTAATGCTTCCGTCAAAGATTACCCATACAGCCCCAAGCATAGCCGGAATCATGGCTGCCAGCCGGTATCTCCCCAGTCGTTCCTTTAGAAAAATTGCACTGTATATGCTCGAAATTCCAGGAACGAGAGTGAAAAGTACTCCCGTGTGGAATGCCGTGGTTGTCTGCAGTGCGACAAACATTAGCCAGAAGAAGCCGGTAAGTGACAGGCTGATCAATGCATAGCGAAACAGGGCGTGTTTATCTGGTAAAACGAGTTTGTACCGCCAGTAAACAAGGGGCATAAAGAGTAACACTGCCAGCAGGAAGCGAACCAGGGTTAGCGCGGCTGGATCCATCCCTGTTGCAATGGCCTGACCAACAGTAAACGAAGTCGAGGTTAATGCGGCAGTGCAGAGCATAAGGCAATGTACCAGCCAGATTGGGAGCCGGGATTTACCTGCGATTCTGTTGATCACTCGAGCTGTTTCAGGAGAAGAGAGTGTATGGTCGGATTTGCGGCCAATATTTCGGGAATAAAGGGTGAGTAGTTTTTTCCGATAAAGTCGGTAACTGTACCGCCCGCTTCATTGACGAGTAACCAGCCGGCTGCAGTATCCCAGGGCTGAAGATCCATCTCCCAAAATCCATCAAGTCTGCCACAGGCTACATAGGCAAGGTCAATACTTGCTGCCCCTGCTCTGCGGATATCACGAACTTTAGGCAAAATGTCACGGAGCTGCATAAGTATTTCATCAAGATTTTTATGAATGTCATAAGGAAATCCTGTAGCGACAAGCGATTCGACCAGAAAACGGGTATCTGTTACTTTAATAGGGCCGCCGTTCAGCCAGGCACCACAATCATGGCAGGCTGTAAACAATTCGTCCTGCATTGGGCAATAGACAACACCGACAAGGGGGACACCGTCTCGAAGAAGAGCAATAGACACGGCAAAAAAAGGGAAACCATGAGCAAAATTGGTTGTGCCGTCAAGTGGATCGATTATCCAGACATCACCAGCTGTTGCTTGCGGATGCGTCCCTGTGGACTCCTCGGCCATTATGGCAATCTCCGGCGTGTCTTCTGTGATGGAGGCTACTATAGCAGCTTCAGAAGCAACGTCTGTGTCTGTCACAAGATTTATCTCACCTTTCATGGTTATTGACCGGGGAGCATCATATTTTTCTCGAATGATCGATCCGCCAACTAGGGCAGCACGACATGCAGCCTGGAGCATCTTGGCTTGTTCTTGATTCTTACAGTTGTCTATTACCTCGGCAATTCTGTTCATAGCATAACCTTTGCAGTAATGGGTAAGGTGAAAAGCTTGAGGATTTCAAGCAGATAAATAAAAATTTTACGATTTTATTCTTCTTACCTTATCATTGTTAAATAGGTTTGTCATAAATATAGCGTGTGGAAAGATCACTAAGTGTTCCATAACGATAATGCCTGTTGATAAACCTTAGAGCGGGATAAATCCAAATCCGATGAAATTATTTTAACAGCATCTTTCAAAGAATAGTTGCCTGTGTCACGATACCAAAGAATTAACTCATTCAGATTTAAAGGGCGATCCGGGCTCCTGTTGTGGTGTCCGTCAATGACGAACACCAGCTCACCTCGTACTCCTTGTTTAACCTGATCAAGAACATCTGAAATCGAGCCTGCAATGTGCTGTTCGTGAATTTTAGTCAGTTCTCGGAAGATTTGGACATGACGGTTGCCTAAAATTTTAAGACAGTCAGCAAGAGTTTTTGCGATGCGATGCGGTGATTCATAAAAAAAAATGGGGC
>RKSL01000274.1 GCA_008633435.1 Candidatus Desulfobulbus rimicarensis | reverse complement strand
TGTGCTCTTCCGATCTATATACTCTTAATAACAGACTTTAATCCAAAAGGATTACACTTAAGTTCGTTTATATAATTAGACAAAATAGTATTCATTTTGTCTTTTGAAGATGAGCTTTGAGATAATTGTTCTGTAACTTCCTCTTTTAGTTTAAAATTTTCGCCCAGGGCAAAAGTATCAGTTCCCTTCCCCTGTTCCAGAACCCATACCACTCGGGTATGAGTTCCGGTGAACTGCTCCAAATCCACAGTCGCACGGCATGTCGTCCAAGATGTGCAAACAAAGACGACAGAAAGGACATGGCCAAAAATTACGGGTAAACAGATTGCTTTTTTCATGAGCATAAAATTATTGTATATTTCGGTATTACTTACAAACTCGATATTCTTGCAAAAACAAGAGACGCAATTTTTTTCGCCCCCAGGGCATTAGGATGGACTCCATCTATAAACATTGAGGGCATATCTGCCATGCCGGCATAGATATCCAGAAAATCTGCACCGGTTCGGGCAGCAACTTTTTTCACGAGTGTATTTATTTGCTTCTGGCGTTTTTCGGTAAGCCCGTTGGGATAATCTATCAGAATCGGTGGAATTGAACAGATAATCAGATGCGGTCTGGATGCCTGACTCTGCAGTTTGGTGATCAGCTGCCTGTAGTCATTCTCAAAATCCTCTATATGCGGCCAGTTCTTGTTTTTTGTGTCGTTTGTTCCAAGCATCACCACAATAACATCAGGATGCACACCCATTGTCTGGCTGAATGCAGCCTGTTGCACAATAGGTACATCCCCCTCGCCAAGAACTGTAGCCCCGTTCACTCCCAGGTTCAAGACTTGCCACCTGCCACGAGCCCGCTGTCGCAGCCGTGAAGGATAACTCTCAAGATCCGGATTAACCAGCTTGTGCCCATGGGTAATAGAATCACCCAGACAGACAATAGTCAGTGTTTGTATCCCCTCCAGCCCTTTCTTATCTTTATCTACACAAGACGAGACACTGAGCAACAGAGTACACAGAACAGTCACTGGTAGAGCAAGTCGCCGATACCACATGGTCTTTACCTTACATTCCTGTTAACAATCCATGAAGGGTGCCTTACTGATTAATACTTATACTTCAATTCTTTGTTCGAGCTCAGGTAAGAGACCATCGGGAGACTCCGGAGAACAGAAAAATTCTAAAAGCTCAATATATAAATCAATATAAGCATTTTAATTTTTCTGAAACGCATAAATCGGGCGGGGCAAACACACCCATGAAACCTCTATACCCCTTATGCAAGGTAACTTTAAAGAATAACCAGATAATCCCGATTGTCAATTATCAGCTGCCTCGCCCAGGCAACTCTGCATTCATGCTTTTCACGACTTACGGCAAAGCCCGGAGTTTTTCTCTGCATTTGCGAATTTCCCAGCTCTTTCTTTTGTCATCCCAGGGGAAAAGGTCGCTCAACTGCGTCACTATCCCCAAGGCCTCCTCGCCTCGTTCCCACAAAGTTGAACGACGGAGAACAAGATCATCCAGATGAACAATAGATGAGTCTTCAGCAAGCACCCTTGCAAATTTTTCCAGGATCTGAGGATCATCCCACTCGGGAGAAACATACAATTTACCCCGTGGAATGGATTGCTCTGCACTGCCAAGCCCTACACCTGTGAGGATTTTTTCTGCCACCAGACGGGCTGTTGTAAATTTAATTCCTCCTACACTGTATAAACCCGATGGGCCTCCTTCTGAGCCATGATCAATAATGACCTCTTTCCTAGTCGGAGTAATCCCCCCAGCGACTGTGCCAGGAACAAGACCTGCAAAAATACGGCCAATATCATCACGCTCTACATGAAGTCCTGGAACGGCATTGTTCAGCTCACGGATAAACACATGTATCTGTTCGCTTGTGGGTAGAGGCCGCTCCGGTTCGCCCGACCACGGTTCATGAGCAGTTCCGGCAAATATTTTTCCCTTCCAGGGAGTTATAAAAAAAAGGCGGCTCCCCTTTTCTCTGCCCTGAACTGCCAAGGCATATCTGGACAATGCTTTTCGGGTAAAAAGGGCATTCCACATCAAAAATGGACGGAACAGTTCCTCTTTATCCCCTCTAAGACCATTAAGAAAAATCCTACACCAGGGACCGGCTGCATTGATAACCAGACCGGCATGGTATTCATAGACTTTGCCGGATTCCTTATCTACAGCCGACACCCCGCAAACTCTGCCCTGTGAGTCTGTTCGAACATCTTTTGCCTGAACATAGTTAAGCGGCATAGTGCCAAGATCACAGGCTGCCGAAAGCAGATCCATAATCAACAGTTGTGAATCGGGCATAAAAGCATCATACCAGACTGCGCCACCTTTTAGCCCCTTGCAATCCAGCATGGGGAAGATTTTCCGACAGGCATTAACTCCGACGACTTTGCCCATGGATAATGTGTGCTCAGAATCAAGACCCGCATTTTTCTTGAGCGAAAGCAGATGATTCATCAACAGCGCAGCTCTAAAAACTAGAGGTCTACGGGCTCCCTGCCCATAAAGAGGCATGAAACAGGGCAAAGGAAACACACGATGGGGATAATGTCGGAGAAACCAGGACCGTTCGCCAACAGACTCACGAAAACGTTGCAGGTCAAGACTTTGCAGATATCGTAATCCACCATGAATAATCTTTAAACTGTTGAAACTTGTCTGCTCGCCAAAATCGCCCTTTTCCAGCAAAAGCGTTTTCAAGCCCCGTCTTCCTGCCTCCAGAGCCAGGGTAATGCCGTGAATACCGCCACCGACAATAATGACATCATGTTCTCTTTGCTGTGCCCCAAGGGGATTACGAACTATTGTCATTTTCAACTGCTCGGCCCTTTTTCTGATAACTGCCCGGAAGGTTGGCTAATCCGAATATAATCAATGGTGAACGCTGACCAGCCTTCATCACCACTGCTCATCCACCAAAGAACCAGGGGGTTGCCCACCCAAATAGCATTTGGCCTTACCTGGCTTGAAATTGGACCAGCGACTAAAGTATCATCAATAAACGCAGTATACTTACCCGATTTATATTCAAGTCGGTACACTTTAAAAAGCCCGGGAATATTGGGATAATTTTTTGTCAGCCCCAACAAGCCTATCCGGTAACTGTTCAGGTCTGCCCAAACTGAAAAGACACGCAAGTCCGATGAAACTGGCGGATTACCCCCTTCCGGCTTAGTATCATCCCAGAACCTGACATAAACCCCACTACCGGATCCCCCGATATAATCATGCTTAAGTCGTATCTCCAAAATGAAGTCGCCTGATGATGGAAAGGGTGATAGTCTAACTGGCGGACCTGTAAAAAAATATGGAAAAATATACTCATTTTTCGATGCCAGTCGCACTTTGCCTTCATTAAAATCAATGCTACCGTATGGTGGGGGTTGCTTGGTACTGTAACATGATGCAGCGGCCATACTTACCCAGGTTCCTGGAGTATACCCATTTTGTTTCTCACCGCACCATCTCCTTCCTCGGTTTTGCTCACTCTGCCAGAGTTTTTCATTGAGACTGGTACCCTCAAATTCATCCGCAAAATATGGAGTCGCCTGCAGGGGGGGCACGCTACCTGTACCCAACAATAAAATACATATAACAAAAAAAATAACAGCGTCTTCGTTTTTTCCCCAAACCATATCAACCTCAAGAACGTATAACTAAAGAGTTCATAATCCGCATGTTTAACAAAAAAGTGAAGTGAACTATCTCAGACGAGTCTTCACTATTATCCTGTACAAAGCGTATGCCTGGATGCCAATAAGGTATAATGAGAAGGCTGGTTCTCGCGAGCTGTGATACAATCACGCTCAAAAACCAA
>RKSL01000092.1 GCA_008633435.1 Candidatus Desulfobulbus rimicarensis | reverse complement strand
CAGTACCTGTTGTAAAAAATACCAAAAGTCTGCACAAAGAAAAGGCTCAAATCACTCCCAGGAAACCAACTCAAAAGATTGCGCCAAAACCCAAGGAAAAGAAAAAAGACGCAGCAAAGCCTGTTAATAAAACAAAAACAGCAGTAGTGCAAAAAATGCAGAAAAAAAGCTCTCCTGTCTTAAAATCAGTGCGTTTTGATAACAAAAGTAATCAGGGTGAAGTCGTCTTTTTCCGGCTTAATGCTTTTAAGGCTCCGGTAGTTTTTGGGGTAGAAGATGGCAAGCCCCAGGTAGTCTGTGATTTTCTGGATACCAAAGGAAGCAAGGAACTCCCGGCCAAGATCTCTGTCAAAGGCAAGTACATCCAAGCTATCCGAATACAAAAGATGAATACACCACAAAAAGTGCGGGTGATTCTTGATCTTGCTGCCAAAAAAAATTATGACCTACAGCAGGTTTTCTTCAAAAAAGAAAACCTGTTCGTCCTTATTATTAATACACAAGGGAACGTTTCTGTAAAACAAGCTGTTAAAATTCCATCGGAATAACTGATAAATACAGAGCAGTCCCCAGCAACAACTGGCAGATAAGACTCTACTCATGAAGATCGGTCACAGTTTCAAGACAACCACACTGGAACTCAGAGTTATTCAACAGTTTGAACAGAAAAGTGGGCCGGAAAAAGAAATGAAAAAATGTGTTTATCCGGCGGTGCAAAACCGTAATTCTTTATAAACTCAATCTGCAGTTCCGGGAAAAACCTGTCACTGCTCAAATGGATTTTCCCGGGCCACTCACAATCTTTCGGGGTTTTTGTGTAATCGCTGTAACTGACACTCAAGAGGAGTTCATTATCCTGGTCAACAACCAGATGGCTTGCAAGGCGGTCATGATCAAGCCCAAGTAAATGAATAAAACCATCTGCGGCTGTAAAGCTATACCATAGTATCTCTCCCTGTTCTGCCCTGCCAACTGACTGCAAGCTGAAACCATCATGATGCACCCGACCACTGAGCCAAAAGAACAGGTCTTTCAGCAAAAGCCCTTCAGGCACGTACTGTTGGAGAAACCTTGCATCAAGTTTGCCGGTATAGCCCTTGCCTAGAGTGTTGTCGGCAAAAGTAAATGTTGTTGCTGTAGTGGTCAGGAGTATCAGTGGCCGACCAAGTGGATCCACAAGAGATAAACGGGAAAACAAAGGCCGGGCAAGTTGAAGGGTTGCAGGATAATATGTTTGTTTTCCAAGGGATTTCCAGCCAAGCCGAACATCACTGTCAATTGCATCTACGCAGGATTGGTCAAAAAAATCCTGTAACTGTTTTTGGGCAGCCTCGGCTTCAGCACCTGTAAGCGTTACAGTTTGTGGCAAGTGAGAGGCACATCCTGAGAGCAAAAAAAAACAGTACAATTCAATGCCCACCAGGCAGCCTTGTTAACAAAAGAATGTTTCAATGAATATCCTGCTGTTCAAGTATGCGGATTTTCTCTGTGAGACGCTTAATATTCTGCTCATCGTCATACTGATGAAGAGCCTTTTGATATGCCTTTAGAGCATCCTTGCTTCGGCCCAACTCCAGGTAGACATCCCCAAGGTGATCGAGAATGGCAGGGTCATCATCAGCCAGGTTGGCAGCCTGTTCAAGTGTTGTCACAGCTTCTTTAAGCTTACCTAAACGATAGTAAATCCAACCAAGACTATCTTGAATGTACCCGTTTTTCGGTTTTAACCTGGCAGCGCGTTGAATATATTCAAACGCATTTTCAAGATGAATCTTCTGGTCAGCCCAGCTATATCCCACAAAATTCAAAGCTGCAGCATGCTCAGGTTTAAGTTGAATAACCTTTTGCATGACATCTATGGCCTGTTGATGCTCGCCATTGTAGTCGAGAAACAAGCCATATTCATACAGTAATTTAAAATTATCTGGATAGGTATCTACACCTCGAACCAGTGTTTTCCTGCCCTGTTGCTGCTGATTATTCAACTGGTACATTGTCGCCAGCAAAACAAACATTTCAGGAGTACGGCTCTTTTCCTGTTCAAGAACAGACTCAAGAAGAGCTATAGCCTGCTCATTTTTCCCAAGCTCTCGCAACGTTCGAACCTGGAGGATAATTGCATCCTCGTACTCCTCATTCTCCGGAGTGATGGCTTGTACATTAAACAATGCCTCTTTATACTGTTCTAGCTGGAAATGGAGAATAGCCAGCATATATCTGATTTCTGCATTATCCTGTTTCTCTGTATCAACAATATCTGAAAGTATGGCAATGGCTTTTTTGTATTCTTTTTTACGGGCATACAATCGGGCAATGGTAAGATCCACCTGACCTGGTCGATGGGTAATCTTTTTTAACCTGTTTAACTCTTCAAGCGCGGCTTTTTCCCTGTTTTGCTGAAGATACACATGAACAAGGGCAATCCGGGCATCTTCGTTAAATTCATCCCGGTTAAGGAGATCTTTATACAGAGTTATTGCCTTATCATATTTTTTTTGTTGCAAGATAACTTCAGCAAGCTCCAGCTGCAAAGAGGCTGACCAGTTGATTGCCAACGCTTCCTGATAATGGTGTTCTGCCTTGCCAAAATCTCTTTTTGAAGCAAGCAGACGTGCCATCAACACCTGACCTGAATACGACTGAGAATCTGCGTCCAAAGCCTCATCCAGTGTAACCAGAGCCTGTTTAGTTTTCCCATCAGCTAAATACAATTCACTGAGAAGCAGCAAAGGGGTAACATCCTGCGGAGCAATCTCATGAATTTTTCGATATTCAGCAGCTGCGTGTTTAAACTGTTTTTTACCAAGCAATATCTTGGCAAGTACCATCCGGGGTTCAATATCGCGGGGATGCTTATCAAGATATTCCATAAGCCTGGCTACGGCTTCATCGGTACGGTGCAAACGGGCAAGAAGCAACGGGATTCTACGGACAATGAGTTCTGCTGAAGGATCACAAATTAATGCTTTTTCATAGGCTTCCAAGGCCTCTTCATTTTTTCCTGATAACTCGGCTGTTCGTCCCCAGAGGAAATAAAAGTAACTGCAGCCATGATCAGCTTCATCAAGAACTACAGCTGGAGTATTTTGCGTATCGTCCGCAACTGAAATTGTGGAAGGTGAGTTGGCACAACCATTGAGCAGAATGCCGGCACTCCCCAAAGCCATACACAGAACATGGTACTTACATCGAGTTAACAACGGCATATATACCCTTTTTCAGCAAATGATTGGCGAACAGTCTTACGAATATCCTGTTCAACCTGCTCAATTGGTCTGTCTGCCCCAATACGGGAAATGCACGAGTGTTCAAATGAGCCAAAATTTATTGCAACCCGCTTCAGCTGATCAAGCTGTTCAAAATCGTTGAGTTCCTCCCCCCTGCCCTCTTGAATACGCCCCTTGGAAACCTCAGGATCCATGGTGAGCAGAATAACCAGATCAGGCTCTGGAGCAAAATTATTTTGGCTGAAGATTTCCTCTATATCAAGTCCTGCCGCGCCCTGATAGGCTGCTGTTGAAAAATAATATCTGTCTGTCAATACAACTTGGCCGTTCTCAAGATGAGGAATAAGAACATCCCGGACATGCTCTTTTCTATCCTGAATAAAGAGCGCTAACTCTTCCTGGGGAGTTGATCCTGCACGATCAAGATAGAGCCTACGTATTTTTTGACCAAAAGATCCGTCAGTGGGTTCACGCGTCACAACAGTTGAACAGCCCTTCTGTTGAAGAAAATCATTCAGAAGTTGAATCTGAGTGGATTTTCCGGTGCCATCAATCCCCTCAAAAGCGATAAGAAATCCTTTATCCATTATTTACAGCACCTTTTTTGCGGTTAACAGCAATTTCTCTGGCCAGAGAAATTGCAGCAAGCAAGCTTGCAGGATCAGCAATGCCTTTGCCAGCTATATCATATGCTGTGCCATGATCGACAGAAGTACGCACAATGGGCAAGCCCAGAGTCACGTTTACTCCATCCTGAAAATGAAGTAGTTTAAACGGAATTAATCCCTGGTCATGATACATAGCCACAACAGCGTCAAAACTTCCGGCAGCAGCCTTATGAAATACTGTATCAGGAGGCCATGGGCCACTTACGTCTGCTCTTCCTTTATACCCCTGCACAACCGGTGTCAGTACATCCAGTTCTTTGCGGCCAAATAACCCTTGTTCACCACTATGTGGATTAAGTCCTGCCACTGCCACCCGTGGATACGGCAGTCCAAAATCACGCTGAAGAGATTGCACCGTCATGGCAATACAATCTTCTACCTCACCAGCTGTAATAAGCTTGCTTACAGCAGCCAGTGGTTCATGAATGGTAACCAAGACAACACGTAATCGGCGGCCGGCCATCATCATACGATACTGAGTGGCCCCGGTAAGTTGCGCAAGCATCTCTGTGTGACCAGGAAAATCAATACCAGCGTCATGTAATGATTTTTTAGAAAGAGGACATGTGACCATGGCAGAAAAATCATGGTTTAAGCACCCTTTGACGGCAACACGTATATATTGAGCCATAGCCAGAGAACTCTCTTGACTCGGATGTCCCCACTGTACGTGAGATAAAGTACTCTCAGATATCTCAAGTACTGGAATTGTACCAGGCTCAATTAAAGTCCCTGGTTCCCAGGCTACAGGGGTGTGCTGTGAGTGTACAAGTTTTGCTGCACGCGACAATACTCCACAATCGCCAATGACAACAGGCCGACATTGGTCATCAAATTGCCCCTGATCAAAAGATTGAAGAATTATTTCGGGGCCTATCCCGGCAGGACACCCCATGGTTATCGCGATTGGTTTGCTCATAGGGTCAATGAACATAGTCGAAAGCGTTCTTCAACCATTCAATTTGAGGGGATTTACCAGCCAGTGCGACGGCAATAACATCAAAGCGAACCTGTACATCTGTACAATTGTATTCAGATAAATAGGCCAGAGCAGCCTTGCATATCTGCTGCTGTTTACGAAAATCGACAGCAGCAAAGCCGGAACCAAACCGATTTGTTCGTCGTGTTTTCACTTCTACAAAGACCAGGACATCTTTATCTTTTACAACAATATCTACTTCGCCTGTCCGCTTACGGTAATTACGTTGTTGTATGGTACACTTTTGCCGCTGCAAAAAATTAACGGCCAGTTCTTCACCCAGATTTCCAGTAGTGAGCTTTGATGAGGTTTGCAGGGTATTCTCATTTTTTTTAAAAAAAAACATGACCTGTGCTTAACGGAGTTGTCTGCCTTTATACACATTAAAGAGTAAAAACCATTCCAGAGGTTTAATAAACTGAATAGCAAGTTGTTTTTTATCAACCCGGACAACACGGGACCTGAGGTCTTCAATGACCAGCTTACTCCCATGGCCTGAAAAAACCACTTTGGCAACACACTCATCCTGGGTGGAAATTATTGAGGACTGCTGCCCTTCAACTAATTCAATAAGCATTCCATGAACACTGACATTCACCATAACTCCGCTAATGGTATTATCATGTTCAGGGAAATAGAACTCTACGGGGAGCTTGAAGTCCAACCGTATACCGGATCGACTATCATTAACATCAAGTTTAAATTGCATGGTCATCCCTATTTCTCAAATCATTCTTGCACATGAATAAAGTATTATAGCAAAATTTGTGCTGATTACCACGGAAACTCTTGGTAAAAATAAAATACTCAATAACTATAGTGTCTGTCCCAAAATGATGTTTTTTGTTCGAGCTCAGTTATGCGGAGCTTCAAAAAATTCCCGGACGCCTTTAAACGTTTTCCGGTGGATAGGCGATGGCCCATACTCTGTAATTGCCTGTCGATGTGCCTTTGTTGGGTACCCCTGATGCTGAATGAAATTATATTGAGGATACTTTTCATGATACGTCGCCATCAAACGGTCACGGGTAACTTTGGCGACAATAGAGGCAGCAGCGATGGAGGAACTTTTTGATTCACCTTGAACAAGGGGTTGCTGGGCAATATCCATGGGGATTGCAAATTTCCCATCAACAAGCAGGAAGTCGATACGTATTTTGTTACGGCAACAGTCAGTCACTGCCCGCTTCATTGCAAGCAGAGATGCCTGTAAGATATTTATTTGCTCTATTTCTGCAACAGTAGCAATCCCAACCCCGACGACAGCATCTGAATTGTAAAGAAGAGTAAAGGCCTGTTCTCGTTTCCGAGAAGTGAGTTTTTTGGAATCTTTATAGGAAGAAAAGTCACAATCAAAGGAAAGGTGAACACAACCGGCAACTACAGGTCCGGCCAGTGGACCACGACCCGCTTCATCAACGCCTGCAATTACAGAAAAGCCCTGCTTACTCAGCTGACGTTCATAAAAAAAAGTGTCTTCAGCCTGTTCAGGCTGAGAGAAGAAAGGTAAAGAGGCACATTTATCCTTGTTCATAACTGAAAAATATGTGCCTCTTCATGTCTGTATTCGACTTAGATTCTACCGCGCTCTTTAATACGGGCGGCTTTACCACGTCGTTCGCGAAGATAAAACAGACGGGAACGTCGAACCTTACCCAGGGAAACGACTTCGATTTTCTCTACGCGAGGAGAATGAAGCGCAAATGTCTTTTCAACACCAACTCCACCATGGGAAATTTTACGAACTGTAAAGGTAGCATTCATCTTGCCGCGTTTACGTTTTAACACAACACCCTCAAAAATCTGTATCCGTTCTTTGCTTCCTTCAATAATACGGATATGAACTTTAACAGTGTCTCCCGGACGAAAATCTGGAAGGTCAAAACGCATTTGTTCCTGGTCAATTTTATCAATTATGTTCATGGCCATGATTCTGGTATTTACGGGGTAAAACCCGAAGGATGCCTCCACTCAATCCCTGGTTATATCAATATGGTTCTTTAGTTTACTTATCTGCTCTATCATGAGTATTAAGCAAAACACATAAATGTCGCACTACGTACTCGTTTTTTCATTGTCTTCTCTATCTCCAAGCAATCGATCAAGCACAATAGACGCTGCAGATCTTACTGAGAGATGATTATAGGTGCCTTTTCCCCCGACAGGAGGTAAAAAATAATCAACTTGTTGACAAATTTCCGGAGCAAGCCCCCAAGCTGTGCCAAAAAGAAGAACAACACCACAATCATTATCTATTTTTTTTCGCAGAGTATTATAGGTTATTGTGTTCTCTCTGCATACAGCACTTGTCGCGACAAGTAATGGTGGATTTCCATAATGTTCTGCACTCCCTGCAAGAACATCATTAAGGGAGGAACAAATCTTAATGAGTGAAAGAGCTGCCCCTCTATCTGCATTAACCTTGCTCCCATATCCATGTGTCCAGTGGCCGACGATCTGAGCTGCAAGTTCCTGCTGTTGCGCATCTGGTGTCACCACCCAATAGCTGTTCACGCCATAGGTTTTACTCGCTCTGGCAATATCATGCAGATCAAGGTTTGTAACCGCAGAACCAATTCGTTCATCATTGCGGTTGACCACCGGAAAATGAATAAGGGCGACATCGACATGCGTTTCAGTTTGCATAGACTGTCACTGCTGTCTGTATGTCCTGATACAGTCCGGCTTTTTTTAATATTTGTATTTCTGCGGCTGAAAACTCTACAGCAACAAAGAGCTGTGGTCTTCTCTTCAGAGTTTCACGGACAGATTCCAAAAAACGATATGTTGAAATCTTGCCATGATCTCCACCTAAAAGTACTTCAGGCACTTCCAGGCCTTCAAATTCACGAGGTCTTGTGTACTGCCCATGTTTAAGCAACCCTCTACTGAACGTATCATTAGTAGCAGAGTCAGCACACCCCAACACACCTGGTAACATGCGGGTCACCGAATCAACAATGACCATGGCAGCAAGTTCTCCACCAGTGAGGATATAGTCACCAATAGAGATCTCCTCATCAACATAATGTCTGCAAAAGCGTTCATCCACACCTTCGTAACGGCCACAGACAAGAATAATTTTCTTCAACCCTGCTAACTGTTCGACCCTGTTTTGATCAAGCTGCTTCCCGCGTGGTGAGAGAAGAATTACAGTGCCGCTGCTGCCATCAGCCTGAGCAGCTTTACAGCAGGCTGCTATTGGTTCAGGCTTCATGACCATTCCTTCACCGCCGCCAAAAGGGCGATCATCCGTCATGGAGTGTTTATCTTGGGCGAAATCTCTAATATTATGTAAGTTAACCGCAATTTGCCCCGCCTGTAACGCCCGTCTGATTATGCCTTCCTGCAAAGGTGAGGCAAAAAGATCAGGAAAAATTGTGAGTATGTCAAACTGCATGCTTACATATTTATTTCAAGCAAGCCTGGTGGTAATGATACAGTGACAGTGTCTTCATCTATGGAAACCAGAAAATCTGGCACTAACGGTACCAGATACTCTTTGCGACCATCAATAATTCTGGCAATATCCTGGGAATCAGTGGTCAAAATCCCTGCAAACCGGCCAATTTTCAGACCTTTTTCAGTAACCACCTGTTTTCCTTCAAGCTCACGTAGATAAAATTCATGCTCAGCAAGTTCTGGCAAATCCTGTTCTTTAACATAGACCAGGTAATTGACCAGCGCCTCTGAGTCATCTCTGTCCGAACAATTTTCTAACTGCAACAGCACACAGTTTTTTTGCACCCTGGCCCGTTCAACAGTATAGGCAACAGGGGCGCTTTGTTCATCCCGGGCAAGTAAAATCCGGTTGTAATGTAACAGATTATCAGGACTCCCGGAATATGGATAGACCTTAAGCTCACCACGAATACCGTGGGGTTTTGTGACCTTGCCAAGCAAAACAAGATCTTGTCGTGAATCCATGGTTACTCTAAGATCTCAAGACGGGAGCGTTTATCCTCTTTTGCGGACACAGCTGCAAGAACGGCGCGCATGGCTCGTGCTGTTCGTCCCTGTTTGCCAATAACCTTGCCTAAATCGTCTTTGGCAACACGTAACTCAACAGTAACGGTTCCATCCTCTTCACGTTCAACTGTGTCAACAGCATCTGGTTCGTCAACCAGACGAGTGGCAATGAAAGCAATAAGGTCTTTCATTTACGCTGCTTCCACCGCCGCGTCATTATGCTTCTTGATAATGGTCTTCACAGTACCTGTAGGCAGTGCACCTTTAGCCAGCCATCCTGCAAGTTTTTCATTATCTAATTTAATAACAGCCGGATCCTGCATCGGATCGTAAGTTCCTAATATATCGAGAAACTTACCATCACGTGGAGAGTGTGAGTCAGCAACGATAATGCGGTAAAATGGTTGTTTTTTACGACCTTTTCTTGTTAAACGAATTCGTACAGCCATTGTTCTGGTATCCTCCTGTGGATATCGAATACACCCGCTTACCGGGTATTTTTTATATATTTTATATAGGTTATATAAAACATCTTACTACTTTTTTCTAACTGGTATTAACGCCTGAGTCCCTTGGGCAGCTTACGACGCTTGCCCCCCTTGATAACAGACTTACCTCGAAACTTTTTCATCATTTTGAGCATCATTGTGTAGCTTTTTAACACCCGATTAACTTCCTGTACCGAAGTCCCTGAACCTTTGGCGATTCTTTGCCTGCGGCTGGCATTAATTATTTTATGATTATTCCGTTCCTTTTTGGTCATGGAACGTATAATAGCCTCGGTCTTAAACAACTCTTTTTCATCTGGTTTTGGCGCGTCTTTAAGCTGTTTAAGTTTATTAATCCCCGGAACCATGCCCATAAGCTGTTCAAGATTGCCCATTTTCTTGATCTGTTGGATCTGCTCAAGAAAATCTTCAAGTGTAAAGGCATTCTTCTGTATTTTACGAGCCAGCTTTTTGGCTTTTTTCTCATCAACAACTTTTTCGGCTTTCTCAATAAGAGAAAGAACATCACCCATGCCAAGGATACGGGAAGCTGTTCTGTCTGGATGAAAGACCTCTAACGCATCAAGTGCTTCACCTACACCAACAAACTTAATGGGTTTTCCAGTTATTTTTTTAACAGAAAGTGCTGCACCACCACGCGCATCACCTTCCATTTTCGTCAGAACGACACCGGTGATTTCGAGGTCAGTGTTAAACTTATCAGCTACCGTTACTGCATCCTGACCAGTCATTGCGTCAGCAACGAACAAGACTTCTGTAAGAGGTACAGCTTTTGCTATTTCCTGCAACTCACCCATGAGTTCTTCGTCTACATGCAGGCGACCTGCAGTATCGATAAAAACTGTATCATAAGATTTTTGTTCGGCCTCTGCTACAGCCTGCCTGGCTATATCGACCGGACTTTGCGAGGTAGTCGAGGCAAAAACGGGTACGCCGATCTGCTCTCCCAAAACATTGAGCTGTTCAATAGCCGCTGGACGATAAACATCAGCTGGCACAAGAAAAGGTTTCCGCCCCTTTTCTTTTAAGATCCTGGCAAGTTTAGCAGAAGTTGTGGTTTTACCTGATCCCTGCAGCCCTGCCATCATTATAATGACAGGCTGATGACCATCAAGTTTCAAAGGTTCTGCCTGACGCCCCAGCAGCTCGACTAATTCATCATGGACGACTTTAACAACCTGCTGCCCCGGAGCAAGGCTTGATAAGACTTCCTTACCTACTGCTTTCTCAGTTACAGAGGCAATAAATTCCTTTACAACCTGAAAATTAACATCAGCTTCAAGTAAAGCCGTGCGCACCTCGCGCATGGCCTCTGCAATATTATCTTCTGTGAGCGTGCCATGACCGCGCAGTTTTTTAAATACACCGTCAAGGCGATCTGTTAAATTTTCAAACATGATCCACTTTATATAAGACTGAACAGGGCATAAATAAGCCGCCCCAACAATAACGACTTCAGATGAGCAAAGGCAAATAGATTTATTTACCCCATGTTACAATGGATGTCAAGCATGAAGCAAGTAGGAGCCATCCATGCAGAAAAACTGATGTAAAACCCCAGCCAGAGGCGACTACAGGGTTCCTTGAAAAGGATAAATTTTCAATCGAGGAACAGTATCCGCATGACAAAAAAGCACATCATATTAAATATATGAGATAATTTTAATCATGCGGACATACTACTCAATCGAAAATACAATTTTTCATGATGACCCTGAACATGTTATCCACGGATCGCTTCAATAACTTTTTCCATTGTTTCAGGAGAATCAGCCTGCATAACCTGAACAGGACTTTTTCTGGGCAAGATCTTACGCATAAGCCCGGAAAGGACTTTTTTCGGACCAAGTTCAACAAACAGTTCAACCCCGTCGTCAATCATGAGCAAAACAGATTCATACCAGCGGACAGGCGACGCAATCTGGCTGGCCATAATATTGCGAATACCAGCAGGATCTTTTTCAGGCGCAGCAGTGGCATTAAACAATAACGAAATAGCAGGTGGGTTAAAATCCACAGTATCCATAAACGCAGTAAAATCTTTCACGGCACCTGCAACCAGTGGACTATGGTTGGCCACAGACACGGGCAGCGCAATAACTTTAGCTCCTTTGCCTTCACACCGAGCAGAAAGGGCATCAAGACCGGCACTATTTCCGGAAATAATTATCTGCTTGGCTGAGTTATGATTGGCAACCACAACTATTCCGTTGCTGTCCAGTGAACCAAGTTGTGCATTGACCTCTTCAATGGTCATCCCCAGGACAGCCCTCATTCCTCCAGGGTGAGCAGTGCCTTCTCTTTCCATAAGCTCGCCGCGCTTCGTTACCAGCGCCATAGTATCGCGGGCAGAGAGCACTCCTGAAGCGTGCAAGGCTGAATATTCGCCCAGCGAATGCCCTCCCACCCAAGCAGGGGTGAAATCTGGCATTGCTTTGGTCAACTGTTGCCAACAGATAAGGTTAATCACTGTCATTGCAGGCTGTAAATGGACAACTCTGGTCAAGTCTTCAAGTGGTCCTTCACTGCAAAGCTTACTCAACCCAAATCCTGAAACCTCTTCGGCCATGTGCATAAGGTCGGCCGCATCAGAGTCTTGTGCTATGAAATCCTGCCCCATGGCAAGATACTGAGACCCCTGCCCCGGAAAGAGAATTGCTGTTTTTTTCATATTTTTACCTAGTTACCTGGATCTAAATATCTTAAAAAAATACTTGAGAGCAAACCGTTATTCACATCCAACAACTCTTTTTTGATAGACAAATTAGTTA
Source organism: Candidatus Desulfobulbus rimicarensis (assembly GCA_008633435.1). GTDB lineage: Bacteria > Desulfobacterota > Desulfobulbia > Desulfobulbales > Desulfobulbaceae > Desulfobulbus_C > Desulfobulbus_C rimicarensis. The sequence goes on along the minus strand of RKSL01000092.1, from coordinate 2,600 downwards.
TTGGCTTTTTTTGCTCTGGCATCTTCTGTAAACTGGGTCAGAAGAAAAACCCCTACTCCAACGGTGATGGCCGAATCAGCAACATTAAATGCTGGCCAGTGGTATTTACCTATATAAAATTCCAGAAAATCAACAACTGAGCCATAGATGATCCGGTCAATAAGGTTGCCAAGGGCACCACCAGCGATAAGAGCAAGGCTTGTCGTGTACCAGCTGTTTTGTCGCCCGAGCTTGCGCTGCATTACAAAGAGAACAACCAGAGCAACAAGGGCAATGGTGATAAAAAACGTCTGCCGCCACCAAACAGGATGCCCGGAAAACAGACCAAAAGCTGCTCCTGTATTTCTAAGAAAGGTCAGGTTAAAAAAACCAGGAATAATAATTAACGAGTCGTGCAGAGCAAAAGTATCGAGAATCCACAACTTACTGAGCTGGTCACATACTGCAACCAGTAGAATGATTACTGCAAACCTGATCACGATCTACTCGTTAACTCGTTAACAACCCTTGAACATCGGCTACACAATGCAGGATGATCACTGTCAGTGCCAACTGTTGGAGAAATAATCCAGCATCGTTCGCATTTAGCCCCACTGGCAGGACGCACAGCAATCTGCATTCCCTCTACTTCTTCACAAGCTGTAAAAGAAGTACTTTGCCCAGACTCAACCACATGCAAACCTGAAACAATGCACAGTTCCTGCAGCATCTCCAATTTATCCTGAAGAAACCCGGCAATATCACCATCAAGTTGCAGTAAAACTTCAGCATCAAGCGACAACCCAATGGTTTTTTCACGCCTGGCATGTTCAAGCACCTTGGTAATTTCGCCACGCACAGCCAAAAGCTGCTCCCAGCGACGATCAGCTTCATCATCTATAATAATGTCTGTAACATCTGGGAATGAAGAGAAAAACACTGATTCTTCCAATGGAGATTTCTGATCAAGCCCGTAAAGATGTTCCCAGGCTTCAGCTGCGGTTACACTGAGAATAGGTGCCATGAGCCGAAGAAGACCATCCAGGATACGGTGAATAACCATCTGGGCAGCCCTGCGAGCCGGATCATCAGGATGAGAACAATAGAGCCTGTCTTTTAAGACATCCATATACAGACTGGAGATGACTGTGCCGCAAAAATTATGCAAACCATGATAAACAGAATGAAATTCATATTCTGCATACGCCTTGACAACCTTGCGGACAAGCTCGGCATAGCGCGCCAGTGCCCAATGGTCTAATTCAGTCAAATGCTCATTACTGACCTTGTTGACTGCCGGATCAAAATCATTGAGATTAGAGAGCAGAAACCGCATGGTATTACGGATTTTACGATACGCATCTGAAACATGGCGGAGGATCTCATCAGAAACCTTGACGTCATCACGATAATCTTCACTAGATACCCAGAGACGTAAAATTTCAGCACCATTTTTATCAATCACTTCCTGAGGCGCGACCACATTACCAATGGATTTAGACATTTTTTTCCCCTGCCCATCGACAACATAGCCATGGGTGAGGACACCTTTGTAAGGTGCCTGGCCACGCGTTCCCACCGAGGTAAGCAGTGAAGACTGAAACCAGCCCCGATGCTGGTCACTGCCTTCCAGATAGAGATCTGCGGGAGCAACCAGTTCAGGCCGGGCTTCCAGCACAGCTGCATGACTGGTTCCTGAATCAAACCAGACATCAAGTATATCATTTTCCTTAACAAATTTAACTGAACCACAACTACAGCTGACCCCCTGGGGGATAAATTCGGCGGCTTCATATTTGAACCAGGCATCTGCGCCCTCTTTTTCAAACATCTCTTCAATCTGCAAACAGACCGAAGCATCCTTAAGCACCTCGCCACAATCTTTACAGGTAAGCACAGTGAGCGGGACTCCCCAGGAACGCTGCCGGGACAGACACCAGTCAGGTCTGGACTCAACCATACCGTAAATACGCTGCTGCCCCCAGGAAGGCGTCCAGGTAGTTTCTTCAATGGATTGAAGTGCTTTTTTGCGGAGATCGTTAATCTCCATTGAGATAAACCACTGCTCAGTGGCGCGATAAATTACCGGCTCTTTGCACCGCCAGCAATGTGGATAGGAATGCTCTATAGCCGCCTCCTTAACCAGGCTGCCGTCTGCAACCATATCAGCATTGATCTCCTTATTTACCCCGGGAATCTGCTTGCCTGCATACTTACCAGCCTCTTTGGTGTAGTGACCGGTATCATCAAGGGGAGAAAGAACCTCAAGCCCATAGCGAAGGCCGGTAATATAGTCATCAGCACCATGCCCAGGCGCGGTATGCACACAGCCCGTGCCTGATTCGGTTGTCACATAATTTGCCAGCACCATCAGAGAGTTGCGATCAAGAAAAGGGTGGCGACAATTTTTTCCTTCAAGCCCTTTTGCAGAAAAAGTGGTTAAAATACTGTAATCTTCAATACTAAACTCGGAAAAACACTGTTCAACCAGATCCTGAGCAAGAATCCAGACTTCATTATCTACTTCAACTGCGGCGTAAACAAAATCCGGATGAAATGCCACTGCCATATTTGCAGGTAAGGTCCAGGGAGTTGTTGTCCAGATAAGAGCAAAAACCTTG
>RKSL01000091.1 GCA_008633435.1 Candidatus Desulfobulbus rimicarensis | reverse complement strand
ACCACCACACAGCCCCATGCCACAGCTTCAGTTGCCCATTTTTCCGGAAGGGATGACCATGATTAATGCCAACCTGGGAGTGATGACCAGGGATGGCACCGTGACCTATGTTTACGGGAGCCTGCCGATTTTCTCCCATGCCGGCGATGATCTGAAAACATTTCGTATGATCACCAGCCAGCTGTATGTCAACGGCAGTGTCAAGCAGGCGGATATATGTCGGGCCTTTGGAGTCAGCAGAATCAGTGTCAAACGCAGCGTCAAGCTGTACCGTGAGAAAGGTGCGGCAGGTTTCTTTGAACCACCCCGGCGCCGTGGTCCGGCCGTACTAACTCCGGAAGTATTGCAGAAAGTACAGGCCATGCTGGATAATGAGCATACTATCCCCGAGATAGCAAACGAACTGAACCTGAAGGCCGATACCCTGCGGAAAGCTGTTTCTTCTGGAAAGCTGCATAAGCCACAAAAAAAAACTGCTGCCCACGGAGGCAACTGCAACAACATCAAAAAGTGAACGTAGCAGGGTAGATGCATCCGCCCCCATAGGAATGGGAGCAACCAATATTTTTGGACGCCTTGAAGCAAGCCTGTTAAAACAGGGACCTGTTGCGCCGGAGTTTACTCCATGCCTCGATGTGCCTAATGGCGGCGTATTGCTTGCCATACCATCCCTGTTATGCATGGGACTATTGCGACACACCAGGAAATATTTTGATCTGCCGAGTGGTTATTATGACCTGACAACCATCTTTCTGCTGCTTGCCTTCATGGCCCTGGCCCGGCTTAAACGAATTGAGGCTCTGAGATATTGTGCTCCCGGTGAATGGGGCAAACTGCTTGGGCTTGACCGGATCCCTGAAGCTAAAACTTTGCGTAAGAAAGTCCGGATACTTTGCGAAGATAACCAGGCCCCACAATGGGCCGGTGAATTATGCCGCGACTGGATGGGCATGTTTCCCGAGACTGCGGGCGTGCTGTACATTGACGGTCATGTCCGGGTCTATAACGGTAAACAGACCGAACTGCCTCGCCATCACGTTGCCAGACAGAAGCTCTGCCTGCGCGCTACGACGGATTACTGGGTAAATGCCATGGATGGGCAGCCGTTTTTCATGATCAACAAGGCGGTTGATCCCGGCCTGTTGATCGTGCTGGAACAAGAAATCATTCCCCGACTGGAACGGGATGTTCCCTGTCAGTCGGAGTTGTTTGAACAGGAGAGAAATCCTCTTGTTCCCCGTTTCAATCTGATTTTTGATCGGGAAGGTTACAGCCCTGATTTTTTCGCCAGGATGTGGAAGAAACGTATTGCCTGCCTGACGTACCATAAGTATCCCGGTGAAGACTGGCCGGAATCAGAATTTCATGAATATGACGTTAAGCTGGTCTCCGGTCACGAGGTCACCATGCCACTTGCCGAGCGTGGCACTTTCCTGTCCGGGAAAATATGGGTTCGTGAAATCCGCAAATTGACAAAAACCGGTCACCAGACATCGATCATCTCCACCGATTATCTGCGTGATCTCAGCAAAACAGCAGCGACCATGTTCGCCAGATGGTCTCAGGAGAACTTTTTTAAGTATATGCGTGAAAACTATAGCCTTGATGCTCTTGTTGACTATTCGACTGGAAATATTCCTGAGTCCACCAAGGTGGTTTGCCCCCTGTACCGAGAGGCGGACCGGGATGTAAGAAACATGGCGGCTCAACTCGGCAGGAAAAAGTGCCAATGTAATGAAATTATCCTTTGCGATGACATTGCACCGGACAAGGTCATCGCCTACGAGGAAAAAAAGCAATCCCTTCTGGAAGAGATCAGGGATATGGAGACAACGCTTGAGGAGTTAAAGGAGTGCAGGCGCAATACCCCTAAACATGTGGAGTTTGCAGACTTGCCACCGGAAGACCGCTTCAGGAAACTGGGCATGAAAAGCAAATATTTTATCGATGCCGTTAAAATGATCGCCTATCGCGCCGAGACAGCCATGGCCAATATCATCCGCCGCAGTATGCGCCACCAGGATGAAGCCCGCAGCCTGCTCCGCAGTCTGTATGCAACGGAAGCGGATATTCTGCCGAACTATAAGCGAGGTACGGTCACCGTGCGCCTACACCAACCGGCCAACAACTGCAGTGCGCAAACGATTAAAAAACTCTGCCGCGAACTCAATGAGGCAAGGGGGAAATTTCCCGGCACAGAATTACGGTTGGTTTACGACCTGGTGTCGTAGCAAATTCCTTGAGGTCCGGAGGTCTGAATTTCTTTTAAGGATATATTCCAACCCATAAAATGCAAAGAAACATTTCTAAGAACCCCTTTTCCTTCTGGTGTAGCATTTGACCTTACAACATATGTCCCTGCATATTTATCTCTTAAAGTTTGTTTACTTGACTCACCTGTAAGCCAAAGAATATCTGTGACAAATGTAAATGGCCCTATAAAGATTAAGAAAAAACGAAATAACATTGTATGCCAGTTCGGACTTTGACCTGATAAATCAACCACTTTAATTGAAAATATTTTATATCCTACTGTTCCGAACCTAGAAGCCTTAATAATCGCTAAGTAAGAATACATAAATAATAATGAGGAAAAGAACACGACTCGTAGCATAATGATAGGATCATCAAGACTATTGTAAGCCAAGAGCCATATTACTGAAACTACGATAACAATAACCATTGAATCCACTAGCCATGAACCGAATCGTAACCAAAACCCCGCATAATCCTTCTTGTTGTAGTATACCCCTTCAGTATTGTTCAATTCGGTTTCCTATTTATTTTCAGTATAACGACCGGGGTCACCTGGCCCAAGCGATTTACCGACAAACTTGGACATGGAGACAAC
>RKSL01000090.1 GCA_008633435.1 Candidatus Desulfobulbus rimicarensis | reverse complement strand
GGCATTACCTTCCACGTGTTCACAGAATCATGCCCTTACATTGAATCATCCTCTGCCATATTGTCTTGAATTATAGCCTTCGCAATTTAATATAACTTTGTTTTGTGAACTCTGTATATATATATAATACAATTTGTCATAATTAATTATAGTGCTGAAGTTTTCATCTGCCGACTAGCGTCAGCTTTATATAAGAATTAGTATAAGAAGGCCATATCCTTATTGTTCAATAAAACTGTATGAAGTGTTTCCTATGAGTTTTGTTCCACCACAACATTTTTGGTAGTTGTATCGTAATACTCTATCCTTAATAGTATCCCCAACAACGGGATCTATAAGGCAAGGCTTCTTGGTATAGTAGTTCTAAACCACAGACATACGCTATAACCAGAACCTAAAGGCAATCCTTTAGTGAGAATTTCCAACAAGGAAATTCGCTACATTGGTGACCCTAGAGTACGACAGTACAACCAGCCAGAGTTAGTGGAACAATTCTACAAGAAAACTTCTGCGGTTCAGTTATTAAAATAAATTAAGTAACTAAGTTAACAAAATGGCACAAGGAGGTGATTTCCCCAGATTTACAAGGAACAACGTGGAAGGGTGGATCAAGAAGATGGACCAATACCTGGCCAACAAAGGGCTGAAGGAAGAGCCAGAGAAATACGGTTCGGCGATGCTGGCTTTGGACGATTTTGTATCGGCCTGCATGCCAGAGTTTGATGAGCCAAAATACACAAATATGAAGAATTGGCTTAGGCGGCGGTACGGCCTATCGAGGGAGATGGTCCTATCTGAAATAATCCGGGATACCGACACAGAAGAACTACCAACTACCAAGCTAGAAAGGATGTTGGCGGCGACGCCAAAGGCCCAACATGACAATCCACTACTGCGTCAACTCTTTATTGAAAAGCTTCCTGCCCACATTCAGGACAAACTGGCCCTGCTGGAAGATAACACTTCTATCAAAAGATTAGCTGAGATTGCTGACAAGTTGATGGCGCGTCACACTTCAGCCAAATTGGTGCCGCCTGCACCCACGCCGCCAGTAGCAGCTGTATAGGTTACCCATAAGCCCCTTTTAGACTTGGTCCAGCAGTTAACACACCTCGTGGCGGAGTTAAGAGTTGAGCGGAGCCTGAAGCCCGAAAAAGGTGATGACGATCACTGGCGGCGTAGGTCACCAGCCTTGGAGAGGCGTAACCGTTACAGATCGCCCAGCCCAGCGCCACCTTCCAGAAACTCCAGATACTGTTTCTACCACGCCAAATTTGGTAGGAATGCTCACAGATGTAACCCCCCATGCCAATATCCGTCGGGAAACGGACGCGGGGGGAACTACCAATAGCCTTCTCTTTTGTTCCCCCCGAAGACACCACCAGGGTTATGTTTGTACAGGACAGGCTGTCCAAGAGAAAATTCCTGGTGGACACTGGGGCGGCTGTTAGCATCCTCCCACCCACGAAGAATGCCAGAAAAAGTGAGTCCACCAACTTGTTGGCGGCAAATGGGACTCCCATCGTCACGTTCGGCAAACAGAGGCTTCGTGTTGATTTGGGGGTACCCTGCTACACCTTCACCCATAATTTTTACGTGGCAGATGTCTCCATGCCTATCCTGGGATTTGATTTCCTAAAGGCGAATGCATTACTCGTTGATGCTGCAAGGCACACACTCCTCCACCGCCCCACACATACCCACATCAATGGCACAGGGTCAACAAAGCTCTCTCATGCCATTACCCTGGTTGCTGAAGGTCACCTATACATGGACCTATTGAAGAAATTCCCTGATCTGACGTCACCTCCAGACCCCAGCCGACCAGTCAAACATGGTGTTTACCACCACATTATCACTACTGGTCCACCAGTTTTCAACAAGCCACGCCGTCTGGAGCCAGAAAAACTAGAAATTGCTAAAAATGCCTTCAAGCAAATGGAGGCTGACGGTATAATCCAGCCTTCAAGTAGCCCTTGGGCATCACCGCTCCACATGGTCCCCAAAGGCGTGTCGGGAGAATGGCGTCCCTGCGGTGATTATCGCCACCTAAACCACATCACACAACCTGACAGGTACCCGATTCCACATTTACAGGACATCACCAACAACCTCAGTGGCAGCACAATTTTCACCAAACTGGACCTGATCAAGGCCTTTCACCAGATTCCTGTTGCCCCAGAGGATGTAGCAAAGACGGCAATCACCACTCCGTTCGGACTCTATGAGTTCCGACGGATGCCGTTTGGCCTGCGAAATGCGGGCCAGACATTCCAGCGTTTCATCAACGATGTGTTGCGGGACTGCCCTTTTGCCATTGCTTACCTAGACGACATCTTAATCTTCAGCAAAACTCATAAAGAGCACCTGGGGCATGTCAAAGCAGTTCTCCATACGTTAAGCAAATGTGGTCTCCGTGTCAATGAAGAGAAATGTACGTTTGGGGCAAATAAAGTGATATTCCTCGGACACGAACTGAGTTCAGAAGGTATGAAGCCCCTGCAGAGCAAAATCAACATTATAAATGATTTTCCAGTTCCAACAACCATGCGCAAATTAAGGGAATTCCTGGGGGTAGTGAACTACTACCATCGGTTTTTGAAAGATGCTGCCACGATCATGCAACCACTCAACGACCTGCTAAAAGGAAGGACAAAAAGGTCAAATGCCAAACTTAGATGGAACGACTCAACCCAGGAAGCATTTGTCAACATCAAACGCCTGGTCCAGAAATCGGTCAAGCTCTCTCATCCAGCGAAAGGAGCTCAGTTGTGCCTAGCGACCGATGCCTCATCTACAGCAGCAGGGGCCGTACTTCAACAACGCATGGACAGCACTGAACCATGGACTCCGGTGGCATTTTTCTCAAAGAGGTTCAACGACAGAGAGTGCCGCTAAAGGGAGTCTCTAATCCAAACTCCTTGATAGCTGCTTCAAGTTTTCCTTGACTTGCTGTG
>RKSL01000089.1 GCA_008633435.1 Candidatus Desulfobulbus rimicarensis | reverse complement strand
GCAGTCGACCCTGGCTTTGCGCCCCTTTTCAATCCCCTGCTCCCCGGCATACACCAGCAGGATTCTGTTGATCTGCTCCCAGGTTTCGTCGGATATCTTTTTGATACACCGCTGCAATGTAGACTTCTTGAACGATTTGCCAAACCCGATCCGGCAGAACCAACTGTAGGCTCTTGAGTCTGCAAGGTGGAAGGCAAGAGTCCGGTAACTGTAGCCTTCCATCTGTTTGATAATCGCAGCTCGTAAAACCTGTTCGGCCGTCATTCCCCTGGCACCGGTTGCATTATTGTCCGGATCACCGAGATCTTGTAACAGCAGATCGTATATGTTACTGTTGTCAACAAGAATTTCACTGATCTTTGCCAACTCTTTCGCCTTGGGGTGATCAGTGGTTGCCTCTGCCAGGGGTAACTGCTGAATGCGTGCTTTTCGCATCGTTTTTGCAACTCCGGAAAGTGGTTACTCTTGTAATCTTGGTATGTTACCTAATTTACCCTTACCACGGATTGCTAAAAATGTCACCCCAGAAAGGCAATTTTGTCTCGAAAAATCAAGCGGTTATCTCCGACGGGACAGGCATTAATTAGGAGGGAGAAAACATGAAAAAATTAAATAAAACGGCGTTGCTTGCCATGACCTGTGGTATTGGTCTTGCTCCAGTTACGGGCATGGCCAATACTGTCACGTTCGATGATCTAACGGTTGCGGAACACGAAACCGGAGAAAAAATCATTCCTGAAAATATACCGTATGCCGGGTTGACCTGGTTAAATTTTGGGGCTGCAAATCCTATTAAACAGGGATACACTTACAATGGTTATGGAACGTTGCAGGACGGAGCCGATGATTGGGTAGCTTTTAACCGATACGCAGATCCCGCTACCATTACCAGCGACACACTATGGACATGGCAGGGCATGGTGGTCACGTCTGCATGGCTCCAGGAAAATACATTGCAAATTACCGGCCTCCGGGATGGACAGCAGGTCTTTACCAAGGCTGTCAATGTTTACGACACCTCCATCACAAACATTGCAGGCGACCAGGCGTTAATAGACACCCTGACCATGAGAATGGAAAATGCTGTACATGGTCAATATGGTTGGTTTGCGATAGACGATTTTCAATATCAACCGGCGGCCCCTGTGCCGAAGCCTGCAACAGCGTTGTTATTCCTTCCTTGCCGGCTCAGAGCCTTTTTGGACGAAAGCAAGTAAATAACAAAGCCATATAGCACGTAGATTGGGGGTGCGCTTTGCGAACCCCAACATTATTTTTACACCCCACAAATCTTTGTTGGGTTGCGCTTCGCTTAACCCAACAGAACGGCTTTTGAAGTCTTAACTCGGTATTAGGTGGTGCAATTGGAACTTGAATCCACCTATGTAATAGAGTTCGGCATACCCCTCATACCCCCTCATGCCAAACAAACTTATTTACATAAAAATAATCATGCAGAGAATTGCCATGGCCGTCCAACTTGGAACTCAGGTTACCGGCAATCGTATAAATAGAGCAGGTGGTTCACCGAGCCAATCCATTGAAATCTCGAGCCACTCTTGACTGGAAGCCTTTTTAAAAATGGTTGGCGCGTCTATGCCACATGACAAAATCATCAGAAATACTTGTTGTTCCTGATGACAATTCTTATCAAGTTGGGGTACACTAGCGCTATATCAACTCTACACTTAACTCTCATATTTCATCAGGAGGCATTATGAGCATTGACTGGGCATATCTTCGCAAGGGGTGAAAATCCTGCACTCGGGCACAGGTTGTGTTTGACGACAAAGGTATCACAATTGACGAGGCAGTTGAGGCCAGAAAACAAAAAATTGAAGGCGACGATGCCTGGGCACTTCTTTCGGCTGCAGATGAACTGATTGTCGGCCGGGGCAAGAAATTTACAGTGTATGACCCTAAAAATGATGATAAAGAAACCATACTCAAAGTCTGCCTTGGCCGTACCGGCAACCTGCGGGCACCCACTCTCAAAATGGGCAAACGGATCGTTGTTGGCTTTAACGATGACATGTATGACCAATTTGTCGCATAACCATGAATCGTTTTGAGCTAAGACTGCGTAAAGAGCAGCAGCGCAGACAGGATGAGGGACTGACCCGTTGTATCACTCCCATACAGACAACTGGAGCCGGGAAAATTGTTTCGGATCGTCACCAGTTTTTAAATCTTGCCGGGAACGATTATCTCGGGCTTGGCAGCAACCAGCGGCTTATTACCGAATTTTACCAGGGGATGAACCCTGAAAACAGCCTGGAACTGTATGGGATGGGGAGTGGAGCTTCCCGTCTGATGACCGGCAGCCATTCCGGTTATCAGGAGCTTGAAAACAACCTTGCCGCACTCTATACAACAGAAAAAGCCCTAGTTTTCAACTCGGGTTACCATATCAATATCGGGCTGCTGCCAGCCCTTGCCGGAAAAAACGACCTGATTCTTGCCGACAAACTCTGTCACGCAAGCCTGCTTGAGGGTATGCAGCTTTCAAGGGCAAAGGTCATCAGGTATCCCCATCTTGATTACGGCTGCGTTGACGGGCTGCTCAACAAATATCAACATAACTATACAACCATTTTCATTGTCTCTGAGTCCATTTTCTCCATGGATGGTGACCTGGCTGACGTGGCATTGCTGGCTCGCCTGAAAGAGCAATACAGTGCAGTGTTGTATCTGGACGAAGCACATGCTGTTGGAGTCCGGGGAAAGCGGGGACTGGGGCTTGCCGAAGAACAGGGGGTTGTGGATAAAGTGGATTTGCTGGTGGGAACTTTTGGCAAGGCCTGGGCCGGTCATGGTGCTTTTATCGCCTGTACAGAAATTGTCCATGAGCACCTTGTCAATAGTGCCCGCTCCCTGATATTTACCACAGCTCTGCCAAGGGTGAGCGTCCATTGGCTGAACTTTATCCTGCCCAAAGTAACCGCAATGGCAAAAGAAAGGAAACAGCTGTTACATACCGCCAGCCAGCTCAGAAAAGGTTTAGCAGAAAACGGTCTGATAACAGCCGGCGACAGCCAGATTGTACCGGTAATTATTGGTAATGCCGGGCAGGCTGTTTCGGCAGCAGAGCTGCTCCGGCAGAATGGTTTCTGGATCAACGCCGTGCGGCCGCCTACGGTTCCGCAGGGAACCTCACGATTGCGTTTGTCTGTGACTGCTGACCTCGCCCCAGAACTCCTTGCCCCACTGCCTCAGCTTATTGCAGAGACCGCAGCAGTACTATGAAAACCTGCTGGCTTCAGCGGGAGGGCAATCCTCACTGTATCGTCTTCATGGCCGGCTGGGGCATGGCTCCTGAGCCCTTTGTCCAGTTACCCTGCAAAAATGCCGACTTGCTTCTGGTTTACGATTACAGGGATCTTGAAAGCAGGACACTGCTGGACTCGCTGTCCGACAACGATTATAGTCAAATTTTCCTGCTGGCCTGGTCCATGGGCGTCTGGGTAGCTGCCACCTGCCTGGCCGACATACCGTTTGCTCATACGACAGCCATCGGCGGCACATGCAGACCTGTTGACAACACATCCGGTATTCCAACAGATATTTTTTCTGCCATGATTCATTCGTTTTCTGAGGATACCCTGAACAATTTTTACGCTGCCATGTTTGGCAGCCGCTCAGAAACAGAGCAATTCATGGCAAATCTTCCGGGCAGAACTCCTGCGGAACTCAAAGAAGAGCTTATCTGCCTGCAAACTTCCTGCCGCAGGAGAGAACCCGCAACCGAATTTTTCAGCCAATGTCTTGTCACCGGCAGAGACCGAATCTTCCCGGCCCGCAACCAGATCCGGGCCTGGGGAAGAAACAACTGTACAACTCTGTCCTGGCCCCACTTCCCTTTTTACCACCAGAAGAGATGGGCAACGCTGCTCAGTTATGTAACCCATGGTTGATAAAAATCGAATCAGACAGTCATTTCAACGGGCTGCCAAGAGTTACGAGTCGCAAGCCATGATCCAGATTCGGGTAGCAAACCAGCTGCTCCAACTGTTGGCTGAACATTGCACCACGCCAATCAACAGAGTGCTTGAAATCGGCTGCTGTACCGGCCTTCTAACTCGCAGACTCGCCGATGAATATCCTGATATCATAGAGATTGTCCTCAATGACCTGGTGGCGGGCTTTGCTGATCGGGCTGGTGATGTACCCGGAATTGCGCAGGTGAGCTTTCTGGCAGGAGACATCGAAACCATTGCGCTGCCTGGGAGTTTTGACCTGATAATTTCATCCTCCACCTTTCACTGGATCCACGATCTTGACAACATGCTGGCCAAACTTGCAACACATCTCAAGCCGGGTGCTCCCCTTGCCTTTTCCATGTACGGCCCAGGCAACCTTGAGGAAATCCGGGAAATTACGGGTATCGGGCTTCCTTACTCATCCCTGCAGCAGGTGGCAGAGATGGTCTCCCGGCACTTTACCCTTGATCACTGTTCAGAAAGCCTTGAGTGCTTCTGGTTTGAAAACCCGGGCAAAGTGCTTGATCATCTGCGTCAAACCGGCGTCAACGCTTTGGGCGATGGCCCATGGACTCCCCGGAGACTGCAACGATTCAACGAAGAATACCTGCAACGATTCAGTGAGCCTCAAGGGGTTCACCTGAGTTATCATCCTCTATATCTTCTTGCTCATCGTTAACCTCGCCCACAAACCTGCTGACCATTCTGCCAATGGTCAACCCCTGCACCAGAATAGAAAAGGCCATGATGCCGTAGGTAATGGTCACCAGCGCGTTGCGCTCGGAGCCTGCCGGCAGGGAAAGCGCCAGGGCAACGGAAATACCGCCACGCAGACCGCCCCAGGTCAGAATACGGATGGTACCCCGGCGAAAATGCAGTCTGGCCTGCAATGCCTTGACCCCGGCAGCAACGCTTAAATATCGGGCCAGCAGAACCAGCGGTATCATAACCAGGGTAGCGGCAATATAACGCATATCATGGGGCAGAATAAGGACTTCCAGGCCGATAAGGACAAAAAGTACGGCATTTAAAACCTCATCAATCAGCTCCCAGAAACTGTCCAGATGGCGGCGGGTCAATGGCGACATCCCAAAATGACGGCCATGGTTCCCCACCAGCAGGCCTGCGGCCACGATTGCAAGGGGGGCCGAAACATGGATCAGTTCGGCCAGGCGATAGCCTCCGACAACCGTTGCCAGAGTAATAAGCACTTCCACCTGATATTTATCCACTCTTTTCAGCATCTGGTAGCAAAGATAACCAAGAGCCGTACCAAAGAGCAAACCTCCACCCGCCTCTACAACAAGCAGTTTGCCAATCTCCTTCATATCGGGCGCACCACCCTCATGGAGAACAGAGAGCATGGCCAGAAATACAACAACACCCATGCCGTCGTTAAACAGGGATTCTCCTGCCATGGTGGTTTCAAGATCCTTGGGAGCCCCGGCTTTTTTCATAATGCCCAGCACAGCAATGGGATCGGTGGGCGAGATAAGCGCCCCAAAGAGCAGGCAATAAATAAGCGGCAAGTCAAGCCCGAAAAAATGCAATGTCAGCCAGGTCAGCCCGCCGACAAGCACCGTAGAGACCACAACACCGCCGGTTGCCAGCAGGGAAATAATCCATTTCCGGCTGAGCAGGTCGGAAAAGTTGACATGCTGGGCTCCGGCAAAGAGCAGAAATGAAAGCATCCCATGCATCAGGGTATCGTGGAAATTCATACGCCCCAGTAAATGGGCAACCTGATCCTCTATGGGCAGCAGACCTGTCCCCCCGAGCAGGAGCAGCCCCAGGGACATGGCAAGGGACATGGCCATGAGCCCGATGGTTGTAGGCAGCCGGATTGAACGGTAATTGACATAACTGAAAAAAGCTGCAAGAGTAACAAGCACAGCCGTCAGATCATAAAACCCCATAGTTCCTCCAAAAGGGATAGAAAATCATTGCACTATGAGAGACTCTACACCATGAAACACGCTCGGCCAATAACCATTTGCGGCATAGACACGGGTGTCGGCAAATCTATTGTCACAGGAATGCTGGCTCGTCATCTTCTGAAAAAAAGCAAGGTGGTCATCACCCAAAAACTTGTCCAGACCGGATGCAACGGTCGATCAGAAGATATTCTCGTTCACAGAAAACTGATGGGAGCACAGTGGCATCCCCTTGACGAAGAAAAACTGACCTGCCCCTATTGCTTTCCCTTCCCCGCTTCACCTCATCTTGCGGCGCAGATGGTCGGAGCCCAAATTGACCCCGCTACCCTAGAACGGGCCACGGAAACACTGACAACCAAATGCGATCAGCTGCTCATCGAAGGCGCTGGCGGCCTGCTTGTTCCACTGAACCGGGATCTGCTTCTGATCGATTATCTGGCAACACATGCATATCCGGTTGTGCTGGTCACCACTCCCCGCCTCGGCTCCATCAATCATACCCTGCTTTGTCTGGAGGCAATGCAACACCGCAACATGCAGCTGCTTGGTCTGGTCTATAATCTGTTTGGCAGCCACCCCAGAGAAATCGTTACCGAATCACTGCAGATATTTAAACAGTACCTGCACCATTATGGATTTGAGCAGCGGGTTCTCCTGCTCCCGGATATCAGTGAAAGCCTGTCGACAAACTGGGATATACTTCTGGATTGATTGCCCCTCTATCCCGCATATTTCCTGAGCTGGCGATCATGTAGTTTACCAAGCACCAGTAAAGCAGTGACAGCCCCGATAAGGGCAAGCAACATGTCTGACTGTGTATCCCAGACATACCCCTGGGTGCCGAGAAATTCTTCTGCGCCGGACGCAGACAAAAGAGCAACCCACCACTCAATCAGTTCGTAGAGCGCCGCAAAGGCGAGACAAAAGCAGACAGTAAAAAAATTGCGCCAGGCCGCCGAGGGGATCACCCCTTTGCGGATAAGAATTTCCCGGGCTATCATTGCCGGCACAACCCCCTGGGCAAAATGGCCGAGCTTGTCAAAATTATTTCTGGTTCCCCCGATGACATCCCGAATCCAATCAAAGAGTGGCACTTCGGCATAGGTGTAATGTCCACCAACCATCAAAAGTATGCAATGCAGTAAAATCAGCACATAGACCAGAGGGGTCAGAGGAAACACCCGACGGGTCGCAAGCAGCACCACCGCTCCGATAAGTGCCGGAAGGACTTCTTCAAACCAGGTGACCATATCCTTCGGCTCATATACTGACCAGGCCAGCACTACGAGAAAAACACCTGCCCAGATCCATTTCATACCCGCTCCTTTGAAAAACCCTCCAAAAACAGAGGGAAAACAGTCCGCAACATGGACTGTAAAATAGCGTATTGCCCGGACAGGGGGCAACACATTTTTCTTGCATAGTCGTTTTTTTATTGTTACTAATAATTATTACTTAAAATGAGACTCTCATCAGGAGGAAGTTGCCATGTGCCTTGAAGTACGAAAAACCTGTAATTGCGGAAGTAAAACCGCACAATTTCACCTGCGGGACAATGTCATGAGCCAGGAGGTTCTCCTTGAGCTCTACTGCCCTGAATGCTCAGGCGGTATTACGCTCAATCCCGACACCATGCTCATGGATAATGGCTGGATCATTGAATACGATATGGATCTGGCCAGGTTCCTGGCGGTTTCCAAGTTAATGGTTGACCCAGATATTGTCCGGCCTGGATATATCTTTGACACCGGCTATGCCTGCTGGCAGGAGATGTACCCGGGGGAACAGCAGGATGTACTGACAGATCGAGAGAAGATTCTTGCCCTGCAAAAAGAAGATCCAAGCCGCTATCTACAGGAGATTTCTTCGTGGAATATCGCCCGTATAGAACGACTTAAAGCCGAAGGATGGCGCAAAGCGATGGCCGCCTGACAACCAGAAAAGTCTCTCTACCTGTTGAAAAAACAGCTGTCAGTCGACCGATATTCTTTGCAAAGCAAACTGCAACACTGCAGCAGTTTGCTTTGCTCTTTTATTCCGACAGTTGTGCTTTGTCGTATTCCTCCACAGCCTGACCTTTTTCAAGCACGGTGTGCAGCTCGGTGCAGTTTTCCTCCAGGGCATCACTCACTTCACGGATCAGAAAAGCAGCCTTATCGTCCTC
>RKSL01000088.1 GCA_008633435.1 Candidatus Desulfobulbus rimicarensis | reverse complement strand
GTCACGTTTTTTTACCTTGCCAGACCCGTTGGGAATGGGAGTATAAGGGGATTTACGTTAACATCTTACACTAGATGGGCTGATATGCTTTTGCAAGAGAATTCCTTTTACCAGAGAAAAATGTTGAACTCAACACTCATGGTCGGGTACAATTATTAGTTAACGATCATATTCATTATAAAAAGCAGGGGAGGCCAAAATGCGTTTGTTTTCAATGAAATATCTGGCATTATGTATGGCAGTTTGTGTGGTTGCAGTCCTGAGCGGGTGCAGCAAAAAAGCCCCTGAACTTACCCCGGGCGATCCTGAGGCTCTTGGTGCCACTGAATCGCTTGAGACAGCAGTCAGCGCAGACGATACAATTATGGAAGGGCGAACCTCCGGCCCCATGCGTCCCATCTATTTTGATTTTGATTCGGTGCTTATTCAGGGCGAACAGGTTGAACGTATTGAGGGGAATGGCGATTATCTTAAAACAAACCGCGAGGTGAATATCCGCATTGAAGGGAATTGCGACTCGCGCGGCACCAGAGAATACAATCTTGCCCTTGGCGAACGAAGAGCCATGAGTGCCAAAAAATATCTGGTCAACCTCGGGGTTGATGCCTCCCGGCTGACCACCATCAGCTTTGGTGAAGAAAAATTACTGTTATTTGGCCATGATGAGTTGTCTTGGGCCCAAAATCGGCGAGATGACTTTGTTATCATAAATAATAAATAATAAATAAAGAGTTTTCAGGGAATTGATCACGGGGTAATACTGTTTGTGTGTATTCCCTCTGAACCTGAACCAGCCCCCATACCCGCCTGTTAAAAAATGAGGTAGGGGTATTATCCAACGGCACAAGGCGCAAAGGATGTTTCCTTTGAGTTTTTGTGCCGTTGTGTTTATAAGTAGGCTGGAAGAAAAAAGGTTGACGGTTTTCGGCCGTTTCCACAGTTTATACATTGCATATCGCTATTTTTTATTTTTTTATTTTTTTCTTAAAATACAAAAGGAGTTTATGTATGAAGACGATTGTCAAGATGAACAGTGTTGCCGCAGTTGCCGTGTTTTTACTGGTTGCGGTGTTGAGTACTGTCCCGGCCAGGGCTGCAGACACCAAAGTCGCCGTGATTAATATCCAGAAGGTTCTTGTTGATTCTGAGCCGGGAAAAAAGGCAAAGAGCAAGGTCGAAAAACGAATGAAAGAACTCAAGGCCGGTCTCAAAAAAGATGAGGAAGCTCTGGTTGCTCTGCAAAAAGAGATTGAGAAAAAATCATCGGCCTGGAGCGAGGAAAAGCGTAAGGAAAAGGCCAGAGAATTTCAGAAAAAACGGTTAAGCCTGGGCGAGAAACAGGAAGATGCCAACCTGGAAATGAAAAAGATGCAGGAAAAACATCTGACCCCGATCATGAAAAAACTGGAAACTGTAGTAACCGAAGTGGCAAAATCCAAGGGCTATTCCGTTGTTCTTCCCCGTAATGGCGTGCTTTATTTTGATAAGGCAAACGATATTACAGCAGCAGCCACCAAGGCATTAAACGCCAAAATGAAGTAAAGACCTGTCAGATGACCCCACATCAGTTTTTGCGCCATGTTCCGGCAACCAATTGCGGAGAATGTGGGTATCCGGCTTGTCTGGCCTTTGCTGTAGCCGTGACCAAGGGCGGAGTTGACCCGCAACTCTGCCCCTATCTCAACAGTGACGGCTTACCTGATAACCTTGCTCCGTCAGCAGCTGACACCGGTCTTGCTGCAGTGGAGCGAGGCCAGGATGAACGGGACATGGCTCTTGTTGCCCATTTAAAAGCCAAGGTGAAAGATCTTGAATTTCAAAGCCTGGCTCCCCGCCTGGGTGCACAGTGGCAGCAAAGCAGCCCCGATGAATTACGTTTTTCCTATCTTGGACGTTCCGTGATTTTGCATAAAGATGATGTGTCCGTGGATGGCGGAGAGCTGGTTGATCCACGCGATCAGATTCTTCTTTATAATTATACAGCCTTTGGCGGTGGCCGTGTCCCGGATGGCAGCTGGGTCGGCATGGAAAGTCTGCCCAATTCAATTTCCAAAATCAGAACGCTGGCAACCTATTGTGAGCTTCGCCTTGCCAGCCGGTTCAGTGGCCGGGCAGAGAAGTTAGCCGGTTGCTGCAAAAGAATCGGCGGCGCAACAGGCATGGCCGATCAAAGTGCTGATGTTGGCATGGTCATTCCGGTATTGCCCCATGTGCCCCATTATCTGCTTTTTTGGGATCAGGAACCCGAAGAGGGATTCGAGGCCAAAGTAAAAATTTTGTTTGATCATAATGTTATGGATTTTCTTGATCTGGAATCTCTGGTCTTTGCCGCTGAACGGCTTGCGGATCGGCTTGCGGAGCTTGATGACTGATGAGTACCCTCCCCCTGCAACGGGCTGTCAGTGGTTTTGCTGATACCCGTATTCTTGTTATTGGTGATGTGATTGTTGACCAGTTTATCTGGGGTTCTGTGTCACGTATTTCTCCTGAAGCGCCGGTTCCTGTGGTCAATGTTACCCGGGAAGAACTTCTGCTTGGCGGTAGCGCCAATGTCCTTCGCAATATTGTTTCCCTGGGCGGCTGTTGCGCCTTATGTGGCATAATTGGCAACGATGCCATGGGAGAGGAGCTGCTGGCTCTCATGGATAAGGTCAATGCCCCGGTGGAGGGTTTGGTTCGCAGCAGCCGTCCCACCACGTTGAAAACACGGGTCGTTGCCCAGGGACAGCAGGTAGTGCGTTATGACCGTGAAACTACAGGTCAGCCACCATCTGTCATTTTAGAGCGTATGCAAAGCTATCTTGACGAGCATCTCCACGAATTTGATGCCGTTATTGTCTCGGATTATGCCAAAGGTGTCATTAATCATGTCTTGATGGATCATCTCCACGGATTACTTGCAACAACCCGGAGTCGAACCGGACAACGTCTTCCTTTGATTATTGATCCAAAACCTGCCAATGTGGATCGGTTTTCCGGAGCTGCAGTGATTACGCCTAATCACCATGAAGCTGAACTGATCAGCGGCCTGCAGATAACCAGTACCGAAAATTTACTTGAGGCAGCTCGCCTGATTCGGGAAAAAATCCAGTGTGATGGTGTGCTCATCACCCGGGGTGAGGCCGGAATGGCGCTTCTGGAGGGAGAAGGAGAGCTGGTAACTATCCCCACAATGGCCAAAGAAGTTTTTGATGTCACCGGAGCCGGAGATACTGTCGCCGCAACTCTTGCCCTGGGGCTTGCCGCAGGTTGCAGCATGACAGAGTCGGCAGTGCTGGCCAACCATGCAGCAGGTATTGTAGTGGGGAAAGTGGGGACAGCCTCTGTGAGTTGTGAGGAGTTGCTGGCAACGTTGGCTGAAGGCTGATTGGATTGTACTGCGATGTATTTAACTGTTATCGTACGGGTAATTTCTGTAACAATTGACAGCATTTTTATGAACCTTCTTGTCGTCAACATATTGTATGGGCTCTATCCCGATTTCTCAAAAGGCTGTTATGGGGTATCCCTTGGTAGAGTAGCGGGTACATAGAAATTTGATGGCTCAAAATTTCAATGATGTATGTTTGCGGCAAAAACAGTGTTTTCTATCTCGACCTCGTGCTCAAAAGCTAACAGGCGTAATCACAGAATAATCGCATAAATTGCCACCCCCTTAATGCGGTCGTTCTACATCAATCTGAAATTGCTAGGGGGATGCCTGTCACGGGTGTCAAAAATATTGGGTAAGAGAGAGTATTTATGCGACCACGGAGTATGACCGGTTTTGGCCGGGGAGAGGCCAGCCACGATGAACGCAGCTGGATTGCAGAGATCCGGACTGTTAACCACCGGTTTCTTGATCAGAAAGTTGTTATGCCCCGAGCTTTTGCCGGGCTGGAAGAGCGGGTGAGAAAAATCGTGGCCTCCCACCAGGATAGAGGCCGGGTGGATCTGATTCTGTCCCTGCATGGAAAGAGCAGTGGTGGGCCGTTACTTAAGGTGGATATGGATCTTGCCCGTCAGTACCATGGGTGTCTGCAGCAGTTGGCTGATGAATTTGGCTGTGGAGCCAGAATACAGCTTTCTGAACTGCTCAACCAGCGGGATATTATAACCCTGCAGGAGCAAAGCCCTGATCTTGACCAGGAATGGCCGCTGGTTAAAGAGGCTGTTGTGGCTGCGTTGCAGGAATGTGCCTCAATGCGAGAGCAGGAAGGGCAGTCCTTAAAAGATGATCTGCTGCAGCGGCTTGACAGTTTTGCCGCGACTGTTGCTGCAATTGAAAAGAGTATTCCTGAAGTTCTCAAGTTACGCCAGCTGGAGCTTAAAAAGCGGGTGAATAGAGTACTTGAAGGGATGGATATCGACCCCATGAGGCTTGCTCAGGAAACAGCTATCATGGCAGACAAGGCTGATGTGACTGAAGAGGTCGTCAGGCTGGCCAGTCATATTTCGCAGTTTCGGGATTTTTTAGACAGTGCCGAGCCAGTGGGGCGTCGACTTGATTTTTTGTTACAGGAATTTCTGCGTGAGGTGAATACCCTGTCGTCAAAAATCTCCAACGCTGCCATTGCCCATCTGGGCGTGGAGATGAAAAATGAGATAGAGAAACTGCGTGAACAGGTACAGAATATTGAATAAACCAGCATGGCTGGGTCATAATAGCCAGCTACAAAAAACTATGAAAGTCGGTCACTGCGGCGTGACAAGCTCACAGGTGCTGCATCTTTCGGATAAACAGCTATGCCTTGATGGCGCAAAAAATTATGAAAATCAAAAGGTTACGCTGTGAACATCGCGCAACCCGACATCTAGATAAATATTGTGTAAAGAGTAAAGAGTAAAGAATACACCACATGGATAACAGGCTTATAAATGTCGGTTTTGGCAATGCGGTGAAGATCAGCCGTATCCTTGCTGTGGTCAATCCCGGCTCTTCACCAATAAGAAAAATAAAAGATGAGGCCCGTCAGGAGCAAAAACTCATTGATGTGACCGAGGGGCGTCGTACCCGGGCAATTATCATTCTTGACACCGGCCATCTGATTCTTTCTTCGGTGCAGCCCGACACCATTAACCAGCGACTTGCCGCCCTGGAAGACCACCAGCGTGATCCTGCACGTCTGCTGCATCCTCTGGAGATAGACGATGACTGAAGGCTTTCTGCTTGTTCTCTCAGCTCCTTCCGGCTGTGGTAAAACAACATTACTTAAAAAAGTCATGGCCGAACTGCCAGGGCTGGTTTTTTCGGTGTCCCACACCACCCGAAGCCCCAGAGCGGGTGAGCAGGACGGCCGTGACTACCATTTTGTTGATAAAGCACAGTTCCTGACAATTGCTGATCGTACTCCTTCGGGTTTTCTTGAATGGGCCAAAGTCCATGGCAACCTCTATGGCACCTCACGCCGCGATGTTGAATCCCGTCTTGCCAAAGGGTTTGATGTTGTTCTTGATATTGATGTCCAGGGTGCCGCCCTTGTTCGGGATAGTGCTGACCCGGTCAGTGTGTTTATTGCGCCACCGTCCTTGTCTGAGCTTGCCAGACGACTTCGGGGCCGGGGTACAGAAACCGAGGAGAGCTTACGGGTGCGACTGGCCAATGCTGAAAAGGAAATGGCGGATGCCGATGCCTATACCTATGTTATTGTGAATGATACGCTTGATGATGCGGCAGAGGCCTTGAAGGCAGTTATCATTGCTGAACGGTGCCGCAGGCGGCGAGGAATTGATGGCCTGCCTGTCCAGGTAACAGGGTAGAGATATGGGAGGATCACGCCGCAAACCAAAAAAACAAGCTTATGTCCGCTCTGCTGCTGACAGCCGGGACGATGATCTGCTCTGGGGGTTGAATACGGTGGCAGAGGCTCTGGCTCACAACCCTCGCGGCCTGCGGGAAATAGTGGTGCAAAAGGGTAAGGCCGGTGCCAGGTTGCAGGAAATAATAGAGACTGCCCGCGCTGGCAATGTGCGCGTTCGCTTTGTGGATGCAGAACGCATGGGAGTGAGTCGGGGCTGTAAGCACCAGGGGGTCGTGGCTCGTCAGGCTGAGGTTGAATGTGTTGCCCTGGCAGATCTTATCTCAGCAGCTCTACAACGTTCCGGACGGATAGTTATTCTAGATTCTATTCAGGATCCTCGTAATCTCGGCTCAATCCTGCGCTCGGCACTAGCAGCCGGGTTTGACAATGTGATTATTACCCGAGAACGGAGTGCGCCTCTGTCCGGCACTGTGGCCAGAACGTCATCAGGGGCGATTTCCCGTGTCAACATCTGTCAGGTTGTCAATCTTGTTGAGACACTCAAACTTCTCAAGGAAGAGGGGTTCTGGATTTACGGCACTGTGGTGGGGCAGGACGCCGTATCTATTTACTCAAGCGATTTCAGCGGCAATATCGGGCTTGTCATCGGCAGTGAAGGAAAGGGGATTCGGCCACTGGTTAAAAAACATTGCGATCATCTGGTCACCATTCCCATGGCCACAGATTTTGATTCACTGAATGCCTCGGTTGCTGCAGCACTGGTCATGTTTGAGGTTGTACGCCAGGGTTGACTCTGCGGGGAGCACTGATTGGACATTCGTGGTCAGTAGCTCAACTTTTCCCGGCTATCTTGAGCGTTATTCTGCCGAAGCAATGTCTTTTCTTCCAGTGGCAAACAGGAAGATGCCGTTTGTTGCGGCAATACCGTTAAACAGGATATCGCGCACGTCAAAAACCCGCATGGGCAGCCACCATTGAATCAGCTCATCCACTGTTCCCGCGCACCAGACAAAGAGTATGGGAAGAAGCCAGTGGCGCAGCAGACGTTTTGACGGTTTTTTGCTCTGTTCAAGACTCCAGCAGACCAGCCAGCCCAGCAGGCCATAGGTAATGAAATGCACCCGTTCTTCAGGGAGAGCCTGGATGTTGGTGACCACGATGAGCAGCCCTCCCAGCAGAACCATGCGGGCAGCCATTCTTTTCCATCCGGCACTTCGGTATCTCCAGATAAGCGTCAGCAGACCGGACACAGAAAACATACTCACCACAAGCAGCTGCAACACGGCTGATGCCCTTAGAAATTCAGCAATCGGCCGTACAACGGCCAGTGTGGAGTAGATTGTCAGCAGATAGCCAAGGGTGAGAAGGGCGCGGTTGCGCCCGGTTGGTGATCCGTCTTGATTCGTTCTGGTTTGATGAAAAAAAATCATGCACACCTGCCCGTTGTACCCTTTACCCCGGGAAATTCTCTGCAATTAGAGCTGAGGTAAAGGGAAACCAGGGAAAAAACAGCAAACGATAAAATCAAAAAGCAAAAAGCAAAAAACAAAAAACAAAAATTGAAAAACGTTATTTTTTCAGCTGTGCTTTAAGCAGGTCACCGAATGTCCCCATGGATGCTGTTTTTTTATCCTGCGGCGGAGGCGTGTACTGCTTTTCTTCTTCAGCACTTGATGTAAAGTCTTCAGGCACAAGAGATATTCGTTTTTGTTCTCTGTCCACAGCGTCAATTTTGACCGTGATTTCCTGCCCGGCCTCCACCACCTCGCGCGGATGGTTGATTCTGCGTCCCGAACCCAGTTTGGAGATATGCAGCAGTCCGTCAATACCCGGCTCAAGGGTGACAAAGGCACCAAATTCGGCCAACCGTGAGACCGTGCCGGTATGGACAGTGGCTGGTGCGTATTTTTCCTCCACCGTATCCCATGGGTTTTCCAGGGTATCCTTAAGGCTTAATGAAATGCGGTCGTTGTCCCAGTCAAGACGCTTGATGATGACTTCAACCCGCTGTCCGACACGTAACACATCGTCGACCCGGTCAGTCTGACCCCAGGCGATTTCAGAAATAGGAATCAGCCCGTCAACTCCGCCAATATCGACAAAGGCACCGAAATCTCTGATGGAGGTGACTGTCCCTTCAACCTTATCTTTCTCCTGCAGCGTCTTTTTCAGTTCGTCTTTTAACTGCTCCCGCTCTTCTTCAAGAACTGCCCGGGCAGAGAGAATAATGTTGCGGCCATTGCTGCCAAATTCAATGATCTTAAAGGCCATCACCTGCTCAATATAGGCATCACTGTCTTCAACCCGGCGTAGCCCCATCTGTGAATATGGACAAAAACCGCGTTGACCGGCAACCGTGACCTGAAAACCACCTTTTACCTCTTTAACCACTCTGCCTTCGACTGGAATACCAGCATGGAACGCCTGTTCCAGCTCTTCAAGACCGGCCTGTCCCGAGCCGATCCGAGTGGTGAATTTCATCTCGCCGCCACGTACAGAAACGAGAAAAACCGTTACAGTGTCGCCGATGTTAAGAGTTGGCTCGCCCTCATCGTTAACAAATTCAGCAGCACTTAAAATGCCTTCACTCTTCTTGCCCACATCGAGAAAAATATTTTCACCGCTGATCCCTGCGACCACAGCTTCTATTTTATCACCCGGTTGCAGGGTGTCACGGGTTACGGTTTTTTCCTGGAACAGATCTGCAAAGTTTTCGTCACTCATGGCCTTGTCTGGTTAATATTGTCAGTTTTTTGGTAATTTTTCACAGAAAATCAATGGATTCCCGGAGCTATTCTGTGGTGGACAGAGATTTCATGGTGTATCATCTGGCTCTGTACATGCCGTTAAAATTCAAGTAATTCACCTACTATAATCCGACGGACAGATTTATCAGCTGTATTTAACACCATAAAGCCTGGTTTTTCATCTTTTCCCAGCAGATCGCCGGGGTTTAGCAGCAGACACTGGTCATAACGTTCAACCGCAGGGATGTGATTATGGCCGCAGCAGACAATATCATATTCCCCGGTAAGTGCCAATGCCCGTGCTGTCTGGGGGTAATGAATAAAACAGATGGTCAGCCCGTCAAGTTCCAACTCTCCCTGCAGCCCATGATGGGTGATATTTTCAAACATGGTTGCGCATCGGCTGGAGATCATATGCTGGTCACCAGCATTATTACCATAAATCAGATGCACCACACCGTTAAATGCGTGCAACCGGGGGAGCATGAACGGGGAAATCAGGTCGCCGCAGTGAATAAGGACTTCTGCCCGTTCCCTGTTGGCAGCTTCAACCGCCCTGTACAGGTTGGGGATATGGTCGTGACTGTCGGAAAGTATGGCAATAAGCATGATGGTGGTAAAAGGCTATATATCAGGGGGTGTGGATGGCCAGAGCCAGGTTGGCATCCGGTGTCGAAAAGAGAAGGTTTTTCTGGTCAAGATCTGCAAGAAAGACGGTAAGTTGGCGTTCAGTCACCTGGGGGAATTGTTCCAGTAATTCCTGTCGGCTGACCGGGGTATCGCAGGCAAGATAAATTTTCCGGGATAACCCCTTGAGCCGATGCTGCAGAGGGCGTGAGTCGGGAAGTTCCTGGCGAATAACAAGAAAGCTGCCCCCATCCCGGTAGCTCAGAGGGGGAACTTCCGGATTATTGCGGCTGGCATGAAAGGCCTGCCATTGGCCAATCTTTTTGCGAACCGCTTTCCACCGGGCTTTTTGCAGGGTACGGTCACCACGATAGGACTGGATCAGCATTTCAAGTGTATTCAGCACTTTTTGAGGATAGAGTTTGCTGTTGTTGGGGTGGCAGCTCACCTGCGTAATGCCGAAATCCTGCGGCCTGCACCAGACCGGGCTGCCCTGACCCAGAAAAAAACCGGCCGGCGACAAAGGCCGATAGGGCAGCACCTTATCAAGTACGCGCAGGGTTTCTTCAACTTCAAGTGCAGTCGAGCCGGGAAACTCGAGAATAAGGTTGGCATCCAGGGTCATGTCGGTTTCCTGGGCAAATTTCATGGCCGCAATATTATCAAGCACCGTTGTTCCCTTGTGCATACGTGCAAGCAGCGAGTCAGACAACGCCTCAATACCTATCTGCACAGCGTTGAGCCCACCCTGTCTGAACAGCCTGTACGTGCTTCGTTTTTTCAGGGGGCGAATTTCGGCAAAGAAACGAAGATCAAGTCCGTTTTTGGCAATGGCCGTAAAAAAAAGGTCGCTCTCTTTAACTGGCAGCGAGTTATCGCAGAAGGTGAAGTCAATACAGTTGTAGGTGCTGCAGAGATGGTCAATTTCCGCGAGCATCTGTTGTGCCCTTTTAAAGCGATAGCCATGCCATTGCAGATTTAAGTTACAGAATGTGCATTTATTCCACCAGCAGCCCCGGGAAAACTCAACAGGAAGCACCGGGTTGAAATCAAGTCTTGTATTCTGGATATGCTGGAAATACGAGGAATAATCAGGAACAGGCAAGGTGGCAAGATCAGGGATTTCCCTGGTGTTCTCACCTGGAGTTGTGTTTGCCAGGAGTCCTTGACCATAAACAGCCGGGTTGCGCAGTGGAGCATTATACAGCAGATGATCGACAAGCGCAGTCAGGGGCTGTTCGCCTTCTCCGGTGATGATATAGTCAATTTCCGGAAAAACTAAGGGCATAGCATTGCCAAACGAGTTGGTACAGGTTGAGCCACCAAAGACAATTGCAAGTTCAGGCCATTGTTTTTTGAGTAACCTGGCCGCATAGAGAGATGCCGGAAGCTGGCTGAAACAGACAGAAAAACCAACCAGTTTGCATTTGGAAAAATCCAGTTGCTCACACCACTGTTCATGATGGTCTTTGAGCAGGGTTCTCAGCTCGGCAAACTTTTTTGCTAGTCTACCCTTGAGTGAGCTGGCAAAAACATGGCCGGCATTGTTCTTTAATTCAGGAAAAAGCAGGCTGCAGTATAATGCCTCTGCTGCCCACGGGCTTTCGGCAATGATCCGATAGTCGTCAAAACCAATTGCTGCGGCAACGTCAAGATAGGGGTGCAGGCACTCCACTGTGCAGCTCACCTGGGACTGGTTAAGATAACTCTTCAGACTGCCCAGCTGGATGGAAGGGCGGTTAAAGATCGCCCATGGCATGGAGATAAGGGTTACATCCATGGGGGAATTGTCGCGTGCGCCTGTAGAGTTTTGCAGCAATAGAAACACATAAGTATCAGCGTGTTAGGCCGTCTCGGGTTATTGACTGATAACCTCGGTGCCCTCAGGGAGATCGAGACGGGTAAGTTTGGCAAGCGTTTCAGTGGAGTCGGCAGCCAGGGTATTCTGTTTGATATGGGTAAAGACGAGTTCGGTAATAGAGTCGAAATGATCTTCTATGAGTATCTTTTTTAAGAGCAGGTCAGTATCAAAAAAAAGATGCAATGCCTTGAGCTGCGACTGCGGCTTTTTGGGGACAAGTTGCAGGGCCTGCAAATCGCTGTTGTCTGGTAAGGCAAATCGTGTGCTGGCAGGCAGGGCTTTAAAATCTGCAAGTACATTACGGCTGCCTGTAAAAAAAGCATAGGTGATGTCTGATTGCAGCACATCTGCTGAACTCACTATAACCTGGTGATCTTTTTCACTATAAATAGAGAATTTCTTACCGTCACAGAGCAGGGTCTGTTTGTCAGGTGCTGTGTAGTTCCAACGCATCACTCCTGGCGCGCCTGCTGGTCGGTAAAAAACAGCATTACCCGCCCCGTTGCGCTGTCGACCGCTGGCCCGGGTTCGCTGGATAAAGTCAAAGCTGAGGCTGGTCAGGTTGCGATAAAGGTTCTGGATTTTTTCAACCTGTTGTTCCTGCGTTGTGAGCGGAGTTGCTTGAACCGGAGCTGTTAACGGGACGCAGAGCAGGCAGCATGTCATCAGAATATGCAGTAGAAAATTATCAGGCATTGACTTTTTCAAGATGGATATTACGGCCGAAAATACGATCAGCCAGTTTGCGAACCGGGCCGGTTGAGTCTGAGACAAAAAAACGGCTGGTTGGGTTCTCTTTCTTTAACTTGTTGTTAATATCCTTGTTTTTGTCAAGGTATTCTTTGAGATAACGAGCCACTTCCACAGAAGAGTCGATGAGCTGGACGCGTTTGCCGATGCGCGGTTGAATCAGTTTGCCCAGAAGCGGATAATGGGTACAGCCCAGAACCAGGGTGTCTATCTGCTGCAGTTTCAGTGGGTGCAGGTAGCGGCGCAGGATCATTTTTGTCTCGCGCCTGTTGAGCCATCCCTCCTCAACAAGGGGGACAAGCAGAGGGCAGGCTTGGCTGATAACCGTACACCCAGGGTGAATTGATTCGATTCGTTCTCTGTAAATTTCAGAACGCACTGTGGCCCGGGTGCCGATGATACCTATGCGGTTGTTGCGTGTTGCCGCTGCAGCCTTGAGTGTGGCCGGGGTGATAACATCAAGTACAGGCACGTCATATTCGCTGCGCAGGGCATCTGTTGCTGTGGATGCTGCAGAATTACAGGCAATAACAATAATGGTTGCGCCGTGACTTAACAAAAAATCAGTGTTTCTACGAGAATATTCTCGTATTGTCTCCGGACTTTTTGACCCATAGGGAGTCCGGGCAATATCGCCAAAATAGAGAAGAGGGTAGCCAGGGCAAACACGCTCAATTGCCCGGGCAACAGTCATGCCGCCCACGCCTGAATCAAAAATTCCAATCATATTTGTCAAAGGAAATCAGCAAAAAGAAATGAAAAAACGTCACCGTTCACCAAGGGCACTGTAGCCATGTAACCGTTCACCGGGGCGCTATGAACTTGGCATTACCTCCAAATTGTAAACGTTCCCCAGTGCCCCTGATCGGACGAAGCAGGGGGGCTGGTGAACGGTTACGAAAAACAAGCATCCGGGCAGTAGAGATATCTGCCCGGATGGTGTGCGGCAATGAGATCCATCATTGAGCACAGGGGGAAAGTCAGGGATTATTTCTTTTTCTTGGTACGGGCAGCAATGGATTTGCGCAGGTTGGCGGGCAGACCACGTTCTTTCCCGGATTTGGAACGTCGCTCAGACAGCGATTTAGCACAAAGGGGCTGGCGTGCGCTGAAGCCATATTTTTTGCGATACTCCTTGGGGGTCAGATCGTGGGAGCGCAAGTGCTTTGGCGAAAGCATTTTGAATTCCTGGCCGCATTCAAGGCAAATGACTTTATGCTTTTGGATGGAACGTTTGGGTTCCATGACAGGCTTGGTGTCCGCTTCAACGTTTTGTCCTGAAACCTCAGCATTATGCAGACCTTGCAGGGTCTGGTATGTCTCGTTGAGTGCAGTTTTAATTTCTTCAGTGGTCATATCTGCGCCACTGATCTGTGACTGAACAAGTTCAGCTGTCATTTCGACAAGCGATTTACTCATTGTATACTCCTCTATATATTTTAAAATAAGGGCTTAGAAAAGGTGTCCAAAGGACGGCCGACTACCTTAGATGAAAGAAAAAATTTTTGCAATAGTTTTATTGTATAATAGTGTAGCATAGAACTGCATATTATATCCATAATATAATTTTTTCTAGTATAGGTATGTGTTTACAAAAAAAGTGAAGTGAATTTGTGGTACATATTTGATGTGTTTTTATAATGATCTTTATATTCATTACATCACGAATAATTATTAATGTGGTACAACAGCGGCTGGGCAGG
>RKSL01000087.1 GCA_008633435.1 Candidatus Desulfobulbus rimicarensis | reverse complement strand
GCTATGAAAGTCGGTCACTCCGGCATGGCACGTTGGTAGATGCTGCGACTTTCAGATAAAAAAATGCAGAAGCCCCCTAAGGACTTCTGCATTATACACAACAGACATCTTCATAAAAATCAGGATTATAGCCCCAACTCCTTTTTTACCGCAGCAATGACAGCGTCACTGCTTTCGGCAGGAACGCTCAACAGCAATCCTTCTTTCTCGTAAAAGCCTATAAGCGGTGCTGTTTTTTCATTATAGGTGGCAAGACGATGACTGATAGCCTCTTCAGTCTCATCTTCGCGCTGCACAACCTTGGCCCCGCATTTATCACAGATACCTTCCTGCTTGGGCGGGTTGGATTTTACATTATAGATTGCCTGGCAGTCAGAATTTTCACAGGTCCGACGGGTACAGAGACGATCCAGAATAATGTCTTTGGGAACGTCTATATCCACTGCCTTATCAAGGGTAATATGTAATTTGGCAAGCAGTTCTTTCAATGCCTCAGCCTGAGGAATGGTTCTGGGAAAACCGTCAAGCAGAAAGCCCTTTTCGCAATCGGGTTCCTGAAGGCGTTTTTCCATAATTCCCATAATAAGAGAATCGGGAACCAGATCGCCTCGTTTCATATACCCTTCAGCCTCTTTACCAAGATCTGATCCGGCCTGAACAGCTCCACGAAGGATATCTCCGGTTGAAATCTGCACAGAGCCATCAATAGCGGTCAACAATTTGGCAACTGTGCCTTTACCAGCACCTGGTGCGCCAAGAAGAATAAGTTTCATTAAGTTCTCCTGATATTCTTTAAATTTTACTCTCAATAACAAGCAGCATGAAGAAAGCTGCTCCTGAAATATTTTACCACGTCTGCAAACAAGACAGCAACTTTTAAATATAAACCATCTTCACAAGCCTTGGTACAAGAAAATTCACAAAGAGCTATCAGATTGTTTTTCCGGCCTTTGGCAAAATCACGATCATCAACAGAGGAACAATAAACGTGAGATCAGGATGCATCTGTTTGCTGGTAACTGACCTTGTTTTACATGCCCCAATTTGTACTTTTTATGGGGTATAAAGGGGAATACGTATTCTCCCGAAACACAATTCACCGAATATTGGCTGGACTTTTCGACGCTTCAAAAGTATTGCCATACCCGCCGATATTTATTCGTCCGCCGTTTGGTGTTGGTTCATTGGCATACTCAGATGTCAACATACCCGCATCAATACAGGGGCTGGTAACTGTATCAGTAATCCACCCTGCTCCATTCCAACGCCCCTCCTTTGATTGAAGATGGAGGTCGACTAAATCGAGATCATCTGTGCTGATACCCTGCTTAAATAATGGATCAGCATGAATGTCAGTCACAGATTGCGCGTGGTTGTAATAACCGTTATTGAGAGAATACGTATTATTATTTTCAATAGAAAACTGGTGATGCTCACTTAAGTTGTTAATTGCATAGTTATCGCAGTTTGAGATTATGTTATTTCTGACAATTGTCGTATATCCGGTTTCCGTGCCCTGGCCGATTTCAAAGACTATGCCGTCTTTTTGACTGCCCTCTATGGTATTGGATTCTATTAACGTATTATCCGCGCCATGAATATGGATTCCGCCGTTTAAATAATCGGCATTTCCCGCACTATTGTTAAACGTACTGAAAATTTTATTATGATGGATATGCACTCCATTTTGAAAATCTTTGGTTGAGCCGGATTCGAGAACAATAGAGCCGGATTTCCCATAGATAAAATTATTGAAAATCTCTGCTGCTCCCAACTGCATTCCATGGTTTCCCAGTAATATTCCAGCATAGCCAGAGGGGGTACGGGTCAGACTGTTCCCAATAATGTTGTCATGAATGGACACCTCTGCACATTCTTCACATCGTATGGCATCATTGGTTCGGGTGTGAAATATCTGGTTGTTATATGCCGCTACATGGGAAACTCCGACAAGGTACATCCCCTCGTGACCAGAGTCAGAGATAACGTTATTATACAACGTGGCATTTTGAGAAACCTCCCAAGAGTTACCCATTATCCGAATACAATCACCATAACGCCCATGCAGGTTCATATCATGAATCGAGATGTTATCGACTAAATGAAAAAGCATGAGAATGTAATAAAAGTTCCCTGATTCTGCGGATTGATTTCCTGCGCTCAGTTCAAAACCGGAAATTTCTACATCCGTTAGCAGATCATTTGGATTGCCATATATTTGCTCTCCCAAATCACCTTCGTGTTCTCCGCCATGCCAATATTCTGCGCCTTTTTGGGCAATTAACGGTTTGTTGAGCGGCCATTGGGCATGATCAATAACCTCAACACGGGCATTGGCATCCCCTGTTAAAATGCAATGGCTTGAAATACGGATTGGGTCGTTTATCCGATAGACATGAGGCCCTTTCAGATAAACGGTTGTATACTCCGGACTGGCAACAACAAGATCCAAGGCCTGATTGATTTCGATCTGATCGCTTTTACCGTCACAATTGTAATAGCCGCTCCCGTCACCAGCCACATAGAGAATAGACGAGGTTGGAGATTGCCCGGCTGTAAGCCCCAGGAGGAAACAAACGATTACTGGTAATGATTTCATGATTATAATTTGTGAGTTCAGGCAAGTTGACCGCCTGATATTCATGGTTAAATTTATAGACTACGACCATAAACCGACAGGACACGTGTATAACGAAGGTATCGGGATGGGCACACGAGGAGCCTGGTCTCATGTGAGTGTGTTGTTGATGGCTCGCAATGTGGATACGTTGAACTCTCTGCATATTTTGCTGAAAGTGCTGCACCTGTAAACGTGCCACGCTGCAGTGACCGATTTTCTAGATTTTTGCGGCTGGCTGATCATGGCTCATCCATGCTGGTTTATCCTGGTTTTAGAAGTATTACTCTTTATCAAGATAGGAACAGCAATAATCGGTGATTGTGTGAATCCGTATACCGAATTGTGTATTTGCCTCCACTTCAAACGACTGGCCTCCGGAAATTTTCTGCCACTCCCGGGTACCAGGTAAGAGAATTTCCAGCTCTCCGCTGATGATTTCCATAATTTCTTTTTTTTCGGTGCCAAATTCGTATTCACCAGGCATCATTATCCCCAGTGTTTTTTTAGAGCCATCAGCAAAAAGAACCGTGCGGCTCGTTACCTTGCCGTCAAAATAGACATTGGCTTCTTTAACAACAGTCACATTGGTAAATTCTGACATTGTTTCTCCTCGTTTTACAATAAAAAAAAGCGATGACTCCCACAGGGAAGCCATCGCCATGAACATCTGTTTTCATCACTCATCACAGGGAATGCAGTTTTTTTCGTATCCGATCTCACCCGGGTTAAAGGTTAAGGTGATGCGTACACGTTTTTCCCTGAAATATCAGGCAAGTGCCTTATCAAGAGATTTCGCTATCTTCGTGGTAATAATCTCATCAATATGCTCTTTTGTCCAGACACCATCTTTACGAACAGCTTTACTGGCATTACCAAAGCTGATTCTCACCCTCTGGCTGGACACCACCTCAAGCGCCTTCTGCAATCGTTCTTTGACCTCGTCCGGTGATAATCCTTCTGCCTCACCAAGTGGCCCAAGCTCTTTCATGCTGGCGGTAAACTTTGTTATCAACTCGACAAAGCGGGGAGCCTCAGCAGCAGAAGCCCACTCAAGATCATAGCGTTCCTTACGGATACCGACCTCTTCCAATACTTTTCTGACCAACGCATCTGCGCCCATTGCATCATAATTACCAACCTGGTAATGACATTCGCCAAGTTGTCAGCCACCGGTAAAGATACCGTCTGCACCCTCAATAAAGCCACGTACAATAAAAGCAGGGTCGACTCGGCCCGTACACATTACCCGAATCGTTCGCAGGTTGGGAGGATACTGAAACCGGGAAACCCCGGCAGCATCAGCTGCTGCATAACAGCACCAGTTACAGAGAAAACCCAAAATCTTGGGATTAAAATCATCGCTCATTCATTTACCTCGCTTAAGCTCAGCACAAATAACAGAATATCTTACGCCACATCGGCGGTTTCTTTTTCCTTTACGCCACCAAATGCAATAATCTGGTCGGTAATCTGCTCATTGGTGAAGCCACCCATTGATATTGCAAAAGTCGGACAATGGCTGGAGCAGATACCGCAGGCCTTACATGAGGCAGAAATCGTCTGTGCCTTACGCCGCTTACCAACCTTAATCATCTCAATAGCTCCAAACGGACAAAGACTCACACAAAGACTACAGCCAATACACTTGTCCTGATCTACTGTTGACACAATAGGATCAACAGAAACCGCTCCTTTGACCAGCGGGATTGCTGCTTTTGCAGCTGCTGCCTGGGCCTGGGCAATAGTCTCATCCACAGGCTTCGGCCCATGGGCCAGCCCGCAGACATACACGCCAGACACTGGCAACTCCACCGGACGAAGTTTGACATGCGCTTCAAGAAAGAATTTATCATCGGTAAGAGGCGCTTTCAGAAGCTTGCTCAAGTCTTCGGTTCCGTCTGGAACAATACCAACAGAAAGTGCGACCAGGTCAGGGGTTATATCCATTTCCTCCTGCATGAGTTCATCAAAGAATTTAACATGCAGTTTGCGACCTTTTTCATAGACTTCAGGTCTATTTTCGATCTCGTAAGGAATAAAAATAACACCTTTTAAGCGCGCTTCACGGTAAGCATCCTCAGCATAGCCGTAAGTTCGCATATCCCGGTACAACACTATGACCTGGGAATCAGGGTTCAGCTCCTTAATCTGCAATGCATTTTTTACCGCATGATTACAGCAGACTTTTGAGCAATACTTCAGATCATCGCCACGGGAACCGGCACACTGAATCATGACTATAGAGTCAGGCGCTCTATTCTTAGCTCTACCAGCAAGCCGTTTTTCAAGCTCCATCTGGGTGAGTACTTTTTTGTTTTCATCCAGTAAATACCCGCCTGGTCGATGCTCATGTCCGCCAGTGGCCAGTACTACAACACCATGGTCAATGGTATGCTCTTTTTTGCCACTTGCAACAACAGAAGAGAAATTCCCAACAAAACCGGAAAAATCTACAAGTTCTGCACTGGTAATCACATCAATTTTCTTATTTTTCTTGACCTTTGCCACCAGTTGTTTCAGCTTTGCAGCCGTTTCACTGGCATCAAGGGTATGGTTCAGCAAACCAAGGTTGCCCCCCAGAGTTTTCCCTTTTTCAAGCAGTACAGAATCAAACCCCTGATCAGCAAGAGTAAGAGCGACTGTCATACCGGCTATACCGGCACCGACAATCACCGCCTTGGGGGTTACCGGCACAGTCTGCTCGGGAAGAGGCTGCATGCCTCGCGCCTTGGCAACAGCCATACGCACCAGATCTTCTGATTTGTTTGTTGCTGCATCAGGCTCCCCGGCATGAACCCAGGAACATTGATCCCGAATATTCACCATCTCAATCAGACAGCGATTCAGCCCTGCGCTTTTCAGTGTTTCCTGAAAAAGAGGTTCATGGGTGCGTGGAGAACATGCCGCAATGACGACCCTGTTCAAATTATGTTCAATAATACGCTCTTTTAAGGTCTCTACAGCATCTGCGGAACAGGAATAGAGTGAATCGGTGTGATAGACAACACCTTCCATGTCTTCAACAGAATCTTCAACTTTATGCACATCCACAACAGAGGCAATGTTAATACCGCAATGGCAGACAAAAACGCCAATACGAACCTCTTCGCCCATGGCCTTTTCTTCAGGATATTCGGTGTGAACAATTCCCTGACCACGCTGTTTTTCAAGCATTCCGGCAACAAGCCCAGCTGCAGCTGAGGCCTGAGTTACAGATTCGGGAATATCTTTTGGCCCCTGAAAAGCACCTGCCACAACAACACCGTCAACATTGGTTGTCAAAGGATCAAACGTGTCTGACTTGGCAAAATCATATTGATTCAGTTCAATACCGGTGATTTTGGCAATCCCGTGCGCATCCTTGGGTGCTTCAAGACCAACAGAAAGCACCACCATGTCATGGGGTACAAACTCGTGTCTGCCATCAAGGGTTGAATAGGTAAGCTGCAACCTGTTCTCCCAGGGGGTGACATCAGCCACTTTGGCTCGAACAAATTTAATTCCCATGGCCTCGGCCCGCAGCTGTGCCTTATCAAACTCTTTGCCCTGGGTGCGGATGTCCATGTAATAGACTGTAATATCAACTTCAGGATCATGTTCTTTCGCTACCAGTGCCTCTTTTATGGCATACATGCAACACACTGAAGAACAATAGCCGTTATTGCAACCAAGATCACGGGAACCCACACATTGGATAAAGGCAATGGACTTGGGATGACGTCCATCAGAAAAGCATTTTACCTCGCCCAAAAAAGGCCCAGAGGCTGTTGTCATTCGTTCAAACTCAACAGCTGTAACAATGTCTGGATGCTTGCCATACGAGAATTTGGCAAGGGTTTCTTTACTGATCCTGCCAAAACCGGGAGAAAGAATAACCGCTCCAATTTTAAGCGAAATCTCTTCGGGTTGCTGGCTGAAATTAATCGCATGACTCTGACAGACCGGCACACAGATCTGGCAGGTATCATGGGTCAGATGGAGACATGACGAAGGATCAATATAGTAGGTGGCGGGCACAGCCTGGGCATAATCTATATGAATAGGCCGGGTTAATGCCAATCCTTCGTTGTACGGATCCACCAAATGTTTGGGGCAGTACTGGGTGCATAACCCGCAGGCTGTACAGTTATCCGCATCAATATAGCGCGGACGCTGCCTGATTTTTGCGGTGAAGTCACCGGGTTTTCCATCCAATGCCAGAAGATCCGCATTGGTGAGCATCTCTATATTTGGAGACCGACCGGCCTCTACCAGCTTAGGTGCAAGTATTCAAAGAGAGCAATCATTGGTAGGAAAGGTTTTGTCCAGCTGGGCCATGACCCCGCCAACTACAGGTGCCTTTTCGACCAAATAGACGTAGTAACCAAGTTCAGTCAGGTCAAGGGCAGCCTGCACACCGGCAATTCCGCCGCCGACGACCATCACTGATCCGGCCCTATGTTCCATGCCTTTTCCCATTACAATCTCCAGTTAGTATTGCTAAGTTATTTTCGTCAATTACGTAGGATTAACCCTGAACTTATCAAATCAGTTCAGGCTGATAGCTGCATTTTCTGCGGCAATTTTTTCTACTTTAACTGCACAGACCTTGGCTTCGGCAATTTTACATTGCGGGTCCAGAGCATCGTTTGTCAGTAAGTTTGCTGCTGCCTCTTTATAATGAAAGGGGATAAACACCAACCCCTTCCTGACCCGGTCAGTTATCCTGACTGGCAGCCGGATTGCACCACGGCGTGATGATGCCTGTACTTCGTTGCCATCCTCAAGGTCAAGCGCAGTGGCATCTTCAGGATTCATTTCCACATAGGCAGAAGGTGCGGCCCCCTCAAGCACAGGCGAACGACGGGTCATGGTACCGGTATGGTACTGGTACAACACTCGTCCTGTGGTGAGAATAAGAGGATACTCCTCATCAGGAATCTCTTCCGGCCCACTCCAGGTAAGGGCTGAAAGCAATCCCTTGCCCCGGACAATGCCCTGGGTGTGTAAAATCGGTGTACCGGGATGGTCAGCTTCCGGACAGGGCCAGGTGAGAGCCCCCTGTTCAAGCCGATCATAGCTCATTCCGGCCATTGCCTGCCAGCAGGTGGTAATTTCTGCAAAAACATCAGCTGCAAGCGGCGCCACAGTATGATACAGCGGATCAACAGGCCCGGCATAGCCGCCCTGGCTCCCCAGCATACGTTTGCTCACCATATTGATGATGGAAAGATCATCCCTGGCCTCTCCCCGAGGCGGCACAGCACGCCGAACCCGCTGCACCTTACGCTCTGTGTTGGTAAAGGTACCGTCTTTTTCCGCAAATGATGCCGCAGGAAGAACCACATCGGCAAGCTCTGCCGTTTCGGTGAGGAATATATCCTGTACCACCAAAAACTCGAGCTGCTCAAAAGCCTTGCGGGCATGGTCACTGTTGGGGTCACTCAGGATTGGATTTTCCCCCATGATCCATAATCCGGCAAGTTTTCCCTCTGTAATGGCAGCAGGCATCTCAGTGGCCATCAGACCAGGACGCCCTGAAACCGGCGTTCCCCATATTTGAGAAAATTTTTCCCTGGCTGCTTCGTCATCAAAGCGCTGGTAGCCGGGGAAATATGTAGGGTTGCATCCCATGTCACTTGCGCCCTGCACATTATTCTGCCCTCTGAGGGGGTTAAGCCCTGCCCCGGGTTTGCCAAGATTGCCGGTAATAAGAGCAAGATTGGCAAGGGCGCAGACATTATCCGTCCCCGAAGTATGCTGGGTTATGCCCATGGTGTAGTAAATACCTGCTTTCTCTGCGCTGGCAAAAATCCGTGCAGCCTCTTCAATGACCGATGCCGGTACCTGAGAAATCTTCTCTGCCCACTCAGGAGTGCATTGAGCAACAGAATCTTTAAACGCTGCGAAGTTCTCGGTATGCGCTTCAATAAATGCTGCATCTTCAAGCCCTTCCCGTAAAATCACATGGCAAAGTGCATGAATAAGTGCCCCATCTGTGCCGGGCCGCTGCTGCATCCATAAGGTGGCGCTGTCACAGAGTTTGATACGTCGAGGATCAGCCACCAACAGTTTGGAGCCTTTTTTTGCCGCTGTCAACATGCGCAAGCCGATAATGGGATGCGTTTCTGTTGTATTTGAGCCAATCACCAGCATCACATCGGACTCAATAATGCCGTTGATGGTGTTGGTCATTGCGCCGGAACCCAGGACTGTGACCAGACCGGTCACCGTTGGGCTGTGTCAGTACCTGGCACAGTGGTCAACATTATTTGTACCAATACCGGATCTGAAAAATTTCTGGAACGCATAGTTCTCTTCAGTGGTACACCGTGCCGAAGAAAGTCCGGCCAGGGCGTCCGGCCCCTTCTCTCCCCGTATCCTGGAAAAGGACTGGGCAATAAAATCAAGCGCCTCATCCCATTTCACTGGTTCAAGGGGCATCCCTTTCTGCCGACGGATCAGTGGCCGGGTTAAACGATCAGGGTGCTGGATGAAATTATGTCCAAAGCGGCCCTTCACACAAAGATCACCATAATTCGGGCCGATTGCCGGATCAGCAGTAGCCTCCATCACGGTATGCCCCTTGACCTTTAATATTATCTGACAGCCAGTGCCACAATAGGGACAGGTTGTGTGAACATCGCGTACCTCTTCAGACTGGATGGGCACAATCCTGCTCTTCTTATTCAAGGCGCCGGTGGAACAGTTATCCACACATTTGCCACAGGAAACACAGTTGTCTTTAAAGTCAATAACAAGCCCCAGCGGCCGCCCCTTATCGTCCAAAGAGTCAGCTCGCACTTCCAGCGCGTCATAGGGGCAGGATCGCTCACACCGACCACAGAAAATACACTTGTTACGATCTACAGTAATTGCCCGATGATCAGTATCAATGGGATAGGTCGGCTCTTTACCCATGCCTGTTTTATTGATATTTACCGCATATTCGATATCAAGACGCTTAAGATCACAACGGTCAAAGGCAGTACAGCCGCATTTCAGGCAACGCTCGGCCTCACGACGGGCCATTTTTTCGGTAAACCCCAGTTTGACTTCATCAAAATCCTGAGTGGAAACTTCGGGGGGACGCACCGGCATTTTTTCGCGCAGATTGACCGCAATGCCGTCAAAATTCTTCAGCGATACATCGTCAAAGGTACGGCCCCGATGAAAATTGAAGCGACTCTCCGGTGCCTCTTTTTCCTGATTCATCACATAGGCATGAATCTTAGGGACAGCTCGGCGTGCAGAAACCACAGCCTGGATAACTGTTTTTGTTCCTGAGGTTGCATCGCCTCCGGCAAAAACCCCCTCTACACTGGTCAGTGACGTGCGGGGGTTGGCTGCAATATTTCCGGTTGGTGAGATTTTCATGGAAGCCTCAAGCTCACCACCCTTAATTTCGCCATTGGCCACAGCAGTCTGGCCAAGTGATGACACAATCGTATCAATAGCCAACGAGTTGTTCGAATCGGGAATAGGCATCACAGGACGTTTTCCCCGTTTATCGGGCTTACCCAGCTTCATCCTGATCAAATCGAGTTTCAAACGGGCATTATCATCGGGGGTGCCACATAACCCGACAGGAGAGGCCATGAGCAAAAACTGAACACCTTCGTTTTCAGCCTCACGGATATTACGCTGGTTGGCAGGCATTTCAATCCGGGCGCGGGGATAGATCACTGTAACCTGTTGTACTCCACAACGAACCAGGGAGCGAGCCACTTCCATGGCTATATTATTCCCGCCAATAACCGCTGCACTCTTGCCCAGATCAAGCTCACGGCCTTCATTAATCATGCGCAAAAACTCGGTTGCCTTATAGACATGATCCTTTTCATTACAGGGCACATCGAGTGGGGCATCTATGGTGGCACCAATAGCGATAAAGGTGGCATCATAGCCCATATCTTTTAAATCCTGCAGGGTGAAATCCCGCCCCCATCTCTGGGAAAGACGAATATTCATGCCCATGCGCAGAATAGAATTCACCTCAAAATCGACAATTTCCCTGGGGATTTTATAATCAGGAAATCCATAACGGAGCGCACCGCCCAATTTGGGGGCAGCTTCAAATATGGTGACATCATGGCCTTTTCTGGTCAGAAACCAGGCGGCTGTCAACCCGGCAGGCCCGCCACCGATAACCGCAATACGTTTGCCGGTGGGTTTGTCTTTGGGAATTTTCAGGTCAATCTCATTGCGCATGCACCAGTCTGCAACAAAACGTTTGAGATGATTTATCGACACCGGCTCATCCACCAGAATACGTCGACAACGTGTTTCACAAAAACGGGGACACACCCTGCCCACGGAAAAAGGCACAGGGTTACGCTCCATGATCAGACGAAGTGCTTCTTCATATTCGCCCCTGGCAACGTGGGCTATATAGCCCTGCACATTAATCTGCCCCGGACAGGTGAGATTACATGGTGCTTTACAGTCACCAAAATGGGTCGCAGAAATATCGGCAAGACGCTGCTGCCTGTGCGTTGTCACCAGTTCTGAATTGGTGGTAATCTGCATGCCGTCGAGGGCAAGTGTTACACAGGCTCTAAACAAGCTGTCTGTAGACAGGGTCGATTTTAAACCGGAGTCTGCATAGTTTGAAATTTCAACAACACAAATCTCACAGGGATGTGTAGACAGTGAATCTTTGACAAAACAGAGGGTGGGAATGGCAATATCTGCACGCCTGGCAACCTCAAGGATGGTTAACCCTTTTTCGGCAACGATTTCCTTGTCGTCTATCGTAATTGTGACTGTGGGCATAAAATAAAGATGTCTGGCGGATTAATGTCAGGGGCTTTGAGCACGTTGTCAGAAGTCTTTTTGCACAAAGACTTCTGACAGGCCCAACACGGATAACGGCTGACTAACTGGCCGGTTTCCACTCTTTAAGAAATGCTGGCAGATGACCAGCCTCGCGCGGCCCGATGGTAATTGTCCAGTCAGGAAGCTCCTCTTCAAGCTCACCCTTGATTGTTGCCAGATAGCCGGGAATGATCAGCTCATGATGTTTAACCTTGTCACCAATACCGGATTTTTTCACAAACATGGCAATGAGATCAGCACCAAACTTCCCTGCTGCCCAGGCAGTAAGAACTGACAACCCTTCGGTATCCTTGATAAGCAGCCAGCTGGGAATCTTCGACCCTTCAATCTCACCGGAAACAATAAAATAGGTGAGCGAAAAGTTACAGGTAATGAGCACCGGTGAATTCTCGTCAGGCCCGGTGATGGGATAAATATCCTCCTGCACGACCATGGGCCGTTGCGGATCAGTAAATATATTCAACTGTTCCAGCAGTAACGGAAAGAGAATATCGCCCTGAATATCAGAAAATACTGTGATTGCTGCATACTTGGCCATTAACACAGACCCGATCATCGCCTCCATCATCAGGTCATCCGCCATTTCACAGGGGAAGGTAATGGTTGGAAAACCAAGGGGTTTAAACTTTTCTTTTACTGCTGATCTCCTGGCAACAATGTTGTCCTCAAACCCTTCACGCAGGGTTCGTGCGCCGGTGTCAATGACCATGTCTTTCACACCTGCTGCCATAAGCTTGTCAGTCGTTTCAACTAGATCATCAAGGTTTTTTCCCTTCACCCCAATCACGCAACCTGTGTCTTTGGCAAGGGCCGCAAAGCCGTCAACGCTCTCTGTGGTTGCCCCAAAAAGCAGCGGTTTGTTGTCGCCGCAGGCTTCAGCTCCAGCCTTGAGTGCTTCAATATCTTCACTCATCAGGATAATGGCCTGCTTGGGTGCATCAGCCGCAACTTTTTTGACAATGTCGGCAAGGCTGCTGCCTCCGGCATCTTTAATGGCAACAAGATTGTTACGCATCATCACACCGACACGCTCATACTCAAAATCGTTAGCCCGCTTAATCTTGCCGTCTATGGCCGCTGCATCCTCGTTAGTGGAGATAAGCACTGCCAATCCGGTTTGATTCTCAAACCGTTTTTCATGGCGAAACAGACAGGTTTCTCCACCTGCGGTGAATTCGGCATCACCAGCCCCGATTTTGATGGTACGAATGGGCGGCGCTGAGGCCTCTCCAATGGTCGCTTTCGCCTCATCACTCACATACGGGCATTCTTCGATCTCAGTCTGACCTGCTGCAACCTTCATGGCAAATGCCAGACAGGTAGGGATGCCGCATTCACCACAATTCTTTTTGGGCAGCATCTTGAGAATCTGTATACCGGTTAACGCCATTGTCTGTCCTCCTTAAGCGTATCGCAAACGCAGCATAAACTGCTGCAGATTAACATCGTAAAAAAAATATAAAGAGGTCAGTGCCAGGCAATAACCTCTTGAAATACAAAACAGTTAGCCGATCGCCTCATCCATTTCAAGGGCAGGGTGGCCTTTTTCTTTGAGAAAATCCATGATCTCTTCTTCGGTCGTGCCCTGCTCTTCGGTGGCAATCATATCAAAGAGTTCAGGCATGCCGATGTCCGCGCAGACCTCCTTGAGTTTCTCTGCAATCTCTTCTTTCAACATCTTGGGCAGCCAGACCACACGTTTAATGCCGCCTTCTGCCTTGAACAGTTTTTTACTGGTCATGTAATGTTTGGAAACCCCCATAAATCCTGGGGTCTGCATACCACCGCCAGCCATTCCGGCCAAGGTGGTGAATTTCATCCCGGACGGGGTCATTCCCATGTAGTCACGGTTGACCACCATGATCCCGTTACACTGGGGCAGCATGGCAGCGATTGCCTCAAAACAACCGCAGGCAGTCATGGGATTATTCATGAGTGAGTAACAGCTCACTTCTGTAACAGCACCACGGGAAGCCTGACTGACAAACTCGTTAATCCCGCTATAGTAGCCATTATCTTCGTCAGTACATTCACCTTTTTCAATGGGTTGATTGGGACCAGTCGGGTTAATCTGAAAAGAAGCCTTACCGTCAAGCCAGTTATAGGCCCCACACATACCGATTCGCTCCGGAGTGATAACACAAACATGACTCGGTGCAAACGACTGGCAGAGCGTACATGAGTAAAACACGTCTTCTGTTTCATCAGTCATTGAACCAAGGCGCAAATCACGCTCATGGTAGACGCTTTTCGCTATTTCCATGACCTCTTCGACCTTATCCTGCACCGTGTAGATTTTCACTTGCACCTTATCAAGGATTGCGCCGAATTCCTGATGCAGTTTACCATGCAGGACAACGCCAAGATGTTTGAAGGAAAAGCCTTTCTCCACAGCAGCCTTCCCAATACGCACCCACATGATGTTACGCTGGCCGATATGCATGATCCCCTGGATATAGTTCATCAAGTGATGAAACTGCCTCTCAAGAATAGGCTCAAAATCAGA
Source organism: Candidatus Desulfobulbus rimicarensis (assembly GCA_008633435.1). Classification (GTDB taxonomy): domain Bacteria; phylum Desulfobacterota; class Desulfobulbia; order Desulfobulbales; family Desulfobulbaceae; genus Desulfobulbus_C; species Desulfobulbus_C rimicarensis. The sequence goes on along the minus strand of RKSL01000087.1, from coordinate 18,376 downwards.
CTGCATTTCACGTCCAGCAACCTCCACCAGGATACCAATGGGCAGATTCTGTCCCAGTTCAATATCACAGATATCCGGCCCTTCCATGATAACGGCACCATCTTCAATCTCATCCATTTCCTTGGAAATAAGCACCTCAACACCGGTTGTCCGGCCACCACCACACTCCATATAGAGATCATCTTTACGAATACGCTCACCCTCAAAAGCCGGGCCAAAAGACATGGGAATGTCAATCTTGGTGACATTAACCTTTAAGCCACGCACCTCAATGGCCTTCTGGACAATCTCATCATGGGGAATATTTGAAACGACATGCTCATATGTACAGATACCGGTGGGCAGGACTTCGGGAATATCGTAGTCAGAAATTGTTGGAAAACCCCAGTTAATGGCACCTGCAGCATTGGCGTACCATTCGTCACTAACCGGCCCAAAGGCCATGACAAAGGCAAAGGTACGATCTTTATTGTAGAGCAGGTTACCGATGGCATCACCGGGTTTAATGCCACCGAAGGCCAGAGCAACACGGCAGGCAAAACCTATGGCAAAGACCACAGATGTGTAGGATTTACCAAAAGGCACCAGGCGTGTCCCCCAGCCAACCTGAACATCATTTTCGACCAGCAGTTCAGCCATGTTTTTGCCGTTTGACTGATCATGCATGAAGATGTAGAGATTTTTTTCCTGTAGCTCGATGGCAATTTTCGAGGCGGTTTCCCTGTCTTCAGGAGAACCGACAATGGCGGCAAAACCAGGGGCCGTGCCGTCAACAAACTCGACACCACGTTTTCGAAAAATAACATCATCAGCTGCACCCAGCCAGAGATTCTCAGCAGTTGGGTCTTCGGTTTTGGTGTAAAAATCCGGGGAATTAAGGTACCGGATCGCCTCAAACATCTCCTCGGCAAAATAGGTAGCCATCCCTGCGTCAAGTGCAGGAGCCAGATAAGGCAGCCAGAGATCTTCAGTGACAATAGCCGGCAGCAATTTACGGCACTCCTGAAAAATATCTTTCATGTCACCGAGTTTTTCCACCTTGGCTCCAAGCATGGAGTAAATAATCGGCAGAAAATAGGCTGTATTCGGAAAGGCGACTTCCTGATCCGGGCCATATTTTTTAATGGCTTCCTCATACGTCTCCTCAGACATATCCACAATTTTCTGGGCGCCACGGATAGCTGCAGAACAGATAATCTTCGACATTGAGATAACTCCCTTATTTTTCCTAAAAACGGTTCAATATTCGAGGGTAATGGCCAGTATGCACTTAACCTGCCAAACCATTAATAAGTGATTTTGTCATATTGATGGCCTTGGGATGCCTCATTATAAGGACCTCTCCACCTGCCATCAGCATACAGGATGCAGTCATGGCCTCCATCATAATGCCACGTTTTTCCTGATCGCCCATCAACTCTTCACTGGGAAGTCCGACCTCTTTAGTCTTCCAGACTTCACGGCCAAGGTTACAGATAATCGGTACCTGCAGTTTTTCATCTTTCTGGGTAAGGGCTGCAATCCGGATACGTTCCATGACAGAATAGGTGTACTCAATACCATAACCAAGAGCACCAATGGATGGATCCATCATGACTGTATCAAGAGGAACCCCAAGATTTTCAAGAAGGATATTCAGCTGTTTGGCAAGGTTGACATCAATGGGTGAGGCCGCAACCATTGGGTGTTGAAAAGCCATGGCAGTTGCTCCTATAGCCCGGTAGTTGGCATCTTCAAGAGGAGCCAGACAGACTTTTTTGTCGCCAATAATTGAGGTTACCTCTCGCAGAGTTTCAGTATCTTTTTCTGAATTTCCACAACCCCAGATAATAACCGGGACATCAACAGCCTCAATAACAGCTGCAGCGTCCTTGGCTGCATCGGCAGAAGGTCGATTCTCACCGTTTGGATCTGTACCGATCAACCAGATATTCAAGGCGTCTGCATTGTACTCATCAATGCATTTCTTTGCCCAGTCCACAGGGCTGTCCATAACATCGTCAAAATACTGACTCAGAGTATCAGGCCAGTTATCCGGACGGACATCGAGAATTTCCATGGCCACAAGCGGTTTATGCTGCATATCGCCTTCAAAGAGATGAAATGGCAATGAGGTGCTTCCGCCGACGGTCACTGCATTATCACCGTTACCCAGAGTAACTTCACGGATTGAACCGGAATAGTCTACTTTATAGGCAGAGGCTGGAACTTTAGTTATCCGGTCAGCAAAGGGCGTTCCGTCAACAGCCAGCACAGAAGCGGCAAGTCCAGCTACCGGGGCTGCTGCTTTAACAGCTTTTGCAACAGGCGCAGGCTTGCTCTCTTTGGCAGCCTTTGCCTCTTTTTCAGCCTGTGCCTTCTTTTGGGCTTCAGCTTCTGCTTTGGCTTTGGCTTCTGACTCTGCTTTAGCCTTCGCCTCTGCCTGCGCTTTTTGAGCAGCAGCCTCAGCTGCTTTTTCCTCTTTTTCTTTTTGCGCTTTGGCATCCGCAGCGGCCTTGGCTTTAGCTTCTGCCTCAGCCTTTGCCTTTGCTTCAGCTTGTGCTTTTGCAGCAGCAGCGTCCTCTGCCTTTTTTGCAGAATCATCTGCTGCAGGAGCTACAGCAGTCACCGGGGCGACAGGTGCGGCTTCAGTCGCTCCAAGGATTGGTTCACGTTTCAATACAGCCTCAGCACTTGCAAAATTCAACAAGGCCTCAAACTGATCATCTGACAGCCCATAAGCGCTCTTTAATGCTTTAAGCCCCTGATTTACGGATTCCAACGCCATCTGGCGCTCTTTTTCATTCATCTCATGTTCTCCTGCATCATCACTCACTATGGCAGTAGTTTCAGTCGTCGTAGTTACCGGCCGGGCACCGGACAGTATTGCTTCAGCCTCGGTACGAGCCGCAGCAACAATCTTTGCAGCTTCGTTGCGTGCCTCGTCCATCACCGCATCAGTTGCGCCGGAATCAGTTTCCCGGGCTCTCACCTCCAGGGTTTCATCAGCAGCGGGCTGCTCTGTCGCCACAGCTGTCTCAGCAATGTCATCAAAACCAGGACGGGGAAGAAGTCCGGCATTTTCGCAAATCTCCGCCACAGCCTCTTCCCACTCAATAGCCATGACATGGACACCGGCCACACCCTTTATTTCTTTAACCTGGTTGATAATATCAACACAGATATTAATACCTTCCTGCTTTTTATCCTTGGCCCCTTTCATCCGATTAATGACCTCATCAGTCACATCCATTCCAGGGACAAACTTTTTCATATACCTGGCCATGCCAAGAGACTTCGGCGGGGTCACTCCGGCAAGGATATACGCCTTTTCTGGTAACCCGAGATCACAGGCCATTTCCATAAATCTGGCAAATTTATCTACATTGTAAATAATCTGGGTCTGAATAAAATCAGCACCGTTACTGATTTTCTTCCCCATGCGGACTGCACGGAATTCAAAAGGGTAGGCAAAGGGATTGGCAGCAGCGCCTAGAAAAAAATCAGGAGACTTGCCCTTTATTTCTTCCCCGCACTGAAATTTTTTCGCATCACGCATGTCCCTGACCATGCCAAGCATCTGGATGGAGTCCATATCAAAAACACCCTTTGAACCAGGATGATTACCAAATTTCTGGTGATCACCTGTCAGGCAGAGGAGGTTTTTAAGCCCCATGGCAGAAGCTGCCAGCAGGTCTGATTGCATGCTGATCCGATTGCGATCCCGACATGTCATCTGGATAACCGGTTCAACCCCTTCAGACTGGGCTATTAATCCGGCGCCGATTGACGACATCCGTACTATAGCTGTCTGGCAATCGGTAATGTTTACAGCATCAACATTCCCTTTAAGGATTCTCGCCTTTTCCCTGACAACCTCTGGGTCACTGTTCTTCGGCGGGCCAAGCTCACCGGTTACGGCAAAAGTACCGCTCTTGAGCACCCGCTCCAAATTGCTCCCCGATTTCATCAATCCTCCTTACCTGATCCAAAACTCCAAAATATAAACGCAACAGGAAGCTACAATAAACAACTGCAGCTTCCCAACGGTTTCACGCCTGTTCGTTAATGTCCACCCTGGCCGCATCCCATGCCGGGCAGCGACTGCCCTTCAAGATCACGACGCATGGCCATATCCATGAGCACACGTTCCTGCTTCTTGTTAATGCCAAGGGCTTCACGCTTCTCATCAATGGCAGCAATCATTGCCCGGGCATGCTTGATGGGATCCTTTTCCACGCCCCAGCATGCACCATACTCTTCTTTAAGCCCATTAAGAATAAACTCAGTAAACTTTTTAGCGCCAGTAACAGGAAGATCCTGGAAAATAACATGGGCTCCGCTGGTCACAAAGTACTGACCAATGGCAACCGCTTTTTCACTCATCCAGAGTGGTGCCGATCCAACAGCCGGCAGCTCGGAAATATCATCGCCAAGCCCACCCTCGTTAACCATTTCAGTAAGGGCTATAAGCAGACGTGAATTATCCACACAAGAGCCGACATGAAGTACAGGAGGCATACCAACAGTCTCGCAAACCTCGCGCAGGCCATCTCCGGCATACTCAGTGGCAGCCTCGGGGCGCAGCAGGCCACGTCGGCCAAGTGCCTGGGCAGCACAACCTGTTGCCAGCACAAGAACATTGTTTTTAATAAGCTCTACTGCAATTTTAAAATGCACATCATCGGAATGCTTGTAATGCTCACAACCGACAAGCGCGCCAACACCACGAATTCGTCCGTTAATAATATTATCGTTTAAAGGTCGGTATGACTGACGAAACCTGCCACCTAGCATATAGTTGATAGTCTCATGGGAAAATCCGACAACGACATCCAGTTTTTTATCTTCAGGGATATAATACTCACCCCGCTTTTTGAAGTTGCCAATGGCACGGGTCAGAATTTTCTTGGCCGAGTCATATGCCGCATCTTCTTCAAACTGAATATGGATGGCATCGGGCATTTTGGCCCGGTAATTGGTGGTGATGATATCGGTGTGCTTATTCTTTACTATCTGGGCTACTGACTGCATGACACACTGTACATCAACAACCATTGCCTCAACAGCTCCGGTTGCCAGCACCATCTCCTGCTGAATAAACGAACCGGCAACAGGAATACCGCGACGCATCAGGATTTCATTGCCGGTACAGCAGACACCAGCAAGATTAATACCTTTGGCACCAGCTTTTTTGGCCAGTGCAAGCATTTCTTCATCTTCTGCGGCAAGGCACAGTGACTCAGCAAGAAGAGGCTCATGGCCATGAACGGTCACATTGACCATATCTTCCCGCAACACACCAAGATCGACAATGGCTCGTTTGGGCACGGGAGTACCAAACATAATATCAGTAAGCTCTGTAGAGAGCATTGATGCTCCCCAGCCATCTGCCAGAGAACAGCGAGCCGCCTGCTTCATGATATTTTTGTATTCCTGGTCAACCCCCATATGGGTACGATGCATGGTCTCAACAACTTCCCGATCAATCCCTCGAGGAGCAACGCCTTGTTCTTCCCATATTTTCTGTTGTTTTTTGGGGGCACGTTTAAGCATGGTCACAGAACCTTCCTGCTGACCAAACTCAGCAAGCGCTCGTTCACCAAGCTCAAGAGCAATCTCATTTTTATCCCGACCCTCGATCTCAATATCGAAAACTTTTGCTATCTTATGCAGTTTCTCAACATCTTTGATTTCATGAGGGGTGTCCCCCTTGGCTGTTGCAATAAACCCACGCACCATTTCCCGGGCATGGTCAGTATGAGCCGCAGTTCCGGCAGCGACAATCCGGGCAAAATTTCGAGCAGCAACAGTGTCTGCTGTAGCACCACAAACTCCAACCATGGCATCAACACCGTCAATAATCTGACAGGGGCCCATGTTACAGATACGACAACAGGTGCCTCCTGAGCCAAAAAGACAGGACGACATGCCACGATCTTCAATGCGGTCATAGGCAGTACGCACCTGTTTGGCAAGATCCTGGTTGAGCAGATCAAGCGTTGAACTTCCGGTTATATCATTACAGCTGTTGCATCCATTGGATTTGGCCATAATATTTCTCCTAATGCATTAGGTATCAGGTGTCAGGCAGTCATTCCGGGAGTGGACAATCTTTCCCTGTGCCTGACTGTTTGTTATATTACGCCAGTCCGGCAAACTGCTTGGCAGACTGTACGGTATTTTTCATAAGCATGGTAATGGTCATGGGGCCAACACCGCCTGGCACAGGAGTGATTGCCGCCGCCTTTTCCTTGACCGAATCAAATTCAACATCTCCGGCAAGTTTGGCCTTTCCAGAATCGGTCACCCCGATGCGGTTCACACCAACATCAATAACAACAACACCATCTTTTACCTGGTCTGCCTTGATCATATTGGCAACACCAGCTGCAACGATAAGAATGTCAGCACGTTTGGTGTGAAATTCCATATCTTTAGTGCGGGTATGACAAAGAGTAATAGTTGCGTTACCACCATCACGTTTCTGCAGCATCAGGTTGGCCACAGGTTTACCGACAATATTTGACCGGCCAACAACCACGACCTCGGCTCCAGAGGTTTCAACACCCGCCCGTTGCAGCAACTCAAGAACTCCATGGGGAGTACAGGGCAGAAAGCATTGCTCACCAAGAACCATCTTACCGACATTAACAGGATGAAAGCCGTCAACATCTTTATCAGGATTAATGGCATACAATACTTTAGCTTCGTTAATATGTTTGGGTAGGGGGAGCTGCACTAAAATGCCGTGAATTTTTTCGTCGTTGTTATATTTGTCAACAAGAGCCAGCAGATCTTCTTCACTGGTATCGGCATCAAGGGTGATCTGTTCAGAATGAATCCCCAGAGCATGGGCGGTTTTATTTTTAGCTGCCACATACGACTGTGACGCAGGGTCTTCGCCAACCAGAATAGTGACCAGCCCGGGTATTACATTGTGTTTTTCTGTAAGCTCGGCAACTTCAGCTTTAAGTTCCTCACGAATTGCCTTGGCAGTTTCAGTTCCACTGATGATTTTAGCACTCATAAACTCTCCTTGAATAGCCCACAAGTCGGTACAAAGCACACACTTTTCCCGTAAAAACCGGCTTTTTAAAAATCCCGGTCACCTTGTATTTGAGATTGGAAGCGTGGGTAAGAGTTGCCAACATATCTCAAAACGAATTTTTTTTCAAGTAAAATCAGCGTACCCAGCGGAGTTGCATGACGCATACAAGCCCGCAAACACTCTGGAAATACGATTTTAACGATTGAGCTCCCAACGGGATATTCATCATATCTTTTGAGATCTCCATACTTTTTAGGTTTTCAGGGTACGTGATACAAAACGTAAAGTATCAACAATACTGATATATGATTACATATACCCACTCAGAAGGGTGATAACTCTGTGTTTCCATTATATCAGCCCTATAATTACTCACAGACACCTCGAATTTGTACAGGTAAGGCATACAAAGCGGTGACTTCGAAAAAAGGAGGGGGTGAGCAGTGACGATTAAATGTGCAGCAGATGACACAAGGCCGTTTGACGCTGACCGCAATCCTGATTGGCAACCGCCATGGCCATCGCTCGTCGGGTGCCGACAAAAACAGCCAGTTTTTTTGCTCTGGTTATGCCTGTATAGAGCAGATTACGAAAGAGCATTCTGTAATGCTGGGTCAAAACCGGGATAATCACCACGTCAAACTCTGATCCCTGGGATTTATGAATGGTTATGGCATAGGCATTTTCAAGCTCGGTAATCTGTTCGCGTTGATATTCAACAACCCGCCCATCCTGATAAAAACAGACCTCAAGGGTCAGGGCATGATTATTCATAGTTTTTATCTTGCCAATATCCCCATTAAAGACGCCCAAATCATAATTATTACGACGGTGAATGACCCTGTCCCCCACCCGGAACACCCGCTCACCAATACTCATCTCTGCCCGCCCTGTACCGGCCGGATTAACCGCCTGCTGAAGCATTTTGTTAAGCGATGCAGTTCCCATGCTGCCTCGGATCATGGGACACAGCACCTGAATTTCACAACCTGTGCCATAATATTTGGGGATCCACTGGGTATAGAGACTTCTGACGACATCTTCAGCCGTCAAATCGTAATAGAGTGATGACCAGGGGTGTATTTTTTTCAGCACTGCTGCAAGCTCACCAGCACCGCTTTCTGCAGTGGCAAGTTTATGCAGATTGACATGGCAAAACTGCGTGGGAAGCTCAAAGGAAGCATATGTTTTGTCACTGACGGGCTGTTTGGTATCAAACAAGAGCGGATCGTCACCAGCCGTCTGCTCACGTTGTTCAAGTGTAGAATACTGTTGTTTTATTGTACGGATGAATCTGAGCTGGGCCTGGGTTGCCTGTTCAGAATCAATAAAAAAACAATCGGAATTCTTCCAGATTTCGGGACTTTTAAAAGGAGAGCCAATGCCGGGCAGCTGCCCCCGATTAATCTGATGGGCAAACGATATAATTTGAGATTCCCGGGCCTGCCGATAAATAGTGGTGAGCCTGCTGCAGGGAATACTCTGTGAAAAAATCATATCACGCAGTACATTGCCCGCCCCCACAGAAGGGAGCTGATCAGCATCCCCTATAAAAACAACTGCGGTTTCAGTGGATACAGCTTTGAGTAGAATTGCTGTCAGGGTGATATCGAGCATCGAGCATTCATCAAGAATCAGCACATCACATTCCAGTGGGTTTTCCTGATTCCGTTTAAAACCCGTTCCCTGAAATTCCAGCAACCGGTGGATGGTCTTTGCCTCAAGACCTATCACTTCACCCATGCGCTGCGCAGCCCGACCTGTTGGCGCGGCCAGCATGACTGAGTAGCCGAGCATTTGATACAACCCTACCAGCTTTCTGGTTGTGGTAGTTTTACCACATCCCGGGCCACCGGTCAGCACAGCACATTGACAACCGGCAATGGTCAGTACAGCCTCAACCTGCTCTTCACTTAACTGCACCCCATTCTGCGCATCGATCCGGGTCAGCCATTTTCGGGCGCGGCCCAGATCAAGAGGCACCGGGCGCACCATTCCACGCAACCTTTCCGCCACATATTTTTCATCATAATAGAGACTTTTTGCGTAATAACAGGGCGTCTCATCCCCGGTTTCACCTGCAACCATCCGCACCCGCAGGCTGCCATCATGCTCCATTTCCTCTAAAAAACCAGCTATCTGAGAGTGCAGATCAAGCTCAAGCAGAGCTGTTACTTCGGTCACAATCTGCTCATAACGCAAATAGCAATGTCCCTGTTCCCTGCTGGCCGACAGGACATGGCGGATTCCGGCCTTAATCCGTATTGGGGAATCTTCTCCAAAACCAATGGACAAAGCCACCCGGTCGGCCGTAAAAAAACCTATCCCATAAAAATCAGCGGCCAGCCGGTAAGGATTTTCAGCGACCAGACTGATAGCCTGATCCCCGTATTGTTTGTAAATGCGAACAGCAAAGAGGGTGGAAATGCCATGGGACTGCAAAAAGATCATCACGTCCCGGATGGCGCGATGCTCTTTCCAGGCTGCAGAAATAGAGGCGAGTTTTTTTTCGGCAATTCCCGGAACTTCAGTTAAGCGGTCAATTTCCTCCTCAAATACTTCAAGCGTTGATTTACCGAAATGACGGACAATTTTGCGGGCTGTTTTAGGCCCGACACCTTTAATCAGCCCGGAGCCGAGATATTTTTCCAGTGCACCGGCAGTGGCAGGTTTCAGCTCCTGTACGGCATCTGCCTTAAACTGTCGACCAAATCGGGGATGAATCGTCCAGGCCCCTTTAAACTCCATGGTTGCGCCTGCAAAAACCCGCAGTTGATGCACCGTAACAGTGACCTCATCACCATACGAGCCAAAAGGGGTCACCCGAAGTACGGCCCATCCTGTATCAGGATTATGATAGGTTATCCGCTCGACTACCCCCCGAACGGTTTCAATGACATGGGGCGACTGCACAACCTGCGGCTCAGTCTAAACCAAAGAGACCATATCAGCTGACGTCAGAGGATTTTCCGGAAAACTTCTCACTTAAAAATGTACTTTCTGCAGGCGTCAGGTCAAAACGGATCTGTGCCTCTTTAAGCACAACCTTGCGCTCTTTTTCCGGATGATCCTGCACGACCTCGCTCAACCAGTTCACAGCTTTTTGCAGATTTGTTGATGATGAAGCAGCTGTTTTGCCCATAATTTTCCTCCAGATATCTCCAATCAGCTTCCAGACAACATGGCTGGTCAGACTGGCCGGTTATAACCAAATATGCCCTCTGTCCCTTGAGACAACCCATGGGAGCCCGTGGCTGCCATAATTACTATCCATAACCCGCATTTTCACAAAACTCTACTTTTCTTTAATACAGATAACACATTGAAGGCAAATAATTCGTTTCTGCAGTTTTTGTTTCTCTGCATAAAAAATATGTAAGCTTTTCCAACACGGCCCGACAGACAATTAACAGCAATCGTCTGGCTTTCCCCTGAAACACACTGTGTGTTCTCCAGTCAATTGCATAAGGGTGCCTTGAAAAATGAGGATTTCGCTTGAGGTCAGGTAAGCGACCATCGGGAAGCCCGAGGTGCAGGGAAACTACAAACGCAGCATAGTAATCATATGTGGGCATTTTTCATTTTCCTGTGAGGCAGAGATCGGGTGGGATGAACGATATTACGAGACTTCGAAAGGCAATTTTTCAAGGTGGCCATAAGAGATTCCCTTTCCCATTTTTTAAGGAGACAAACAATGATTAAACAACTCATTACCGGATGTCTGGGGTTAGCAATTGCCTTTGGCGCAGCTTCATATGGTCTGGCTGATGACCTGCCAGCCCCTGATGGTCAAGCCTTATGGACATACATCTCCAAAACTTCCCCGTATAAGCAATGGTCATACTGGCCAGACCACAAAGGCATGCAGGAAGGCCGTGCCCCCCATGCCCCCCTGCATAAAGTTTTTGTCAACAAGCAGGCATTGGAATCAACCTCTGCTCCACTTAAATACGGCGCAATTGAAGTCAAAGAGAATTACAGTCCCTCCCACGAACTCAAAGCTATTACTGTCATGTATAAATCTAAGAAATATAATCCGAAAGACGGCGACTGGTTCTGGGTAAAATACAGTCCAAAGGGAGAACCCCTCAAAGCTGGCAAGCCCAAGGGCTGTATTGGCTGTCACGGCACCAGATCTGCAAATGATTTTGTCCTGGTCCATGAATTTAAATAGATTGATAATGCTCTGAAAGTTGGATCGCTGCGCCTTGGTTGCCATGTCGCAGTGACCAACTTTCATTACTCGAAGTCTTCGCTAGTGTCTGGCCAAAAATGAGTATTTTTGTTCGAGCTCAGGTAAGCGACCGACGGGAGACTCCGAGGATTGCGAAAAAAATAAGCGCAGGCATATAAGTGATAACGGAGTTTACGATTACCTCCGCGCATTATTTTTTGAGCATAACGCAGAGATCGGACAAAAAGACCATTTTGGGTCAGGCACTCGCTATCTGTTGTGGCTGGCAAACCTGGTTCAGCCATGCTGGTTTATCCAGCCCGCAATTATGTATATAATTCATCCGATAATCCAAATATTAGCTACCCTGCTGGCTCTCTATGTATTGCTGCTTGGATTCGACCGTTTTCGGTGGCTCCATCTTCATCAAAACTCGCATTTTAACTGGAAGCGCCATGTCCGGCTGGGGAAAATTGCATCGCTGTTATGGCTATTTGGTCTGGTCGTGGGATTTTGGATAGTCCAGACACAGTGGCACGGCGTATTCATTACAGGCAGTCATGGTATCAGGGCATTGTATATTGCCCCGTTGATTAGTATTGGTTGTATTTCAGGCTGGTACATGGACACACACAAAAAACAGCGTGTATTTCTACCGCTGCTCCATGCCTGTGCAAACCTTGCTGTTCTTTTTTTGGCACTACTGCAAGCCAGCAGCGGACTGCAAGTAAACAGTGCTTTCGTCCTGGGAAATTAGGCAAGATAATCCATCATGCCGGCTTGTCATCTATCCCCGATATTCCCAGAGAGGAAGACTTCTGCTCAACTATGACTCACTCAATTGAGAGAAAAGCTGCTTTTTCTATTTCGGAGGTGAAAAAATACACGTTTACCACTGTTTTCATGGTAGCATAATTCATTACTCAATGAACTATTCAGGCAGGGGCTGCAAGCCTGTACAGCCACCGGCCTATACCTACTCAGATGCACCCGGGATCGGTTGAAAATTTGATACAACCACCAGGTACACTAAACGAACTATGAAAGCAGAGCTAACTGATGGGTACAAGAGATAACAACGAACACGAAGCGGTTCAATGGCTGGATCTGTATGGGGATGCCCTCTACCGTTTTGCCCTGGTTCGCGTTCGTCATTCTTTTGCTGCGGAAGACCTTGTTCAGGAAACCTTGCTGGCCGGGTATTGTTCGTACAAAAACTTTTCCGGCAAATCCAGTGTCAAAACCTGGCTTTTCGGCATCCTCAAACACAAGGTCATGGATTATTACAGAAAATTGCCTCCTGAACAGGGCGACGAAAACCTTGACGAGTTTGCAGCCACTCTGGAAACCATGTTTGATGCCAGAGAAAAATGGAAAATACAACCGGGGAGCTGGGGAAATGATCCTCAAAATGCTTACCAGCAAAAAGAATTACTCGCTGTAATTTTTGCCTGTATGGATGAACTTCCTCACAGGCTGTCAGGGATGTACCGCATGCGTGAGCTGGAAGGAGCAACAACCGGAGAAATCTGTGACCGCTATCAAACAAAAAAGAGCAACTGCTGGGTCATCCTGCATCGCGCCCGGATGCTCCTGCGCCGCTGTCTTGAAATCAACTGGTTTGACCAGGCAGCAAAGGGAAAATAATGCGCCACTGGATTTTTAGCTGCAAACAGATATCCCGTCTTCTTTCCGAATCAATGGATCGGCGATTACCGTTATACAAACGGATGGGCATCAGATTTCACCTGATGATGTGTGTTCTATGCAGACGCTATCGAAAACAACTCTTGTTTATCAGGTCTCTGCTTCGTCAAGAAGGTAAAGCACCTGAGTTCTCGTGCCACTCACTTTCTGAAGATGCCCGAAAACGAATACTCGACAACCTCAAAAAACAGCAGGGAGAAAAAAAATAGCCCACCTGCCCTGCCGTCTGACTTCCCCCTGGCAGAACAGGTGTACAACAGAAAAAGTATTTTTTACAGTTCAGTCCAGTACTCTTTCGGCATTTCTTTAGCCAGATCCAAGGCACCATCTGCTCCACCAAAGAGTGAATCTTCAACAACCTGAACCTTAGTCGGCCCATACTCGCCAATAGTCTCCTCCAGATAGGCAGCAAGCCCCTTAATCTGGCTACCCCCACCAGCCAGGATGATATTCTGACGGATGGTGTCCTGATATTCAGGATCGAATTTGGCAATAAGCTCAAGTGTGGATTCCACAATTGCAGGTAAAACGCTTTCGCAGGCACGTTTCATCTCTGCGGTAATGGTATGGATGGTCGATTTACCTTCCACTGGAATTTCCACCTCAACATCTTTTCCTGGTTTGCCAACAAAACTGTATTGCTCTTTGAAACGGCGCACCATGTTCAGATTAAAATCAGCCTGGGGGTAGCGCTCTTCAAGCAGGGTGAACAGTTGCTGGTCTATGTAATCCCCAGCTGTGAGCACTGTTCGCTGGTCTTCTTCAGCAGGTACAGTACCGTGCATTATGCAAAAATCGACAGTCCCGGCACCTATATCAATAACCAGGGCATTATCCAGAGCTCCGACCCCATAGGCCACAGCAAAAGGTTCGGAAACCACAAAAAGTGCCTCAGAAAACTCAGACACAGCTTTTTTAATGGCCACCTTATTAACTTTAAAAGATTCAGCAGGAACCCCGACAACCGCCCGGATTTTGGCCTCTGTTTTTTCACCGGAAACGAGGGTGATCAAATGTCTGATTAACTCCTTGACCGCTTCTTCATCCCGGGCAGTCCCCTCTTTTATCACGCCATTTTTCAAGGGTCTGTACATATCCAGAGACAAGCGGTGTTTGATAGCATCTTCGCCAAAAAGCAATGATTTACCAACAACTTTTCGCGCAATAAAATCCTTGGGCCAGCCCACATAGCTTTCAACCCATTTTTTTTTGCCGTTATCGGCAGAAATTGCACTCCTGGAGGTACCCAGGTCGATGCCAACCAGTATTTGTTGATCAGCTTTTTCTGTTTTCGATTTCTTTCCCGTCATTATCTTCTCCTTTAACGACCTGTTTCTCTCGTTGAGTGAGGTACCCCTTAATCCCCTGTGCCAGGGACGTGGTTATTTTTTTCCGATACTCTGGATTGTTCAGGTGAATCTCTTCTTCTTCCTTGCTGATACATGAAATTTCCACCAGCACACTCGGCGCATCAACACCGAGCAAAACCACAAAGGGTGCTATTTTAATTCCATTATCTGCAAGGATTCTATCATATTTTTCCATATTGGTGAAGAGACTGTATTGAATGATCGAGGCAAGCCGGGCTGATTCCTGTTCTTTGAGAATATCACCAATCTTTTTGATCATATTATTAAAATCAACACTAGGGATCTGTGAGCTATGATTCTCCTGCTCAGCAAGATGCAGAGTGTAAGCATCTGATGGGGGGCCAAAATAAAAGGTTTCAGTCACATTATACTCTTTTTCCGGCAGAGCATTAACGTGTAAAGAAATAAAGAGATCGGCTTGTTGCTCGTTAGAAAATCGGACTCTATCGGCAAGAGAAACAAAAATATCTGTAGTACGGGTAAGCAGAACATTATACCTTCCCCCCTGCTGCAGGATTGTTTGCAGCTTGAGAGCTATATCAAGAACAATATCTTTTTCCTGTGTTCCCTTGCCCCCAATAGCTCCCGGGTCTTTACCACCATGCCCCGGATCAATAACGATAGTTTTAACTGCCAGGCCAAAAACGCTGCTTAAACGCACATTAGCCTGATTTAACAAAAGGTTGTATTTAAGCAATCGTCCTCGATCAAACGGAGGGGCAGACCACCCCTGCGCAAACGTTTTTTCAACATCTTGTTGCTCTTTAAACAAAATGTCGTTCCAGGGAAGACGGGCAGAAATTTCTTTTGAAACCTGCTGTGCAGGGGGATGGAGAGGGACGTTGCCTCTGACAGTAAATAGAAGTCCAGCCACAAGCAAAAGAACGGCTACAGGAAGTATTGTTCCTGTTCTGCGCTTGAGAGGGCCTGCCAAAGGAGATGCAGAGAACTCAGCTTTTTCAATTTTCAGATTATCCTCCAAAACTCCCCGGAGGATAGTCTGTTTAAGCTGTTTTGTATTTCTCCTCTCCATTGTATCCCTGTATAGTCCTTAATACAAATAAATTGAGATTAATTATTATAATTGATCTGGTACTTATTCCTGTAATAAGGTATTCTGATTTATCCTTTTAAACTTATCATACCAAGGAGTACGCAATGAAAACAATTATTTCTGTTCTGGCTACAGTTTTTCTTCTCTGCTCAACAGCCTGGGCTGCAGATGGACTGATTACTAAAACCAGTAATCACAGTGTTAAACAGACCCTTGACAATCTTGAAAAAATCGTCAAGGAGAAAGGTTTTACCGTATTTGCACGAATCAATCACGGCGCAGCAGCCATGAAGATTGGAGCCAATTTACGCCCCATAGAAGTATTAATCTTCGGAAACCCAAAACTGGGAAGTAAACTCATGCTGAGTAATCAGAGCATTGGTATAGACTTACCCGTAAAAGTTCTTGCCTGGGAGGACGAAAAAGGCACAGTTACTCTTGGCTATAATGATCCATCCTGGCTTGCCAAACGCCACGCCATCACTAACCGTGAAAAGCCCTTTGCGAAAATGGCAGGAGCATTGAAAAAATTTACTGACGCGGCTGTCGAGTAGCACCTGCTCACAAATCAATTCCGCTACTATTCCTCTAAAACCAGCTACAGGTACAAACAGCATTTTTTATATTTTCTACCTGATCCGCAGGGGCATGGCTGATTTCGGCCAACTGCCCCTGCACTCTCTTTGCCCTGGGCAATGTTTTTCATCTCTACACCATCTACATATTCCCATTTACCTCTCTGACGAACAAAGCGACTGTTTTCATGGAGAACCTGTAAATTCCCCCGAAGCAGACACGTCGCTTTAAACTCAACTTCACCTTTCTTATCAGTAACTGTACCCTGTTTAACCCTGGTGATCACCAGATTGAGCCATTGTGGGCTGTCTGCCATGGTTATGGTTTCAGGTCTGGTTGATTCATGCCAGGAGGACAGCAGGTAATGCTCCGCCCCAAGTACGTTTGCCGTATAACGTGATCGCATCAATTGTTCTGCGGTCTCTGCCAGTTGTTGACCAGTAATCAGCGGCTCACAACATTTTTTATACAGAATGCCGCTACCACAGGGACATTGATTATGTTTCATGATGCTCTTTCCTTAAATGTACTCTGACAAGACCTCGCACAGAATTTGCAACATACACCTCCCTGGCCTCGCAAAGATCTTTTCTCCTCAATTCATGTTCAACGGCTTTCCCCTGCTCCAGTAGCATCCGGCGGTATGTTCCGGCCAGCAAGCCGCAGCAGAGCGGTGGGGTAAGGAGTATTGTCTCCCTTGTATTCCTGCGGATGAACACATTACTGATTGCCCCTTCGGTTATCTGGCCGTGCTGGTTACAGAAGAGGAAATCCTGGTATCCCTGTGCAGTTGCCAGCTCATATTCTGTATTTAACAAATCGCGCTGTGTTGTTTTATGATAGAGCCAAAGGTTGTACAGATCTACCTGCTGCGCAGAAAGACAAATCTCCCCTGTCCGTGTTGTTGGTGTTGTACAGTGGGGGGTAGTGGTGACAACACATCTCCCGTCGCGGTGGAGCAACAACCGAACCCGCAATGGCTCTGTACTGTCCGCCACTGCCATGCTGAGTGCATCTGATACTTTTTCCTGGCTGTAAACAAACTGAAAATACTCCGCAGAATCGGCTAACCTTTCTACATGATGATCGTAAAGAAAAAAACCGGCATCCGGCTGCCAGAGCAGGGTTTCTATGAGTTGAAACTGGGGTCTTGGATGGGTGAGAAAATTACCTTTAAGCAGGCATTCCTGCCATTCTTTAACAGGATCAGAATCGGCAACAATTCCAGAGCCAATCCCCATGCTTCCTCTGTTTCCTTCAATCGACAACGTACGGATCGGCACGTTAAAGCACATGGACTGCGACCCAGCGTAACCAAGGGCACCGCAATATATACCCCGATGACGTATTTCAAGTTCACGGATGATTTCCATACTGCGAATTTTTGGAGCACCAGTCACCGAGCCACATGGAAAAAGTGAAGAAATAATTTCCTGAAGAGTAAGACGATTATTGTCTGCAGGATACCCGTAAACAGTTGATGTCATCTGCAATAGTGACTCGTAGGTCTCAACAGCAAAAAGGGCACGAGGTTCCACCCTCCCCCCACCTCCTTCATAGAGCAAACGGCTCAAGTCATTACGGAGCAGGTCAACAATCATGATGTTTTCACTCCGGTTCTTGAGATCATTGGCAAGAAATTTTCGCAACTTGGCATCTTCTACGGTTGTCCTGCCCCGGGACATTGTCCCTTTCATCGGTCGAACCTTTACCCGGCTGGCATCAGCCTCAAAAAATAACTCTGGAGAAAAACTTAATATATCTCGCCCGTTCTGCCTGATCCAGGCACCATAGGAAACCGATTGATTGCGACGCAAACTCTGGTATAGTCGGGCAACAGATCCCTGAAAGTCAAAATCAAGAGGCAGGGTAAAATTAACCTGATAACTGTCACCTGCCAATATACTTCTGTATTTGTGCAATGGCCTGAAGATACTGCTCTTTCGAGAGTGCTGGAGTGAGCTGGGTACAGATAAAGTCTTCTGTATACGCTGCCTTTGCTGGCAACAAGTCACATAAAATCTCAGCTGCCTCCAGGCTGTTTGTATGGTCAAAAACCGTGGGATGTTCAAAAACACCAAGCATTGCCAAGGGCTTTCCCTGTATTTTTTCATCACAAAGATATTCGTACAGGCAAGGTTCAAGCAAGTAGCCAAACTCATAGGCTAGCCATCCGGACAGAAAAAACCCCTGAGCACGCCATGCATCGATCTCTGCAAGAAAGTGCTGAGGATTATCCCCTGCATGACAGACAAGATAGGTATGCGGTCGCCGAAAAAGATAGGAATGGCAATTATTTTTTGTCAACCTGGAGCTTTCCAGAAAAACAAAATCATCATCCCCCTCAAGCCAGGAAGTGAGCTGTGCTATGGTCAAATCATCAAATGGTTGCATATAAATCTGTCACCTATACTCTCAAAGGGTATACAAAAAAAAAATACAATGGAAAACCTGGATTGCCATGA
>RKSL01000086.1 GCA_008633435.1 Candidatus Desulfobulbus rimicarensis | reverse complement strand
AGCATATATCCGGGGCGATCTTATCGGTGCCCGTCTAGTGTTCGCCGCAACAGATAACAGTGCTGTCCAGCAGGAGGTAATGCGTGAAGCTCAGCAGTCAGCTCAGCTTGTAAACGTCATTGATGCTCCCGAGGAATGTACTTTTCAGGTGCCTGCAGTTGTTCGTCACGGAGATCTTCTGTTGACGGTCTCTACCTGTGGCTCAAGCCCAGCCGTTGCAGCCCGGATCCGCAAAGAACTTGAAAGTCATTATGGCTCTGAATACGCAGTGCTTCTGAAGCTTATGTCAACCCTTCGCCAGCATCTGCAGGCAGGTGACCAAAGCAGCACGGAACGAAAAAAGGTGCTGAAAAAAGTTCTTCATAACGATATTGTTTTGTGGATTGCAGAACAACGATGGGATCTTGTCCGCAACCATTTACGCAATGTTTTGGGGAAAGACACTGACTTTGATATCAGCCAATTGGGAAGGGATGAATGAGCTATCTGCTATTTCAAGCCAGTTTTCTGGCCTATTTCTTATCAACAGCAGCATATACGGTGTTCTTCATTACCCAGAAAAATGCGGTTCGGGGGAACGCCCGCAAGATTTTTTTTGGAGCAGCTTTTCTGCATACGGCAACAATTTTTGCCCGCTATTTTGAAGCAGGACATACCCCTATTACCAGTATCCATGAAACAGTTTCGTTTTTTGCCTGGTCTATTGCCTGCTGTTATCTCTCGTTTCGTTGGCGCTATACAGTCCGAAATTTTGGGACTTTTGCCAGTCTCATGGTGTTTGTGTTGATGCTGGTGGCCGCGTGTGCGCCAAAGATAATTCTCCCCATTCCTCCTGCCATGCAGTCCTGGTTGTTGCCGGTGCATGCATCCATTGCCATCATAGCCGATGCTTTTCTGGCACTTGCTGCCATTGGCGGTGCAATGTATCTTTTGCAGGAGCGAGAACTCAAGGAAAAACGGTTTGGTTTTTTCTATTCACGTCTGCCATCACTGGAATCGTTGGACAAGCTCAACCAGCATTGTATCAGCATTGGTTTCCCACTGATGACCCTGGGGATGATTACCGGTTATATCTGGGCCAGGCAGATATGGGGTGGCAGGGACTGGCACTGGGATCCAAAGATCATCTGGTCAATGATTACCTGGTTTTTCTATGCGGGCTTAATGCATCAGCGTTTTACTGTGGGATGGCGTGGACGGCGGGCTGCAATCATGACGATTATTGCTTTTGGTGCGGTTTTACTCACGCTGTTGTTTCAGCTCAGTGGTGTGCATAATGGGGCGTGAGTCAATTGTTTTGCTGGGGGTAAATCATAAGACCACCCCCCTTGCGGTGCGTGAAAAACTTGCCCTGACCGGGGGCTATGATGAACCTTTGCGTACGTTAGGCCAGCTCAATGGGCTGGGCGAATACTATCTGCTTTCCACCTGCAATAGAGTGGAAATTCTCTTTACCTGCCACGATAACAGGCGTATGCGCCGTGAGGTGCTGGATCTGCTGTTTGCCGGAAATGTGACCCGGGAGGAAGTTGCCGAGTGCATTTACACCTTTGAAAATGAAGAGGCAGTGGAACACCTGTTTCTTGTTGCCTCCAGTCTTGATTCCATGATTGTTGGTGAAGCCCAGATTCTTGGCCAGTTAAAGGATGCGTTTCGACATGCCTCTGCCCGGAAGGCAACCGGAATAATCCTCAATAAGCTGCTCCATAAATCGTTTTCTGTTGCCAAGCGGGTGCGAACAGAAACAAGAATAGGAGCCAGCGCGGTGTCAATTTCCTATGCGGCTGTTGAGCTTGGCCGTAAGATCTTTGGGGATCTGCAAGGCAAGCGGGTTATGGTGATTGGCGCAGGGGAAATGGCAGAGCTTGCCGCCGAACATCTTGTCGGACAAGGAACAACAGATGTTGTTGTTGCTAACCGTACCCTTGAGCGTGCCATGAAACTGGCCAAACGTTTTCATGGCAAATCTATTGGGCTGGATGAACTTGTTGAGCAGCTCGCCCATGTTGATATTATAATCAGCTCCACAGGGGCAACAGGGCTTATCCTCCATAAAAAAGAAGTGGCTTCGATAATGCGAAAACGGCGTAATCAGCCGCTTTTTTTTATAGATATCGCCGTGCCGCGTGATCTGGATCCGGAAATTAACACTCTGGAAAATGTTTATCTCTATGATATTGATGATTTGAACAGTGTCGTCGAGATGAACAGGGAGCAGCGCGACCAGGAAGCAATCAAGGCTAGAAGAATTGTGGAAGAAGAAACGCTTAAGTTTCTACACTGGCTTTCTTCGATGGAGCTTACTCCGACAATTATTGATTTACGAACAAGTGCTGAGGCAATTTGCCAGGCTGAGTTGCTAAAAACGCTGTCTCGTCTCAATGGTATTACTCCAAAAGACAGGCAATCCATAGAGCGCATGGCCAGTGCCATTGCCGGAAAACTTCTGCATAATCCCCTCCAGTATTTAAAAACAGACCATCCCTGTACTGATCAGGAGCAACGAATTGCCACAGTGCGACAGCTTTTTGACTTGGATAACCAACCAACCCCGACTGACAATGACCAGTGATGAGCGCCTTGCAATTCTTGAGGATGAAGTCTTTATTCTTCGTGATTCCGGCGAAATACCAGAGATTGCCTACCACGCAACGCTTCACTATCTGAGCTGCGATCCGGAGGGGCCGAAACTTGAACTTTCTGAAAATGAACGTGTTCTGCTCCAAAATGCTGTTCTGGAGAGATATTGGGAAATTGTCCTGCGCGATATTGACGCCGATAATCGCGATCTGAGCAGTTATCGCGGCATTCGGAGAACTATCTATAACTGGCAGAGAATGCAGGATTTCTGCAGCCGTATTCATCATGACTGCTCCCCATTTATTCCACGGATCCGGAGTAAACTGCTGGATTTTTTGAGCAGGGAGCTTGCAGACGTGAGTAGCGGGCAACGTATAAGTTCGGTAAACTGTACCAGGGAAATGCTGCATGGATTTGCCGAACAAATAGAACTCTCAGCAGAGAGTTTGCCCGACAACTGGCAGGCTCTCTGCCTGACAGAAGAATAACTTTGTAAAGAAATTCGGTAACTCTTCAGGTGAGTGCAAAAAACTTGCAAAACCACTGAGTTACGAAATTATCTCCTGGGCTGCCTGTGACGTGCGTGTGCAAGTTGCTCTTGCCCTTGGTTTTTGCATCACATTCGAGGATTCTGCGGGAAGAGTACTGGATGCAGTTACAGCTCAGAGGTAATACAAACACAGCGTTATTACCCCCCTGTGACTAATTGTAACTCTTTACAATCCCAACAAAAATTCAGCGGGTTGTATGCCAAGGTCAGCCGGATGGTGGGTTTGCTGGATCTCCTGGTTAAATGCTTTTTTGTCAGGATCCCAGTTGCCGAGATTAATGAATTCTCCTCTTTTGTAGCCACCATTTTTCAGCCGTTCCAACCGGATGGCCCAAAGCGTCCCTTTTTCCTTTGCTTCATCCGGTGGATGAGCCACTAAAGCCAACTGGGCATCATCAAGCACAAGAACAGTACCAACCGGATAAATACCGAGCATATTAATAAAGACCTTGAGCAAAACCGGGTCAAATATGGTGCCGGAGTCTTCCAGCATCAGGCCGAGGGCTTTGTCCTGACTCATGTAGCTCTTTCGGTAAATGCGCGGCGCGGTGACTGCATCATAAACATCGGCTATGGTAATTATTCTGCCAAAGAGGCTGATAGGTGTTTTCCGTGGAGTTTTCGGGTATCCACCAAGATCGTACCTGAGATGATGCTCAAACGGGGCCAGCATGATTCCAGCTTTCCTGTCGTATGAGGCTCGTAATCTGAGGATCCGGCGAACACTGAAAATTGAGTGATTTTGAATGATTTTAAATTCGTCAGCATCCAGTTTACCCGGTTTGTTTAATACTTCTTTTGGAATATCAATTTTACCCAGGTCGTGAAACAGGGCGCTCAGACCAAGACGAGCCAGCAGCACCTTGTTCAGTCCAATCCGGTGCCCCAGGCAGAGGGAAAGAATAGCCACGTTAATTGAATGGGTAAATGTATAATCGTCATAGTCGCGGATGGTTGACAGGTCAAGCAGGACATTGTCATCATTCATGATCATATCGACCATGTTCTGCACCAGTTGCACTGATTTTCCCATTCCGGCATTTTTATTACTGGCCAGACGTTTGGCAACGTCCTGCAGAGAGTACATCGCCCGGCTGTAGGTCAACAATGCTTTTTGAGTGCGCCTTTTTTTCCGACGTGCAGTCGATGATTGTTTTTTGGCAGGAGGCTTTTTCGAAGCAATCTTCTGTGCTGTCGCAGATGTGGTTGCTCCTCCAGCAACTTGCTGATTATCTGTTCCTGATGCAAAGATTGAAGCAAGAGATTGCGCCTGGCTGGTGTCAATTAGCTCTACCCAGTTAAAGCGGTTTTCTTCCAGCATTGAACTGAGCCAATATGCAGGTTTGTCTTCATTTTTTGATTTGTTTAACAAGCGGATGAATACAAGCAGGTCTGTGGTTCGTATATAGGCGGTACTTCGTTTAAAACGCAGTCCGTCAATCTCCCGGTCATTAAAGTATAAGAGTAATTTTTTGGCCAGTCCCAAGGCATTTCGTTGCAGCCCTATTTTTTCCTGTTGGAGATAAAAACCACCAACTGAGGCAATAAGGTTGATCTCGTCATCGTACTGGAGGCATTCTTCAATGATTTTGGCAAAGGCGTGGACAGATTGCTGCAGCAGTTGATTGTTGTCCAGATGGATTTTTGCTGTAGAAATCAGACCGTTAATGGCCTGAAGAAAACGTTGTCCCAGGAGGGGATCCGGTGGCGTTGCCGCTGTTTGATTTTTCCAGGGCCTGTTATGAGGCATGATGACCTCCAAGGGCTTTTTTACAGGCTGATCTGGTGTCAGGAATAAGGCTTGCCGCCCCTTCCTCAACAATTTGTTTGGCCTCTGTCTGGTGCAGGGTTAAAAGGGCATGAGCTGCCCCTTCTTTATGAGCCCCCCCACCGGTGGCAAAAAGTGTCCCCAGGCTGGATTTCTGGAAAAGACATTTTTTTAAAAAAGGAATACACAGGGTGCTGCCCACTTTGCCAAGGGCTTGGTAACAGGCCAAAATTTGATTCCGATCTTTATCAGAGTGCAGTCTTTCCTGGAGATGCTTGCAGAGAAGAAGTTCAATCTTGGGGCTGCGTTGCTGTTCGATTATCGAGAACAGTGTTTCCCTGATAACGGGATTGGGATCTTCGATAAGTGGAAATAATTTGCTGATATTTACAGCATTCCACTTGAGTAAAAGCGGCAAGGCTTTATTGCGAACAGGCTGCGAGGGGTGCAGGGCCATCTCCGTGACAATCGGGATAGCCTTTTCAGTGCCGATTTTGTTTGTAAGAGGGAAAAGAAGCAGGCATATTTTCTCGTCAAGACCTACAATCACGCTGGCAAGAATAGATGGCGATTGTTCACCAAACTGTTCAAAAATAGAGACAAAGGCGATACCGTATCGTTGGATATCCACTTTGTCACTGATGGGTGCCAGAGCCAGTAAAACCTCAGCAGGAAGAAGTTTGAGTAATTTCCAGAGCGCAGTAATTTCATTATCCGGTACAGTCAGTTCAGGCGACTCAAAAAAAGGCTCCAGGTCGCGTAAACTTTCGGGTCTTGCCACGGCTTGAAAAAAATCGTTGATAAGTGGGTGGAGTTTTTCTTGCAGTGAACTGGTCTGTGCATCAATCTTTTTTAAGGTCGCAAGTATACGCAGACTGTATTTAAACTGTTGGTGTTGAAGGCAGTAGAGGAATCTATCTTGCAAAAATTCTAAAATATCAAGTGCTTCATGCTTGTCATCCTGGAGCAGAAGGAGAATAAACAGGATATCAATAATACTTGCGGTGTCAGGGCCTTCCTCTTCATTTTTGATGAGCGCATCCAGCTGGAACTGTTCTAGATCTGTCAACTGCCAAAGGGAGGTGTCAGGCGAGGTCAGATTGAGGTTGGGAGTCTCAATATCGTCCTCAAATTCTTCATAGTCTTCTTCATCAATGGTTTCGGCTTCGCTATCGATTGTTTCGTCACTCGATAGCATCTGGGGTGGGGCAACCTGGAATGCTTTAAAATTAAGCATCGGAACATCCAGAGCCGTGAGGTCAACAGCTTTATAATCTATATGGGGCAGATCTTTTTCCCACAGGGCTGTGGTAATGTTGCCGTCATTTTCGATGTCACTACGCCGGTTCAGATTAATAAGCCGGAGAAGCGCCTGGATTTCCCAGAGTTCAATTTCGCGAAGAAACTCAATCCATTCAACCCCATCTCTTGCCAGGAGAAAGGCGATATCATTTTCATTATTCTGCCCTTGATAGAGAACATTCCCGTCAAAAATGATGTCTGTTTTTTCAATTGTCAGATGAAGAACCTGATTGTTTTTAAGAAACGAGGAGAGTGTCGTGAAAATTTTCTGCTGATGTTGGATGGCAATGGCATGGTTTTCCGGGTAAAGGCTGTGATGCTTCACAGCTCCGGCCAGTAATTGCACGAGGGTCGCAACAAGATGTTGTTCCGAACCTTCAATGGTAAATGTAGAGTTTTGAGACTCGGTTACCATGACAGGAATAGATGGACAAAGAAGAAAAAGGGTTGAATACACATAATATACTATACCAAGCGAAACCAGGAGAGTCAAACCACGGGCAAACAGCTATTCTGCAAAGGTGGCAATTTCAGAAAAAGGGCTCCGTGGAGTTTGAAAACTGTTTGCCGGTGAGTCAGCATCCGGGTAGCCGACAGACAGGCCAAGGACAAGGCGTTTGGTTGGTGCAATATCGAGGTACTGCTTAACATTTTGGGCGTAATCTGTGAGAAAGGCCTGGGGAACCATGCCCAGACCTCGGGCATGGGCGGCCAGCATCAGGCTTTGGGCAAACAGACCAAGGTCAAATAATGACCACTGCGAAAGTGAGGCTTCCTGGTACAGGAAAACACCATGAGGGGCACCATAGAAACGAAAATTGGCTTTTTTTGCCTTGATAACGATTGCCGGATCGGTGAGATCTATGCCGGTAAGCTCTTTACGCTTTGCAAAGAGGTCGGAAATTCTGGCCTGTTCTGACGGTGGCCAGGACTCTGGTTCGGCAAGATCCGGGCAGGAAGGGGTGCCACTCTCAAGGAGTTCAATGAGCAGATTGGTCAACCCCTGTTTTTTTTCACCGGAAACCACCATGATTTCCCATGGCTGAGAATTTTTATATGAAGGGCTTTGAGAGGCAGTGGTAATAACTTGCTCCAAAAGCTCGCGGGGAACTGGTTCTTTCTTAAAGCCCCTGATACTCATCCGGCTTTCAATACAGTGTATGGCATCCATGATGTGCTCCTGATTTGGAAAATATATTTATCAACCATTGTCTGCGTAAAGAAGAAACGGAGACGAAATATGGCGTTTCCCCGTCCCCGTTTCCTGCAATACCGACCAGTCTAACAATAATTGCTTGGTGCTGATTAATGCTTAAACGAACGTTGTCCGGTAAACATCATCGTCACTTGCGGGTCAGCTTCATTGCAGGCCTCAATTGAGGCATAATCGCGCATGGAGCCGCCAGCCTGCAAAATAGCAGTAATCCCTTCACGGATACCCACATCTGCTGCATCCCTGAATGGAAAGAACGCGTCGGAAATCATGACGGAACCAGGCAGTCCTGCCCGTTCTTCCCGCACTTTACTGTCAATGGCCTCTTTGTCGGCTGCTTTGCGTTTTCCCTGGGCTACCTCGAGGGCAAGGTCAGCATAAGGGATACCGAATGTATTAAAACAGGTAATATCAGCATATTTTACATAGGCTTTATGCACTGCAATTTCAGCAACCCCAACCCTGTCCTGTTCGCCGGTGCCAATTCCAGTTGTGCAACCGTCTTTAACATAGATAACAGAGTTTGAGGTCACGCCATGTTCCACTGCCCAACCAAAAATCATGTCGTCAAGTTCACGTTGGGTAGGTTGTCTTTCGCAGGCATACTCCTTCCCCTTCCAGGTGGCGGTCGCCGGCTTGAGATCTGCGGCAGTACGGATGGAGTTGACTGCCGACTGTTGAACAATGACGCCGCCGTCCATAAGAGATTTAAAATCAACAAAACGAAATTTTTCGAAATCTGCCAGCCGGTTTATGCCATCCATACGGATAACGCGCAGGTTTTTTGCCTTGGCAAGGATTTCCAGGGTGCCTTCTTCAAAATCAGGGGCGCACACCACTTCAAGATAATTCCGGCTCATCAGTTTTGCCGTTTCTCTGTCCACCGGACGACTCATGATAACCGCACCACCAAAGGCTGCAATTCTGTCCACCCGGTTGGCCTTGTTATAGGCATCAGCAAGGTTTTCGCCAATGGCTGCACCACAGGGGTTGTTGTGTTTGAGGATGACTGCCGCTGGCTTGTCGACCAGATATTTAATGATATTTAAGCCGTTATCAACATCAGTAAGATTGATTTTTCCCGGGTGTTTACCAACCTGCAGCATGTCGTCAACCGAGATGCCACTGACAAGAGAATTACCCGGTTCAATGAACTTGCAGTCACCAAGAACCAGATTGCCGTTAACCAATTCATAAAGAGCGGCTTCCTGGTCAGGATTTTCACCATAGCGAAGACCACGTTCATCCACAGAGCCATCTTCCATCGGGATTCCCCAGGTGCGCTTGCGGTAGACCAGGGTTTGGCCGTCAAATGAAATGGTCATCTCCATGGGAAAAGAATCACCAAGGATGGTTGTGTACATTTTTTTGATGTCACTCATGGGGCGCTCCATTGAAAGTATTTTTTTAGTATGGACAAAATTCTGATGCTGACAAAAACATCATTATCATAATCAGATCTTGTCTCCTTGCCAATACTGTTTTGCGGCTACCCAACCTGGTATTATGAAAGTCACAGCAGCGTGAGCGTACCACGCCGCAGTGACCAACTTTCATTGCTCGAAGTCTTCGTGTCTGTTTGTGGCCGACGATCTGGTCAAGCCATGCCTGATTCATCCTTGTTTACAGCTCAACGGAGGCAGTTCGGTTGCTTCGGCAAGGGTATAATTTTGCAGCACGCTATGCGCTCCGACGTGGCAGCCTGTACCCACTGTTGAGTTATCCACGACAACGCCTGTTGCCAGAAAGCTGCCCGGATGAACAACAGAGTTGCCGGTTATCTGTACGCCTGATTCAAGGAGACAATCCTTGCCAATAGTACTGTCAGGGGAGATGAGTGTGGTCTGCGGCGAGTGCATGGTTACTCCACTGAGCATAACGTCCTGGTTATGGCGCATTTGCAACTCCTGGTGTGCCTTGGCAAGTTCAACGCGTGAATTCACTCCAAGAACGTCGACTTCCCGGTTGTGGCGAAATTTCAATATCTTGTATCCGGCATTTGCAGCAATCTGAACAATATCCGTGAGATATATTTCTTTCTGGCTGTTGTCAGTCCCCACATGTCGCAGGGCGCTAAATAAAAAGTTGCGTTCGACCAGGTATATTCCGGTATTTATTTCGTTTATTAATCGTTGTTGAGCTGTAGCATCTTTTTGTTCCACAATCTGTTTAATATAGTCGTATTCGTCACTGATAATCCTGCCGTAGCCAAAAGGATTATCCAGCTGGGTGGTCATCAGGCTGATTACTGCATTGTTGAGCAGATGTTTTTTGATCATGGCCTGCAATGTCTCCGGCCGGATGAGCGGTGTGTCGCCGCAGAGAATCATGATCTGGTCGGCGCCGTCACACGCCTTTTCGGCGCAGCGCACGGCGTGACCTGTTCCCAGCTGCTCTTCCTGATAAACCGGCGTAAAATTGTAGGTTTTAAGGGATTCCAGAACGCGTTCTTGCTGATGCCCGACAATGATTGCAGTCTGCGTGATGCTTGTCGACATCACACTGTCTAATACATGATGCAGCATGGGTTTAAAAAAAAGCTCGTGCAGCACTTTGGCTTTGTTTGATTTCATGCGGGTGCCTTTGCCGGCAGCGAGGATAACAGCGGTAACTTTTTTTCTACTCATTGGTGAGGCTCCATGGAAAATAACTCATTGCAAACTGGAAAGGTCTGAGTGGTTGAGGAAATCAGCTGTATTGTCTGACCATGGCGTTAATTTTTTCCTTTACCCGGTTTCTTAACTGTTTTGGGGCAATCACTTCAGCTTCATCGCCAAACTGGAGAATCTTCATGATTAATTCCCGGTCATCGGCCACGGGAAGGTGGAGCAGAATCGTCTTGTTCTGCTCTTCAATAACCTGTTCCGGATGCCAGTGCTGGGTGCGCACTCTGCGAGCCGCCATCCCCGACAGCCGAATTGTTGCTGTGAAGCTGATCTCGCCTTTAAAAATACCAAACACTCCTGTCAGGTAGTTATCATCAGGATTCAGACGGTGTTGCACAGGCTGAGACATCAGATTTGCTGCAGAAATTCTGGCAAGATGAAAGAGCCGTTTTTCCCCGCGCAGAAAGCACCAGGCCAGCAGATACCAGCGTCCCTGATAATTAACCAGTTTTAACGGATCAAGTCTACGGCTATTCCCGGAATTTTCCGGATCTTTGCCATAGACGACCTCCAGCTGGGTTTGCTGCAGAAGACTATTCACCACCTGCTGAAAAACGGTGTCGCTTACCGTCTCTGTTTCCACCCATTCACAGTGGATAATATCCTCAATGGTTGCCTGGCCACCAAACATCATTGCGGAGAGTTTGTGTTGTAATTGTTGTATCTCCGGCAGACTATCAAGCCCGGCCTCTGCGGCAAGAGAATTCAGCAGGGCAAGAAAGAGCAGCAGCCTGGGTGAATCCTGGAAGGGCAGACGAAAACCGTCTTCTTCATAATAATAGCCGTTCTTGCGTTGGTCAAAGCGCAGTGGAGCCAAAAGGCGGTCACGCAGGTAGGCAATATCACGATGAGCAGTAGCCGGTGATATTTCAAATTCTTCACTCAGGTCATTGGCATTGGGGTATTGACCTGCCTGGATGCGGGAATGAAAGGAGTAAATCCTCTCCAGTACTGACATTTGTCTATTTTTTATTCAAAAAGTTGAGGGTCTATCACTATATGACAAACCACCCCTGTTACAGTCAAGATAAATAATTCACAGGGCAGCGGAAAACAGCTGGCTTATTTTTAAGTGAAGTTGACGAAGTACAACATACACAGGAGGAAGGTCATGGAATATAAAATGATAGTGAGAAGAACACTTTTTACTTTTGATCTGCTGCGCAGGGGACAGATAAAACTGCGTTCAGTCAGGTTTTTAAATGATACGGCAATGAAGAAGCACAATGATTTGCTGCTGCTGACAGAAAACGATTCTGTTCAGTTTTTTTTCGATCAGGCAACCCCGGTTTCCCATTTATCCCGTGAACAGTTCAGCTTTGTCAGTGCTGCTGCAAAATACTTTGGCTTTATAAATGACCACGAACAACTGCCTGTCTGGCTATGGGCCGGTAGTCTTGACCTGCCTGAGGCATCGGGACGGACAACCAGGGCCAAGGCAACGGCAACAGGGGAAGCATTGTGGTGTTAATCGTTGCAGTGCGGAAAATTTGCCATACTGATTAGAACAGGGCAGGGAGCCAGTACATTGCCAGGCCTAGGGTAGCAGAAAAATAGACATACACATGAATATTCTTCAGAACCTGGTGCGTTTTTCTGGCATGATAAAGAGCAAGACTTCCTCCCAGGAGATGGACAACAGCCATCACGACAACCGGCAAGAGTCTTGTGGTGGAATCATTGATCCCCTGTACGGTATTTGCCCATACAATATAGGAGCCGATAATTAGAGATATCAGACAGCAGACGGTCATACGGGTTGCTGTTTGCTGGTGTTGTTGTCGTTTCTGGGGGCGCATTGTCCTGGCTGCTGAAATGGCAATAAAAGAGACGTATGTTTACTCATATCAAAAACAGGAGCTAGATACAAGTTTGTAACAGAAGAATTTCATCATTTGTCCCATGGGGTTGGCTCAGGATCGTTGTCGTCAGGTGACAGCGCATGATAAAGCCTCTGGAAGCCAGAATGATATCAGCTTTGTTGCAGAAAATTATAATATTGCAAGGAAATGGTAAAGACACGCGTTTTTTTATGTTCCAGGGAGGGCCTTAGTCGTGCCTGGTTACTTAATCCTCATTTTTCACCAGCGATTTGCTGCACGAATGAAAACACCAAATCTACAGGTTAAGGCTTCCGTAACTCTGTTTGACGGCATGGACGGGGGAAATCCATGAACTTATGTTCTATATATCGAAGAATGTTCAAAATTAGCCCGCATATTTCACAGGCCCATTCGTCGAGGGGTTTTTTCACCTTATGGCGGCATAGCATGACCTGTGACTCATATTTTGCAAACCAGGTGGCTCCAAATTAA